>CAIQBC010000075.1 GCA_903869955.1 uncultured Opitutia bacterium
ATGAAGTCGGAAACCTTGCCGGTGTTCTGGATGTCCCAGTCGGACACGCCGGCGTCGATCCACGCGGGATCAGTCGCGCCGGGTTTGCTGGTGCGGGAGGCCGTGCCGGCACCGGGGACAGTGAAGGCGGCCTGGTCGGGAAAGAAAAAGGCGTGAGCGCCGATGACGGTGCGTTTCTGGATCATGGTGGTGGTGGGTTGGTGGTGGTTGGGTTGGGACGGTAAAAAATTATTCTGTCCACGCCCGCGTGGGCGTGAGCACGCGCTGGCCGGCCGGCGTGCTGTAGCCTTGCACCCAGCACTCGCGGCCGGGCGTGTCCTTGGCCACGGCGTCGGCAATGGTGATCTCCGCGCCCTGCTCCGGCTGGAGCACAACCCACGGCAGCGGCGTGAGCGGGTCGCCGGTCGCGAGCTGCGGGTTGTCCGCGAGTGTGTTCACGACGAGGTCTTTCATCGCCAGGATGCCGACGTTCTTCGGGCCGCCGACCAGCGCGTCGTAGCCGCCCTTTGTCCAGGAGCGGTCGGCGATCAGCAGGTCGAGCGTCGAGTGCCGCACGCTGCGGATGGTGCGGGCCTCCTTCACGTTCGTGTAGCCGTCGCCGCCCGGCACGATGATGCAGACGCGCTGCTTGACGATGATGAGGTCGGTCAGCGCCTCCTTCAGCTTTTTGTTTTCGTGGAAGTCCACGCGCTCAAAAAGTTTCTCGCCGTCCGCGCCGCCGGGCAGCGGGATGGCTTCGAGCACCGTTTTGAGGGCGGTGATGAGGGTGAGCGTGGGAACGAAAGAGGACATGGTCAGTTGTTGCCGGCGCTGCGCGCGTCGAGGCGGTCGAGACGCCGGCGGCCAGCCTCCAGGGCGGTGGCAAGCAGGAGCGGGCCGGGCGGCAGCACGGTCGGGTCGGCCTTCTGGTTGGCCTGCTTGATGAGCCAGAACATGACCTCGCCGCCGCGCAGGTCGCCGGGCTTGACGCTGGTCTTGACGGTGCCGCCGCCGCGTTTGCGGCGGACAAAGGAGATCGCCTGACTGACGCGGCGCACGAGCGCGGGGCGCAGCGCGCCGTTCTCGTCGAGCACGATGGCGAAATCGAGGTCGTGAAACTCGCGGGCGCGCATCCCGTAGGCTTCAGGGCAGGCCGGCTCGGTCAGGTATTTGTGGCCGTTTTTCGGCACGATCAGGCCGCCGAGCAGCCGCTGCCGCAGGCCGGTCTGCGTGACGCTGACGGCCGCGCCCTGCGGCACGGCGTTGACGGTCACGCTGCGCGACGCCTGGAGGTAGTAGTTGCGGCCGTATTTGTGGCGCTCCTCGTTGAGGTCAACGAGCCAGCCCTTGACCAGGACGCCGACCGCGCGGCCCATGACGAGGGAGAGACCCTGCGCCTGCGCGGCCGTTTCGAGCCGCGCGAGCAGCGGCGTGAAATCGTCGCGGGTGATGAGGACGGTGGTGCCGCTGCTCATTGGGCGCTCCTTTCCGGGTTGAAGTGCAGCACGCCCTTTGCGTCGAAGCGGCCGAGGCCGCTCTCGATGATGGCCGAGATGGTCGCCGAGGGCGCGACTTCCGGCGCGGGCGCGGCGTCGGGGCTGGCTGACGTGATCACGCTTTGCAAAGCGTGTCACCGGCAGGCCCCGTTTTTGAATTACAACGGCAACACCTTCGTGGCGCTGGTGCGCACGATGTGCGCGAGGCTGCCGCTCGGCGCGACGGAAGCGGCCGGCATCCGCCAGCTCGCCGGTCACATGGTGGCAGGCGTGCTCCCGGCCGAGCAGGAGGCGCAGCTCTTGCGCGCGCTCCAAAGCGGGGCGATTCTGCCGCCGGCGGTGGCCGGAGGAAAAAAATCTGCGTCGGGAAAGCGCGGGGATTGACCCTGGCTGGTGGTTGCGTGGTTGGTCGCAGCAAAACCCTTGCCCTCGGGCGCGGCGCGTTTTCACATGACCGCTCCACATGGCTTACGACTGGCTCAAAGGTGTCGCGGACGAGTATGACGTGATCGTCATCGGCAGCGGCTTGGGCGGCCTGACGGGGGCCAACGTCCTCGCCAAGGCCGGCCACCGCGTGCTCCTGCTGGAGCACCACTACCAGTTCGGCGGGCTGGCCACCTGGTTCACGCGCAAGGGCGGCCACATCTTCGACATCTCCCTGCACGGCTTCCCGGTCGGCATGGTCAAGTCGTGCCGCAAATACTGGACGAAGGAAATCGCCGACGCCATCGTGCCGCTCAAGGACATCCGCTTCGTGAACCCGCAGATGGACGTTTGGACCACGTTCACGCGCGAGGACTACACGCGGGTGCTGGTGGAAAAATTCCACCTCGACCCCGCGCTGGTGGAAAAATTCTACGACCACCTGCGCGCGATGAATTTTTATGACCACAACCCGGAGACGACCGGCGCGATGTTTGAGCGGTTTTTTCCCGGCCGGGGCGACGTCCACCGGCTGCTGATGGAGCCGATTGCCTACGCCAACGGCTCGACGACCGACGATCCGGCCATCACCTACGGCATCGTGTTTTCCAACTTCATGGGCGCGGGGGTCTATACGTTCCGCGGCGGCTCCGATGTGCTCATCGAGAAAATGGTCACCGAGCTGAAAAAGAACGGGGTGGAGTGCCGCAAGAAGGTGCTGGTGGAAAAGATCCTCATCGAGGAGCGCGACGGGCGGAAAGTCGCCGCCGGCATCGTGGCGAAAGGCGGACGGATCATCCGCGCCAAGGCGGTGCTCTCCAACGCGAGCATCAAAAACACCGTCCTGCGGCTGGCGGGCGAGGAGAGCTTTTTGCCCGCACAGGCCGACTACCTCGCGGCCGCGCAGGCCGTGCGGATCAACCACAGCTCGTGCCAGGTGTATCTCGGCATCCGCAAGGGGGAGAGCATTCCGCACATCGGCGACCTGGTGTTCACCTCGGCCAACCCCACCTTCAGCAGCGCCGAGCTGACGGACTTTCACACGACGAGCCGCACGTTTTCGGTCTATTACCCCGACACGCGCCCCGGCTCCGACCGCTACACGGTGGTCGTCTCGCTGAACAGCAACCACGCGGACTGGACGAAGCTCAGCGAGGAGGATTACGCCCGCGAAAAGCAGCGGCTGATTGACGAGTCGGTGGCGGCGCTGGAGCGCTACATCCCCGGCGTGCGGGCGAAGATTGACTGGATGGAGGCGGCAACGCCGCGCACCATCGAGCGCTACACCACGCACCTCGGCGGCACGTCGTTTGGCACGAAGTTTGAGGGGCTGAAGGTCTCGATGGAACTGTCGGAGAAACTGCCCGGCCTGTTTCATGTCGGCAGCGTGGGCATCATCATGTCCGGCTGGCTGGGCACCATCAATTATGGGGTCATCGTGGCGAACAAAATTGACAAGCACCTGTTCGGTTTGAAGCAGGCGGCGGGCAGACCCGCGCCGTAGGGCGCGGGTGGGCGGAGGCCGGCCTTGGGGCTTGATGGTTTAAGCAGGAAGCCTTCAGGGCAACCCCGGTGGGCCTTTGCCCCATAGACGGAAGAGCACGGATGGTGGAAAATCCCGGGATGCAGATCCAAATCAACACCGACCATAACATCGAGGGCCGCGAGGCGCGGTCCGCACATATCCGCTCTGTCGTGGAGTGCGCGCTCAGCCACGAGAGCGGGCATACGACCGGAATGCGAGGAGTGAAACGGCGTCGGGGAGACAGACGCCCTATGGTGGGGGCTGGGTGTTCCAGACGGCGAGCATGTCGGGCGAACCTTGGGCGCGGACGCCGTTGTCGTTCAGGATTTCCTCGGTGGCGGCGACCATCTCCTTCCGGGGGAAGACGGGGGCCTCGGAGTAGCGGGCGTCAAACTCGAAGGTGACGAACTCGTCCTTCAGGTCACGCAACACCTCGACCAGATGACGGAGACTTTTAATCGGGATGCCATTGACCGCCTTGACGACGCGACCAGCCGGCGAGGAATAACCCTTGGTGAGCTGGTGCGGAAAAAATGGCGACGGCACGACGACGAGCTCCTCGCCCGCGAACGCCGGGGGATCATTGCGGCGCATGGCGAGCGAACTGTGGGTTGATTCCAGAGTGGTATGCACGGCGGCCGCGGTCGTGCCCGAGGTCACCGCGGCGATGAAGTCCTCCGTAGCCGGCGAAAAAACGAGGGGACCGTAAATAAAGTACGGCGGATAGGCACCTTGGAGGCTGGGCAGAATGCGGGGCCGGTTGGGCGAGACCGGCACCGACACGACGAGTTCCCGGCCCGCACGCACCACCGTAAGCGTCACCTTGCTCGACACGGTGGCGGCGCGCCTGCACGCCGACTACACGGCGGCGGGGCAGACAGAGCTGTTTGCCGCGCTACGCTTTTCGCTCACCGGCGACCGAAGCGAGCTGCCCTATGCGGAACTGGCCGGGCGGCTGGGACTGACGGAGCCGGCGGTGCGCGTCGCGGTCCACCGGCTGCGGAAACGCTACCGGCAGCTGCTGCGCGAGGAGATCGCGCAGACCGTGGCGCGGCCCGAGGACGTGGACGACGAACTGCGCGCGCTCCGGCGAGCGCTGACGGGGTGAAGCGAAGCGGTTTGACCGCGGATCGCACCCTTCATTTTAACAAGGCCAAATCCGAGCAATATTCCTACGACCTCATTTCGGCCAAATTACCGACGTCGATTCGG
>CAIQBC010000076.1 GCA_903869955.1 uncultured Opitutia bacterium
AGGCCACACCGTCGTCGTCATCGAACACCACCTCGATCTTCTCGCCGAGGCCGACTACATCGTCGAGCTCGGTCCCGTCGGCGGTCCCGATGGCGGCGAACTGCTTTACCAAGGCGAGCTCGCCGGCCTGCTTCGCATGAAACACAGCCCCACCGCACCTTATCTGCGTAAGAAATTAAAGCCTCAGTCCGTTGCCTCCGCGCGATAAGGTTGGGGCTTGCCGCCGCGTCGCTCGGGCGCTGGGTAACGGCACGCCGACCAGCGGCGGCCCGACCGAACACGGCCCCCCACCTTGCTCAGGCCGGGGCGACGACGACGGCATGATCATGCAGCCGCGCGGCCTCGTGTACAGCGGCAAGGAGTTCGCCAAGCGGCACCGGCTTGAGCAGATAGCGAAACAGCGCCGCCTCGTTGACGCTGCGCAGCAGCATCTCCGGCTTCATGTAGCCGGTCACAAGAATACGTTGCATCTGCGGATACTCCTCCCGCGCACGCACGAGCAGGCTCATGCCATTGCCACCGGGCATGAGATGGTCGCACACAATGACCTTGAAATTTTTCTTCCGCAGCAGGAATTCCGCCTCGCGCGCCGTTTTGGCCGTGGTCACGTCAAAGCTGCCGCGCAAGGCCTCGGCGAATATCTCCAGCATCGGCCCCTCGTCGTCCACGATGAGAACCGATGCGACCGTCAACGCGGCGGGGTCAGGAGGGTTGATGGAGGAAGTGTTCGTCATGGGCCGGAGAGTATGAAATCGGCACGGTAGCGCAATTCCAAAGCCCGTTACAGAGTTAGTTTTTTTCCGGGTCATCCGGCTCGTCGGCCAGCAACCGCCACTCGTGATCGAGGCCACCCAGCAGGCCGCGCCAGAGCGGCTCGCCGGTATCGCCCGCCATCGCGTCCGGGGTGACGGGGCAGACGACCCACGCCTTTTGTTTCAGCTCGTTCTCCAGCTGCCCGCCTGACCAGCCTGCGTGGCCGAGAAAACCGCGCACGCTCACGCCCGGTTGCCCGTGTAGCTCGGCCGCCTTCTCCGGGTCGAGGCCAAATACAATCTGCAAAGCTGACTGTTCCGGTTGTGGCTGCCACGCGCACAGCACGAGCTGCTCCGTCCTTACCGGCCCGCCAGCAAACAACGGCACGTCCGCCAACGGGCCCAGTGCGAAGTCGCCGCCGAGGCCGCCCAGCTTGCGCGTCAGCGGCCGGTTGAGGACAACCCCCATCGCGCCTCCACCGTCGTGCGCCGAGAGCAATACCACGGTGTGCCGGAAATTCGGATCGCGTAGCGACGGATGGGCCAGCAGCAGCGAACCGGCGAGTGCGGGCCGGTTGGCAGCGGAACGTGGGCGGCGGTGGCGCATCAGGGGGAAAATTCAGCCACGTTTCAGAGCCGCACCACCTTGATGCCCGCGTCGGCCAGCAACGGCTCGACGAGTGCGTCGTTCTTGTAGTCGTGCCGGTAGCGCACCTCGGCGATGCCGGCGGCGGCGAAAATCTTCGCGCAGTTGATGCACGGGAAATGCGTGACGTAGGCCACCGCGCCATCGAGTGGGCTGCCGCGCCGCGCGGCGTCGGACACGGCGTTCTGCTCGGCGTGGACGGTGGCCTGTTCGTGGCCATCACGCACGCGCGAGAGGTGCGGCGTGCCGGGCAGGAAGCCGTTGTAGCCGGCGGCGATGATGCGGTGCTTGCGCGCGCCGCCGCTCACCAGCACGCAGCCCACGTGCAACCGCTCGCACGGCGAGCGCGTCGAGAGGATCACCGCCGTCGCCATGAAATAGTCGTCCCACGACGGCCGCCCCGGAAACCGCGCCGCCGCCGCCTCGATAAGGTCAACGGCAGTGGCGGACACGACGGACGCGGCGACAGCTCGGCTCATGTCTGAAATGCAAACACCCGCGCCGCCCGGTGCAAGCGCAGGATGCCCTACACTTTTCGACTCAAAATCTTTTTCTTTTGCTTGCAGTGACTCGACGCTCCGATTTTTGCATTAGTCCAACATGGGCTACGACCTTCACATTACTCGGAGGCAAGACTGGTGTGATGTCGGCAACGACATCTCGAAAGAGGAATTCATCGCTTTGGTCAAAGCTAATGCTGAATTCTACTATCCTTCCGACAACGACGAAGACTGCGCTGAGTGGCATAGCCCGAAGACGGGATATGTGACCCGGTTTTGGTGGTCAGATGGTCAACTCCAGACCAAAAATCCTGAGCCAGAATTTATTGAGAAGGCGGTTCTGCTGGCAAAGCACCTTCGCGCGAAAGCTCAAGGTGATGACGGTGAAGTCTACACGTCGGCAACCGAGTATTCGCAGAGCGACGAAGGAGATGAGATCGTCAGGAAGAAATCTTGGTGGAAATTTTGGTGATGCTTTACTCAGGCCACCCGCCAAGTTGCCCGCATGACCTCCCTCACCGACCTCGTCACCTACTGCGACACCCGCACACGCCGCGCCGCGTTCAAGGACGCGCCGGGCGCGATCAACGGCCTTCAGGTCGCCAATGACGGCCGCGCGACCAAGATCGGCGCGGCCGTGGACGCCGGCCTCGTGCCGTTCCAGCGGGCCGTCGCCGCCGGGGTAGACTTTCTCATCGTCCACCACGGTATGTTCTGGGGCGCGCCGCAACCGCTCACCGGCCCCGCCTATGAACGCGTCGCCGAGCTCGTGCGCGGCAACTGCGCGCTCTACTCCAATCACCTGCCGCTCGACGGCCACCCCGAGATCGGCAACAACGCCTTACTCGCCCGTTCGCTCGGCTGGAAAAAGACCGAGCCGTTCCTCCTGCACGAAGGCGAGTCCATCGGCCGCCTCGTCCGTGCCAAGGTGAAGCGCGCCGAGCTGCGCGCGAAGCTGGAGCAGCTTTACGGACGCGTCATCGCCATCGAGTGCGGCTCAGCCGCGCCGCGCGCCGTGGCGTTTTGCAGCGGCGCGGGCAACAGCGCCGTGCCGCAGCTCGCCGTCGCTGGCGCAGACACGCTCGTGACCGGCGAGCTGCGCGAGGAGTGGTTCAACGTCGCGCAGGAACAGCGACTCAACCTCTATCTCTGCGGCCACTACGCGACGGAGGTCCACGGCGTGAAGGCGCTCGCCGCTGAGCTGGCAAAAAAATTCGGGCTCCCGTGGGAGTTCATCGCCACAGACAACCCGCTGTGAATTTTAATTCAAAAGCCAAGAAACCATGAACTAGCCTCAGAATTGACTTTCTTGGTTCCGTGGCTTCTGAATTGTTTCCGCAATGAAGCGCATCGCCATCCTCAACGGCCCCAACCTCGACCGCCTCGGCAAACGTGAGCCGGAGATTTATGGCCACACCACCCTCGCCGACCTCGAGAAAAAACTGCGCGCCGCGTTCAAGGGCGACGCCGAACTGCTGTTCTTCCAATCGAACCACGAGGGTAAGCTGATTGACAAAATATCGGAGCTCTCCGACGCAAAATGCGATGGGCTCGTGATCAATGGGGGCGCGTTCACCCATACCAGCGTGGCGCTGCGCGATGCGCTGCTCGGCGCGCACCTGCCAACGGTCGAAGTCCACATTTCGAACATCTATAAGCGAGAAGCTTTCCGCCACACCTCACTCACCGCACCCGCCTGTGTCGCCGTCATTGCCGGGCTGGGGCTGGAAGGCTACTTCGCCGCCGTGCGTTTTCTGCTCAAATCGTGAGCGACGTCGCCCCGCTTGATCCCACTGAGACGCCTTGGCACGTCTGCCACACCCGGCCGCGCTGCGAGAAAAAATTTGCCACCCTGCTCGTCGCCGAACGCTTCGATCACTACCTGCCGCTCATCGCCAGCGTGCGTCGCTACGGCGCGCAGATAAAACGCTTCACCAAGCCGCTGTTTCCCGGCTACGTCTTTGCACGTATCGGGCCGACGCGGAAAAGCCGCGTCTATCAGCAGGACTTGCTCGCACGCGTCATCGCAGTTGAGGACGCGCCTCGGTTCCTACGCCAACTCGCTGACGTGAGGCTCATCGTCGCCTCCGGTCTAGAGCTGAGCCTGCACCCGCTCATCCACCGCGGCTCGCGCGTACGCGTTGTCAGCGGACCGCTGCGTGGACTGGAAGGTATTGTGGACGATCCCGTAAATCCCAAGGGCATCATACTTGCCGTGGACGTACTCCAGCAGGGCCTGCACGTGCGAATGCCACTGGCAGACTTGCAAGTGCTGCCGTGAGCAACAGGGTTATCGCACACACATCGGACCGTTGGAATCAGCCAAAACCGGGCGGCACGCGCAATAGTTGCCATAACGCAACCGGTATCTCCTCGGGGCGGCTGCGCGGGCCAAGGCCGGTGACGGTGAGCAGGGCAAACCACGCCCGGCCACCGTCGGGCAGGCGGTCGCGCAGGAGCGCGCCAAGCTGTTTGCGGCGTTGCTGAAAACATGCGCGGATGAGAGCCTTCGTTTCTGGCGCAAAGGTGAACGGAGCGGGCCGGCGCACAAGGTGCAGAAGGTGCGAATCCACGTCAGGCCGGGGAAAAAAACATGCAGCGGCGACGGTGTGGCCAGGCGCAACCTCAAAGGCAGACTGGAGCGCGATGGAGATGGCGCTGAACTGCTTCGTGCCGGGCGCGGCAGTGTAGCGTTGTGCGGCCTCAAGCTGGAGCATGAGCACCAGACGGACGGGCAACGGACCGGAAAGCACGGCGTCAAGCCACGGGGTCGAGATGGCGTAGGGAAGGTTGGCGACAATTTTGCAGGTACTGGCAACGGCATAAAATGCAGGCTGGGTCAGGCCTGCCAGCGGCAGCTCGACGGCATCGCCTTCGGTGAGATGGAAGGTCTGTGGAAAACGCGGCGCGAGCGTCTCGGTGAGATAGGCGTGGAGCGTGCGGTCTTTCTCGACGGCCCACACGTCCGCACCCGCTTCGAGCAGCGCGGTCGTGAGCGTGCCGAGACCGGGGCCGATCTCGACGACGGTGTCGCCGGGCCCGACTTGGGCGAGTTCGAGCGATTTGCGGACGATGTTGCCGTCCACGAGGAAATTTTGCCCGAGGAAGCGCTTCGGTATGTGGCCGAGCTTGGCAAGCAGGTCGCGCGTGGTAGTAGGGGTGAGCGCCATAGCTTAATCTTTTTTTTCTTCCTCGAGATGAAAGCGGTGAAACAGGCGGTGTACCACGGGCGAAAGAATCACCGCTGCCGCTGTAATGAGCGCGATGCCGCAGTAGAGCGCGTAGCAGCCGGCGAAGAGCTTGCCTGCTGAGGATTGCAGCGTGGCGACCGGCCCCATGCCAGACATGATCATCGCCGCGTTCAGGAACGCGTCGAGCCACGGCAACCCCTCAAGATAATGGTAGCCGGCCATGCCACCGCCGAGGGAGAACACCAGCAGCACCAAGCCAAACGCCAGGCTGCGCAGCAGACGATGCACAAATTTGCGGCGCGGCAGGAGCGGTTGGGAACGATGCTCAAACATGGCGGAACTCCGCGATCAGCGCGCCGGGGTCGGCGGCCTTCATCAGCGCCTCGCCAACGAGGACGGCATGCGCGCCTGCGGCGCGGACACGCGCGGCATCGGCAGCGGTAAAAATACCACTCTCACTCACGGCGATCACATCAGGTGGGAACTGCGGGATGAGCCGCTCGCTCAGACCAAGGTCGGTCTTGAAGATGGCGAGGTCCCGGTTGTTGACACCGATAATTTTTGCGCCGTGGGCAACAGCGCGGGCGAGCTCGGCCTCGTGGTGAATCTCGAACAAGGCCTCCAGCCCGGCAACGTGGGCGGCGGCTTGAAGCGCTTTGATCTCGTCGTCGTTGAGCGCCCGCACAATGATAAGGATGGCGCTCGCGCCCGCCGCACGGGCCTCCAGCACTTGTACAGGATGCACCATAAAATCCTTGCGGATGCAGGGACGGGCTGGCGACTCGGCACGGAAATGCGTCGTGACCGCGTGCAAGTCGTCAAGCGCGCCGCCGAAAAACTTCCCGTCGGTGAGCACGGAGAGCGCGTCGGCCCCGGCGGTCTGATAGCGCCGGGCCTGCTCCACCGCATTCATGCCCGCCTTGATGTCGCCGGCGGAGGGCGAGCGACGCTTAATCTCAGCGATGACAGCGAAACGCCCGTCGGCACGGCGGAGCGCGGCAGGGAACGACGGCACCGGTGGCAGGCTCGCGTGGAGTGCGGCCAGCTCGCGTTCTGCCACGGGCCGGACGAGCGCGGCAATCTCGCGCCGCTTCCAGGCCATGATCTCGGTGAGCTTGTCGGACATTGCCGCTCACGGAACACCTGACACGTGCGGAAGCCAACGCCGAAAATTTTCCGTGTCTTCCACGCTTTCCACCGGCAGCGTTCCCCCATGAGCGCCCTCGACGAACTTCGCCAGACCATCGCGCGGCTGCGCGGCCCCGGCGGCTGCCCGTGGGACCAAGAGCAGACCCACGCGAGCCTCGTACGCTGCCTCATTGACGAAGTGAGCGAGCTGATTGACACGATTGACCGGCTCGACCTGCCGCACATGAGGGAGGAACTGGGCGACGTGCTCATCCAAGTCGTGTTTCACGCCCAGCTCGCCGAGGAGGCGGGCAAGTTCAACCTCGACGACGTGGCGCGCGAGGTGAACGAGAAGCTCATCCGCCGGCACCCACACGTTTTCGGCACTGACAAGCTGCAAACATCGGCACAGGTGCTGGTAAAATGGGACGAGATCAAGGCCCAGGAGAAGAAAAACGGCCCGGCCGCCGACGGGAAATTTTTCAAGGACCTGCCGCCACGTCTGCCGGCGCTGATGTTCGCGGAGGCAGTGTGGAAACAGATCGAAAAGAGTAACCTGCCCGCCGACGGCACGGTGGATGCGGCCCGCGTGCGCGCGCTCGGTATGGAGCTCGACGAGACGGAGTTGGGCCGGCGGCTCTTTGAACTGGCAGCGGCGGCGCGGGCGAAGGGGCTGGATCCCGAGGGCGCGCTACGGCTGCACGCGACCGGAGTGATGCGGACGGTCGAGGCGCGGGCGGCGAACGCGGGGTGAGGGCACACCGCGCCCATACCATTGTAATGACCAAGCAGCTCAGTTCGCCGCCGCCCGCCGTCGTCGCCGAGTGGCTGACGCCGTTTCTCGACTATCTCGGCAACGAGCGGCGTTACTCGGGCTACACGCTGCGGAACTACCGGCAGGCGTTTGAGGATTTCTGGCGCTGGGTCGGCACGTCGGCGCCGGGGCGCGGGCTGGGCGCGCTGGAGCCACGCGACGCGCGCGACTTCGTGATCGAGGCGCAGCGGCGTTTCGGCCGGCGCACGTTGCACAACCACGTTTCGGCACTGCGCGCATTCTACAAGTTCTGGCTCGTACGCGAGAAGGTGGCGCGCAACCCGTTCGCCAGTGTGCCGCTGCCCCGACTGGAGAAACGCCTGCCGCAGTTTCTCACCGAGACGCAGATGCGCGACCTGCTCGCCGGCCCGCAGCGGCTGCTCGACGCCGGCAGCCTCGACGCCTTCACGGCGTGGCGCGACCGGCTCGTGATGGAGCTGCTTTACGGGGGCGGGCTGCGCGTGAGCGAGCTGGCGGGGCTGAACTACGCGCAGGTTGACTTGGAAAACGGCGTGGCGCGCGTGCTCGGCAAGGGCCGCAAGGAGCGGCTCTGTCCGCTCGGGCGCGTAGCGACGGCGGTGCTTGTGAAATGGTGCACGGAGCTCGCGCGCGCTACCGCGCCCGGCTCGCCTGTGGTAGTCACGGCGCAGCACCGGCGGCTGCCGGTGCGCGCGGTGCAACTGCTGCTGAAACGCTACCTCGCGCTCGCCGGCCTGCCGCCCGACCTCACGCCTCACAAACTCCGCCACAGCTACGCGACCCACCTGCTCAACGCCGGCGCGGACCTGCGGCTCGTTCAGGAGCTGCTCGGCCACGCGAGCCTGAATACGACGCAGATTTACACCCACGTCAGCACGGCACGACTCAAGGAAATTTACCGCAAGGCGCACCCGCGCGCGTGAGGATCTTGTTGCGGTGGGTTCGGCCACACCGTCCTACCCCACCCGCTCAGAGCGGCTCGTTGTAGTCGAGGTTTTTGCCGTGGGTTTCTTCCAGTCCGCGCAACGCCCAGAGCGCAATGCCGATACATACCGCGCCGACCAGCGCCGCGCTTCCAAGTGTCGCGTTTGGGGGGGGCGGGTCGGCCGGAGCCGCGCCCATCCGCGCGGCGAGCCACGTCTTGCCCCACGCGAAGACCGTCGAAATCGGCACCAACGCACCGCGGACAAAGTTCGGCACCGTCGTCGCCACCGTTGCGCGGATGTTCGTCCCAAACTGTTCCGCACCGACAGTGACAAACACCGCCCAGTAGCCCACGCCCAGCCCGAGCAAAAAAACCAGGCTGTAAAACCCCGCCACGCTCTCGCCACGCACGAGCAGATAGGCTGCGCTCGCCACCAGCGTCAGCAGCAGGAAGCCGCGCACGACTTTTTTGCGCGAGCCCAGCCGCTGGCTCAGCCAGCCGCTCGCGAAGTCGCCCACCGTCAGCCCCAGGTAGGCAAACGCCACTGCACGCGCCGCCGTGGTAATCTCTCCGCGCACGCCGACCGCCCGCGAAAACTCCGGCGCGAGCGAAACCAGCACCCCGATCACAAACCAGCTCGGCAGCCCGATGAGGATGCAGCACAGGTATTTTTTACAACGCGCCCAATTGGTGAACAGCGCAAAGAACTTCCCCCGCGCCACCCCCGCATCACCTTTTACCTGCTGGAACATGCCTGATTCCGCCACGCCCAACCGCAACCCGAGCAAGGCGAGTCCCAGCCCGCCACCGATGAAAAACGCCGTGCGCCAGCTGACCAAATCCGCCACCAGCCCGCCCACGACCGCACCAAACACGCCGACGGTCGCCACAATGGTCGTGCCGTAGGCGCGGCTCTCCTTGGGCAGCACTTCCGCGACGAGCGTAATGCTTCCGCCCAGCTCGCCCGCGAGGCCCACCCCTGCGATGAATCGCCATACCGCATACGCCTCGACGGAGTGGACAAAGCCGTTGGCAATGTTCGCCACCGAGTAGAGCAGAATGGAGCCGAAAAGCACCGTCACGCGTCCCAGCCGGTCGCCGAGCACGCCAAAAATGATTCCACCCACGAGCATTCCGACCATCTGCAAATTTTGCAGGATGATGCCAAGGCCCGTGCCGAGCTCACCGGTGAAACCAAGCGCCTTGAGACTGGGCACCCGCACGAGGCTGAACAGGATCAGGTCGTAGATATCTACGAAGTAGCCCAGTGCCCCGACGATGACAGCCGGCTGGAGAAGTTGGCGGAAGTTGGGACCGGGAGAAACGGCGGAGGTCGGGCTGGCCATGCGCCCGAGGCTAGGGACGGCGGCTTTCGGGTGACAAGCGGGATTGCGGTTTTCTGGCTGGCGGTGGCGGCCCACGGCGCACCAATCTTTCCGCCATGTCCCAAGTCCGCGTCCGTTTTGCCCCGAGTCCAACGGGGTTTTTCCACATCGGCAGCGCCCGCACGGTGCTGTTCAACTGGCTCTACGCTCGCCACACCGGCGGCGTGTTTGTGCTCCGCATCGAGGATACCGACGCCGCCCGCAACAGCGAAGAATTCCTCCGGGTCATCTACGGCTCGCTGACGTGGCTCGGGCTGAACTGGGACGAAGGCCCGCAGGTCGGCGCGTGCGGCGGCGGCGACTGCGGCCCTTACCGGCAAAGCGAGCGGGCGCATATTTACCGCGAATATCTCGAAAAACTGAAGGCCAGCGGCCGCACCTACGAGAAAGACGGCGCGGTGTGGTTCCGGCTGCTCGGCGAGCGGCACGAGGTTTTCGACGAGCACCGCAAGAAAACCGTCGTGAAGGTAAAAAACGCGCCCGCCGTGATTGATGACCGCATCCGCGGACGCGTCGAACGCACCGAGGACGAGGACTTCGTGATCGTGCGCTCCGACGGCAACCCCGTGTTTCACTTCGTGAACGTGGTTGATGACATCGCCATGAAAATCACCCACGTCATCCGGGGCGAGGACCACCTGTCAAACACGAGCAAACACGTTGAGCTGTTCCAAGCGTTTGGAGCGCCGGTGCCGGCCTACGCGCACATTCCGCTCATCCTGAAGCAAAACGGGCCGGGGAAAATGTCCAAGCGTGACCAAGGCGCTCTCATCGAGGAATACCAGAAGCGCGGCTTCCTGCCGGAGGCGCTGGTCAATTTCCTCTGCCTGCTCGGTTGGAATCCTGGCGACAACCGCGAGAAGATGCCGATCGCGGAGATCATCCGGCTCTTCGATTTGCCGGGGGTGAACCAGAGCAACGCGCGATTCGACGAGAAAAAACTCACCCACATGAACATGGCCTACCTGCTGGAGCTGCCGGCCGATGTGTTCGTCCGGCGGGCGCGGGCACATTTTGCACAACTAGGGGAGACCCCCTTCTCAAAAATTGCCCTCGCCGCCGACGAGAAATTCTTCCGCGAGGTCATGCTGCTCTGCCAGCCGAAGCTCAAGGGCCTTGAGGAGCTGCCCGCCTACACGGCTTATTTTTTCACGGAGAATTTTTCTGTGGATGTAAAGGCGCGCGACAAAGCCATGGCCAAAGGCGACCCGGTGGCGCGACTGCGCGAGCTGACGGGAACACTGGCGACGGCAGATTGGTCGAGCGACACGGCCATCGAGGAAGCGATCAAAGTGCTGGCGGCGGCGCGGGGGCTGGGGTTTGGCGACTACCAAGCGGTGGCACGACTCGCCCTGTCGGGGACAAATGTCGGGCCAACCATCACGGGCATGATGCGGGTGCTCGGGCGCGAACGCGTGCTAGCGCGGCTTGGCCGATTTTCACCTGGGTGACCCACGGGCCATCTTGATGGTGGCTCCATGTGAGGCAGACTCGGGGTGCAAGCGGCCCAGCGCTACCCTCATCGTGGAATTATGGCAGACGGATAACGCGAAATTCGGGCTGGACAGGGGGGCAGACGGTTTACACGGTGCCGGTTCCACCAACACCAAACTCGTCACATTATGGGCAACCTCAAAAAGAAGCGGCGTCTGCAAATGAACAAGCACAAGCGCCGGAAGCGGCTTAAGGCCAACCGGCACAAAAAGCGCCTGTGGCAGAAGTGACCGCGCGCCCGTGTAGCGCGTAATTTTGGTTATAAAGGGGGCCCGACGCGTCACTGGTGGCGGGGTGGACGGGCACGTTTGGGAATAGGCTTGTCTCACGGGCGGGCGGCTGCGAGCCTATACGGGTGATTTTGCCTCCCCTTTTTCCTCGTTGTTTTTTCCGCCGTTCAACCGTCGGCTGACACTCGTATGTTTCTCTCCCCCAAAGCCAAGAGCTTCTTTGCCGAATGTGCCGAGCACACCGTGCTGCTGGCGCGCACGTCGGCAGCGGTGCCGCCGTTTTTAGTCGAAGAAGTGCGCGAGTGCGCGCCGGACGACGCGGCGGGGCTGACCGAGACACTGAAGGTGCTGCAACCGAAGCGGTCGGGCAACCTCACGCAAGCCGTTTGCGGCATCTACCCGTCGCGACGGGTCGTGCGACGGGTCACGCTGGAGCTGAAGCGCGTGAAGGAGCCGGGCTACCTGAACGAAGTCGTCTCGCAACAGCTCCGGATTGAGCCCGAACAGCACACGCTAATGCTGCTCAACGCGCAAGACGGCCGGGAGTATGACTTGACGGCAGCGACCCAAAAAGAAGCCATTGTCTGCGGCCTGCCGGCCGAGGACATTGTAGCGGTGCAGGACAAGCTGCTGGCCGCCGGACTTTTCCCCGACCGGCTCGAGCTGGGCTCGCTTGCCATGCTAGGGGCGCTGACAGATTACCTGAATTTTTCCAAAAACAAGACCCCCGTTCTGGTGCTCGAGATGGCGGCGGACGCGACGCAGTCGTTCATCGTCTCCTCCCAAGGCTTGGAGGCCACCCGCGCCATCTCGCAGGGCTTCGAAGGCATGATCCCCGTCGTGCAAAAGGAACTTAATCTTAAGGACGAGGAGTCGGCCCGGAAACTTTTCTATTCGAATGCGTTTGATTTCTCCGGGCTGGCCCCGCTGTTGATCAAAAAACTCCTGAGGGATCTCCAGTCGTCCATCGGCTTCTACGAGGTACAAACCGGTCAGTCCATCGGACAGGTGCTCTGTCCGCTGCTGCCGCCCAAACTCGCATGGCTTGAGGCGGCCGTCGCCGCCCAGCTCGCGGTACCGGTGCTCAGGCCCGACCTGCCTGCTTGGCTCCAGTCCCGCCATATCACGCTCTCCGGCCCTGTGGCTTCCGTGCTCGACGCCCGCCACCTCGGTCTCGTCGGCCTCATGGCCCAATATTCCAACCCTGCCGCCCATGCCGCTGCTCCCGAAAAAGCCCCGTGACCAAAAGCCGGTGGCGCAGGTGACGCCCGCCTGGCATCCGAACTTTCGCAACGTCGCGCGCCTGCCCGACACGAAGACAGTACGCACGTCGTTTTTTATCAACATCGGCGCCGTCACCGTCACGCTCGTGCTGGCGATCTATGCCGTCAACGGTGAGCTCACGTTGCGCGGTCTTGCCAGCGAAACCCAGGAGCTACAGAGACAAATTGATCGGGACGAAGGCCCGAGCAAACAGGCCGTAGCGTTGTTCCAAAAATACCAGGCCGAAGAGATAAAATTGCGCGAGCTGCAGGAGTTCGCCGGCTCGCCCGACAAGCGCTTCGTCCTCTCCAATTTTCTCCTGCACCTCTCCGAACGGCTCCCGCGCAAGATCGCCCTCACCCACGTCGAATACCGCCCGACCGCGCTCACGCTGCGCGGTCTCGCCCGTGGCGCGCCCGACGAGGCCGCCGGCGAGGCCGACACCTACATCCGGCAGCTCCGCGATGACCCCGACTTCGGCCCGCTTTTTGAGGATGTTTCCGCCAACAACCAAGGCATTGACCCCGCCACCGGCTGGTTCGCTTTTGACCTCACCCTGAAGTTCAAGGAAACTGCACCGAAGGAAAACAAGGATGGCAAAGACAAGGACAAGGAGGACAAGAAATGAGCCTGACGGGCAAAGACCTCGTCGCCTTCGGCAAGAAGCAGCCCGTCGGCGTCACCTGCGCCGCCCTCAGCCTCATGCTCGTCGGCGTACTCTACTTCCGCTCGGACAGCTTGGACGAGCAGACGAAAGTCCGCGACGACAAGCAGGCCGAGGCCAAACGGCTCAAAAGCAACATCGCCAACAGCAAAAACCTGCAGGGGCAGCTCGACGAGCTCGCGGCCGATAACAAGGACGTGCAGGGTCGCGCCGTGCAGCCGCGCGACGCTTCTCTCAATCTCAAATATTTTTACCAGCTTGAGGCGGCCGCCGCCGTGAAGCAAATCAGCGACCGCCATACCACCAGCGTCGCCCTCCCCGCCACCGGCAAGGGTGCGCCGTCCAAGGCTGCCTACACGCCCGACGGCTATGCCATCATGGTGCAGGGCGAGTTCCGCCCCGCGGTGGACTTCCTTCGCCGCATCGAACGTGGCCCGCATTTCAGCCGCTTCACCAACGTTGTGCTGGCCGCCGCCGCCCGCGATGCCGAACTCGGCGCAAAGCTGAACCTCACGGTCAACCTTGAGTTGCTGGCCGTGCCGCCCGTGCCGCCGCCCACCGCACTCCCTGCCCCGGGGAACGTTTTGCCGCTGGCTAAGCGCAAGGCCACCCTCGAACTCGCGCAGAAACTTGTCCCGCTTCAGCCGCCCGCACCGCTGCCAACCAACCTCAAGGATCCCTTCAATCCCCCCGGCTTCAAAGACGGCGAGCCGGACCCTGCCCTCGCTTCAGCCGCGACTTCTGACCCGGCCACCATCGTCGTCCCGCCACCGCGCCCGCCCGCCGACCGCGAGCTGCTCGAAGCCATCGCACCCCTCATCACGCCCAGCGGCACGGCCGTCTTCGGCGGCGAGTCGCTCCTCCTGTTCGGCCAGAAACGCCTCCGCATTGGCGACACGCTTCCCATCATCTACAAGGACAAACCCTACGAGCTCACCCTCACTGCCATTGAAGGCAACAACTTCACGCTCCGCCTCCACGACGAGCTATTCACCCGGCCCATCAAATCCAGCCCATCCAGCAAGCCATGAAAACGCGCCTCCTGCTTTCCGCCGCACTCCTCGCCGCCGCCACCCTTCTCGCCCAGCCCGCCGCACCGCCACCCGCCCCGGCCCCAGCCGGGGCTGCAACCGCCCCTGCATCGGCTGTGCCGGCGGCGACCGTACCCCCCGTCGTCACGCCCCCGCCCAAGCCTGACCTCGTGGTTGTGTCCGGCGCGACTGCAACCCCGATGACGAAGGAGAAAGAAAAGGACACCATCGTGCTCAACTACGAGGAACCCCACGACATCCGTGAAATTCTCGTCAATGTCGCCGCCCTTTTCGGCCTTAACATCGTTGTGCCCGACACGCTCCAAGGCAAAACCACCCTCTCCCTCCATGACGTGACTTGGCGGCAAATTTTCCAAGTGGTGCTTTCCCCCGTCGGCTACACCTACATGGAGGACGGTAACATCATCAAAATCGTCAGCATTGACGTGCTCAACCAGGAGCCACTCGTCACGGAGATTTTTGTCCTCAATTACGCCAAAGCCATTGATCTCGCGGGCGGCGATTCCAGCGACCCTAAAAGCAAGCCGGACGCCACCAGGAGCGCGGTTGGTGCGCTCCTTACCGGCACCGGTGGAACCGTCATCGTGGATCTGCGTACCAACAGCCTCGTCATTACCGCCCGCGCCACCGCTCTGGCGAAGCTCCGCCCCGTCATTGAGCAGCTCGACAAGCGCACGGACCAAGTGATGATCGAAAGCAAGTTCATCGAGGTGGACAGCACCGACGTAAAAAACCTTGGCGTGAACTGGTCCTCTCTCGGCGGCTATAATCTGACGGCCGGCCCAGTCTCCACCACCTACAACCGGAACACTGGCAGCACCGGGAGCAACGGCACCACCAATAACACCGGCAATACCGCCAATTCTTCCTCCACCTTCACCGCCGGCAGCGGCCCGCCTTCTAACACCCTTTCCAACACCAATACCGCCACCTCCGCCCTCAACAGCCTGCAGGATCTCGCCAACACCTTGGACGCAACTCACGCCACCACGGCCGTATTCTCTGCCGCGCAGTTCACCGTGGTCGTCAACGCCCTCCAGTCGCTCAGCGGCACCAAAATCGTCTCCAACCCCACCATTGTCACCCTCAACAACAAGGAAGCCGTCATCAACGTCGGCGAGGAGCACCCGATTCCCCAATATACCTACAACCAGCAGACCGGGGTCTACGTCATCAGCGGCTTTGAGTATAAGCCCATTGGCGTTATTCTCAAGGTTACCCCGCAGGTCAACGCCCTCGGCTTTATCCATCTCACGCTTTCGCCCGAGGTCAGCCAGAGCAACCGTTCTGTCCCGTTCAGCGGCACCGACATCCCCATCTTGGACACCCGCAAGGCCACCACCAATGTCCTCCTCCAGAACGGCTGGACGATGGGCATCGGCGGACTCATGACCAAGAACAGTAACAAGAGCACCACCAAGGTTCCCCTCCTCGGCGACCTTCCGCTCCTCGGCCGCCTCTTCAAGACGGATGGTAAAAACGAGACCAGCACCAATCTCATCATCTTCATCACGGCCAAAACGCTCAGTCCCGAGGGGGCCCCCATTGAGCAGATCTTCAATTCCTCTGATGTGCGCGCGATGGATATCAAAAGTGAAGATCTCCCTGGCTTCCGCGACGGCACTGACCCCTTCAAACCCCTGCCTCCGCCGCCAGCGCCTTTACCCAAGGGGGCAGCTAGTCGCAAATGACTTGATTTTTCATTTACAGCTGCCAACCTCGCCGACAAAGAACGCGCATGAAACTAACGCTTCCCATGTTTCTTCGTGGACTGGCCCTCGGTTTTGGTGTGGTGCTGCTCCTCCCTGCGGCGCGCGCCGACACCATCGCGGCTGGCCGTGATTTTGCCGGGGGCATTGACTCGTCAGGTGTGCTTCGCACCTGGGGCGACAACGCCTTCGGCCAACTCGGCCAGGGCAACACCACGGCGTCCGTCTCCCAGCCTGCGCCTGTGACCGGCTCGCACGTCTGGGCATCTGTCGCGATGGGGCAGGATTTCTCACTCGGCATTGACGCCGCCGGCGCGCTCTGGGCGTGGGGCAATAACACCTCCGGTCAGCTTGGCACCGGCGGCACCTCCTCCTCCTCGGTGCCGGTCAAGCTCACGTTGCCTGCCAGCTCCACAGTGAGCGCCGTTGCCGCCGGCCAAAACTTCGGCCTCGCGATCGTGAACACCGCCGCCGCACCCGGCCGCATTTACGCGTGGGGCAACAGCACTTTTGGCCAGCTCGGCCAAGGCAACACGACCTCGCACAGCACGCCCGTCGTCGTCGGCACGCGCTCCTATTCCGCCATTGCTGTTACCGACCTCTCCGCCGTAGCCGTGGCCGCCGACGGGACCCTCTGGACTTGGGGCGACAACAGCACTGGCGAACTTGCACGCGGCGGCACCGCTGGTTCGCCCGCTAGCCTCACGACACCCACTCAAATCGGGGCCCAGACCGGCTGGACCAAGCTTGCCGGCGGGTTCGGTCACGTGCTCGCGTTACGCGGTAACGAACTGTGGGCTTGGGGTTTCAATCTCCATGGCGAGATTGGCAACGGCACGTCCGGAGCGAGCGTCACCACGCCAACACGTATCGCGCCTGCGCAGACTTGGGCCGCCATCGGAGCGGGCGATTTTTTCAGCTTCGCCATTGATTCCACCGGCGCGCTTTTTGGCTGGGGATTCAATTTCAATGGCGAGCTCGACCTGCCCGTCTCCCAGGTCACGAACAATGCCAACCTAACGCCCCAGCTCATCGGGAACACCGAGGCCGGCTTCGCGCCGTGGACTGCCGTCGCGGGTGGCGCGGACTTCACCGTCGCGCTCACCACCGGCGGAGTCGTCAGCACCGTTGGCAGCAACTCCGTCGGCCAGCTCGGCAGTGGCGTCGTGGACGCCAGCATCAACTTTACGCCGGCGTTCGGAGCAGCGCAGGTCAGTGGTGTCAACCTCACGGTCACCGCACCGTCCGTCCCGGCCACGACCCTCGGCGTCAACACCCTCGCACAGCCCGTGACCGTCACCGTGCAAAACACCGGCTCGGCCACGCAGACGGGGAGCTTTGTCGTAAGCGTTTATCTTTCAACCGACACCACGCTCGACGGCGCCGACCTCCTGCTCGCCACCTCGACGCAGGCCGCGCCGCTCGCGGGCCTCAGCTCGCGTACGGTCACGTTTGTCGCTCCCGATGTCGCGTTACCGGAGGTCGCGCCCGGCACCTACCAGCTGATCTCGCAGGTTACCCAGGTCAGCCCCGCCAACCCGCTCAGCCCGGCCAACGGCGCGGCCACCACGGTCACGCTTGCCGCGCCTGACCTCACGGTTGAGAGCCTCGCCGTCGCGGGGGCACACACGGTGCTCGCCAGCGGCTCGTTCAGCGGCGCCACGGCCACGCTGCGCAACGGTGGCGTCGGTGCAGTCGCCGCCGGGCGCGCGATCCTCGTCCGTGCCTACCTCGGGACAACGACCACCCACAATCCCGCCGCCGACGTGCTTGTGGACCAGTTCACGTTCACCACCACGAGCAGCGGCCTCGCCGCCGGTGCTTCCGTCACGCTACCCTCACGCAACATCATCGTCCCGGCCGGCACCGTGGGCGGCAGCTATCAGCTGCTCTACACCATCAACGAGGATACCTCCGTCACCGAGGGTGGCTCGCTCACCGACACCGCCGCGCTCACCGTGAGCGTACAATCCTACGATCTCGCCGTTTCCGCGCCCACGCTGCCCAACCTCGGCGCGGCGGCCGACGGTGGCGCGAAGATCATTGGCACGGGCGCGACCCTCGATGTCGTCAATGTCTCCGCGCAAAACGTCGGCTCACAGGCTTTCAATGCCGGATTCACTGTCTCGCTTTACCTCTCCACCGATGGGGCGCTGAGCGCGGACGACATCCTTCTCAAGTCCGTCACCGACAATCTCAGCCTCGCCGCTACGAGCAGCCGGCTGGAGCAATTTACCAACGTCGTCGTCCCTGCCTCGGTCGCGCCCGGTGCCTACCAGTTGCTCGCACGCATTGACCCTGCGCCCGGCAACGCCGACAGCACGCCGGCCAACAACACCGCCGGTCTCGCCGTCCGGGTGAAAGGCCCCGATCTCACCCTGACCAACGCCATCCTCGGCTCCGGCTCGACCGTGAGCGCGGGTGGCGCGTTCACCGGTGTGACCTACACGCTCCGCAACCTGCAGGCCGGCGTGTTGCCCGTCAATACGCCGTTGCTCGTGCAGGCCTGGCTCTCCACCAGCGCGTCGTTCAGCTCCACGACCGCGACCCTGCTCGACCAGTTTTCCTACACCGCCGGCCTCGCCGCCGGCCCGTCTGCCACTGCGCTGCCACCGTCGCCCC
>CAIQBC010000077.1 GCA_903869955.1 uncultured Opitutia bacterium
AAAACCGCATTGCGCTTCCTGCCCCGGGGCGTCAACACCCTCGGCGCATGGAAAAAATCTCTTATCTCGGGCAGACTCTCACGCGCTGGCGTGTGGGCCGGTCCACGTTTCTCGCTTTGCCAGAGCGCGGGGCGCGGCTGATGAACTGGAGCCTCTCACTCGGCGACGGCTCGGTGCGCGATGTTCTGTACTGGCCGGAGGCCGCGTCGCTCGACGACATCGCCAAGGTGCGGGGTGGCAACCCGGTTTTGTTTCCCTTCAACGGACGTTCCTTCGACGGCGGCGAGATTTATTTCTGGCGCGATGCCAGCGGGGTACGGCGGCCGATGCCGATGCACGGGCTGGCGCGGCAGGGCAGCTTTCGTGTGGCGCACGCCAATGAGCGCGGGTTCACCGCAGTGTTCGTCCCCGGCGATGAGGCGCGGGCGTGCTATCCCTTTGATTACGAGTTCAGCGTCACCTACCGCTTTGCGCCGCTGGGGCTGACATGTGTGTTCAGTCTGGTCAACCTCGGCAAGGTTCCGTTGCCGTGGAGCGCGGGGCACCATTTCTATTTCACACTGCCATGGAGCGCGGGCATGGCGCGCGCCGACTACCTCATCCGCATTCCTGCGACGCGGCGGCTGCGGCAGGACGCCGCCGGCGGTCTGGTGGCCGGCCCCATCCTCCAGCCCGAGGAGAGCCTGGCCAACCCCGCGCTCATTGACACGTTTCACACCGGCCTGTCGGGCAACGAGGCCGTCTTTGGCGAGAAGGGCCGGCCCGGCGACATCGTCGTGCGGCTGGGCGAGGTGCCGGTGCCGCCGCCCGACGCGATGTTCGTGACGTGGACGCTCGCCCCCGACTCGCCGTTCTACTGCGTCGAGCCGTGGATGGGGCCGCCCAATGCCGCCGGCCACAAAACCGGCCTGCACTGGGTGCCGCCCGGTGGGAAGGAAAACTTTCAGGTCGAGGTCGCCGTGCGTTGAGCGCAACGTGCGGTTGCCCTTTGCCTCATCCGGACTTTTTGTTCCTGACTGCCGCCATGTACTTACCTTCTCCCCTTCTGGCATTCTTCGATCTCAGCGCCAGCGAGCTGATGCTGATCATGTTTGTTGTCCTGCTTTTTTTCGGTGGAGATAAGCTGCCGGGATTTGCCCGCGGGCTCGGCAAGGCGCTGCGAGATTTCAAAAAAGCCTCCTCCGGTGTTGAGGAGGAAATCCGCCGTGCGATGGCCGAGCCGCCGCCGAAACCCAATGTCATTGCGCCGCCCGCCGTCCCGCCCGTCGAACCAAGTGTAGGTGCGGTGCCGGGTGAGGCCGAGGCCGCGCCTTCCCCTCCGGTCGAGACCCCATTGGCCGCGTCCGTGGAGGTTCAATCGAATCCGGCCACGCCCACCTCAGTCCTTGGCGCTTCGCCGTCGGAGCCAGCCATCACCCCTCTACCCGCCACGCCGGAGAAGCCCCACGACCAACCGGCGGGCTGAAAAGCCCCGGTAGCGTGTTGGTCATGGGCCGCCTATCATGTTTGCCGTCGGAAATCGGCAACCGCCCAACCACCCGATAAGAAAGTGGGATGTACGCGGGAAATCCCTTCATCAGCGCAGCCCGATGATCTCGCCGAGCCCGCCTTGGTAAAACCCCAGCAGCACCGAGGCTCCCGCCAGCAATGCGAGCACGACGCCGGCCACGAGTCCGACCGGCGTGCGGGCGGGCCGTCGTCCGTCGTCGCGCGGCTCCTCGAAAAACGCGGCCCGGATCCAGCCGAAGTAATAATAGATGGAGATCACCACCCCCACGATCGCGACGGCGAGCAGCCAGTAGAGCCGCGCCTTGAACGCCGCCATGAAGACCAGCAGCTTGCCCATGAAGCCTGCGAGGGGCGGGATGCCCGCCAGCGAGCCGAGGCCGATGGCGAGCACGGTGGCGAGAAACGGATGGGTTTTGCCCAGTCCTGCGTAGTGGTCGAGCTGCTGGTCGGCGTCGTCCGCGCCGGCGAGGTGCGTCATGACGCCGAACACCGCGAACGACGCGAGCAGGTAGCCGAGCAGGTAAAAAATCACCGCGCCGGTCGCCCCGTCCTGGCCGTGCAGCGCCGCGAGCACGCCAAGCAGCAAGTAGCCCGCGTGGGCTACGCCCGACAGGCCGATGAGGCGCTTGACGTTGTCCTGGGTGAGCGCGGCGAGGTTGCCAAACAGGATCGTCGCTGCCGCCATCGCCGCGAGCACCGCCGTGACCAGCTGTTGGTAGGGCGCAAAGATCTGCACGAGGATCAGCAGCACCGCAAAACCGGCGGCCTTCGAGCCGACGGCGAGGAATGCCGTCACCGGCGTGGGCGCGCCTTGGTAGACGTCGGGCACCCAGATTTGGAACGGCACCGCGCCAATCTTGAACGCCACGCCGGCCAGCACGAACACGATGCCAGCGGCGGCGATAAAATTGTCGGGGTTGGCCGCGAGGAAATTCCGCAGCTCGCCGAAGTTCATCGCCTCGCCCGAGTGGGCGGGCAGCGCGGGATTGCCCGCCACGCCGTAGAGCAGCACGATGCCGAAGAGCAGCAGCCCCGAGCTGAGCGCGCCCATGATGAGGTATTTCAACCCGGCCTCGAGTGAGAGCGGGTTCGTTCGCGTGTAGCTCACGAGGATGTAGAAGCCCACCGTCACCGTCTCCAGCGCGACGAAAAACAGGGCGAAGTGGTTGCTCTGCGCGAGCAGCATCATCGCCGCCGTGACCACGGCCACGATGGCAAAAAATTCCGTCCGCGGCATCCGCTGCTTCGCGAGCGCGATGACGCCGAGCACGCTCACCAGCACCGAGGTGAGCAGGAAAAACACCCGGAACATCTCCCCGTTGCGGTCGTGCTGGATCAGCCCGCCGAAGGCGCGGGTGGCCGGGGCGTCCGCTGCGTGGTGAAATCCCGCCAGCATCGCGAGCAGGAGCCCCACCTGGCCCAGGATCGCCGCAAACGGGATGATCCCGTGGTCTTTTTTCGGCAGCAGCAGCTCCAGCCCGAGCAATGCCAGCGCGAGGCAGCCGAGAAAAATCTCGGGCGCGATGGACAGCCAGTCGTTGGAGGCGGCGAGTTCTTGGAGTGACATCGGGACGGAAAATTATTTTTGCGCGGCGGCCGCAGCCGGCACGGGATAGAGGGCGGTGACGGCGGCGTTGAGCGGCTCGGAGAGCGCCTTCGGCCAGAAGCCGAGGCCCAGCAGCGCTACGAGCAGGAGGAGCGCGGGGATTTTTTCCGCCCAGCGCAGGTCGGCCGGCGGGTTTGCGGCGGCGACGGCGGCAAACGCCTCCGTTGGCTGGCCGAAGAACACGTTGGCCGCCGCCCGCAGACCGTAGACCGCGGAGATGACCACGCCCGCCACCGCCAGCGCGGTGAGCAGCGGCGAGAACTTCCACGCCGCCACGAAGATCACCAGTTCGCCCCAGAAATTCGCGAAGCCCGGCAGGCCGATGCTGGCAAACGTCGCCGCCACGAAGAACGCGGCGAGCACCGGTGCCTTCTGCGCGAGGCCGCCCATCTCGCCGAGGTCAAAGGTCCGCGTGCGCTGCCAGATGCTCGTCGAGAGCAGGAACAGCAGCGCGACCGAGAGGCCGTGCGCGACCATCATCAGCACCACGCCGCCCGCCGCCATCTGCCCGCCGCCGGTCGCCGGTGCCGCCGCGAGGCATGCGACCCCGAGGAACGCGTAACCCATGTGCATGACGGAACTGAAGCCGACCATCTGCTTGAGGTCGCGCTGGGCGACGGTGACGAGGCCGATGACGAGCACATTGCCCACCACGGCGAGCCACGCGAGCGGCTTCACCCAGTCGTGGGCGCCGGCTGGCAGCAGCGGCAGGGCGACCTGGAGCAGGCCATAGAGGCCGAATTTTTTCAGCACCCCCGCGTGCAGCATCGCCGCCGAGCTGGGTGCGGCCCCGTAGCCGAGCGGTGCCCACGTGTGCAGCGGCCAGAGCGAGACCAGTGTGCCGAGGCCGAAGAGCAGCAGCCCGAAGATGCGGTGCTGCCACGCGCCGTCGAGCGGCTTGGCCGCGAGCGCGTCGCGCAGCGTGATCAGGTCAAAGCTGTTCGCTCCGCTCTTGGCGTAGATCGCGATCAGCCCGAGCAGCGACAGCATCGCGCCAAGCGTGAGGTAGACAGTCATCTTCATCGCGGCGTAACGCCGCTCGCGCCCGCCCCACACGCCGACCATGATGAACGTCGGGATGAGGGCCAGCTCGTGGAAAAAATAGAGGAAGAAAACGTCCACGCTGGCAAACACGCCCATCAGCCCCGCGTGCATCACCAGCAGCAGGGCGAGGTAGCCCTGCATCCGCTCCGCCGCCGATTGCATCGCATACAGCCCCGCCGCCAGCCCGACCACCGCCGCCATGACGTAGAGCGGCAGCGCCAGGCCGTTGAGCCCGAGCTTGAGCGCGATGCCCATGCCGGTGAGCCCGGTGTTGTAGCTGTGGAGAAACGCGTAGCCCGCACCCGCGTTGGCGGGGAAATACCGCCACGCGTGCAGCGCCAGCAGCAACGGCAGACCGAAGCCCGCGAGGGCGATCGGCTTCGCGGCCGCCTTGGGCGCGAACGCCACGGCGAGGCCCGCCAGCAACGGCGCGACGACGGACAGCAGGAGAAGATGGTCGGAGAGGAAGTTCATCACGATGTCGCGTCAGTTAAACCAGCCGGCGGCGAAGGCCCAGAGCACCGCCGCCCCGAGAAAAAACCAGTAGACGTAGGCGTGCAGGCTGCCGACGTGCAGCGCGCGCGCGCCCAGCCCGAACAGCCCCGCCACGCCAGCGAGTCCGCGCACGATCACCCCGCCGATGAGCACCTCGTCGAGCCAGTTGAGCAGCAGCGCGAACGGCTGCTGAATCTTGGCGACATACCAGTCGTAGGCGACGTCAAACGAATCGCGCAACGCCACGAGGCCGCCATAGACGAATGGCCACTTGGCTGCAAACGCGTCGTTCGGGCCGGACTTGTAGAGCATCAGTGCCGCGCCCGCGCCGACGGTCATGACGGCAAGGCTGACCATTAGAATGGTGGAACCCTCGGCGTGCGGGATGTGCGAAAACACGCCGTTGAAGTGGCCGCCGTAAATCCCAACATAGCCACCGACGATGGAAAGCGCGGCCAGCACCACGAGCGGTGCCGTGAGCGTCAGGCCGCCTTCATGCGCGTGCGACGCGCCGTCGCCGCGCGACTCGCCGAGAAAGACGAGTTTCCACATCCGCACCATGTAGAACGACGTGAGTACGGCGGTGAGCGCGAGCACGGCGAAGACCGCCTGGTTTTCCTCCAGCGCGAGGTGCAGGATGGCGTCCTTCGAGAAGAACCCCGCCAACCCTGGCATCCCGATGATCGCCAGCACGCCGATAGTGAAGGTGGCGAACGTCAGCGGCATTTTCTTCCGCAGCCCACCCATCTTGAAAATGTCCTGTTCATGGTGGCAGCCGTAGATGACCGCCCCGGAACCAAGGAAAAGCAGCGCCTTGAAGAAGGCGTGGGTCGTAAGGTGGAACATGGCCGGACTAATCCCATCCACCACTCCATGCGGCGATGGAAGGCCCTCGTAATGCTCCCAAACCCGCAAATATTGCAACTCACCCAAGCCGAAGGCCGCGACCATGTAGCCGAGTTGCGAGAGCGTCGAGTAGGCCAGCACCTTCTTGATGTCGCGCTGCACGATGGCGCAGAGCGCGGCGTAGAGCGCGGTGGCGGTGCCAACCCACATGATGACCGTCAGTGCGTCGGGCACCATGAGCGGTTCGATGCGGCAGAGCATGTAGATGCCGGCGGCGACCATCGTGGCGGCGTGGATGAGCGCGGAGACAGGCGTCGGGCCCTCCATCGCGTCGGGCAGCCAGACTTGGAGCGGGAGCTGGGCCGATTTGCCGACGGCACCGCAGAACAGCAAGAGCGGTATGGCCGAGCTGAAAGTTGCTTGGTAGGCCAAATCGCCGACGGCTTCATTGTGAGCGAGCTCGGTTAGATTGACCGTGTGATGCAGCCAGTAGCACATCACGATGCCGAGCAGGAAACCGAAGTCGCCCACGCGGTTGACGATGAAGGCCTTTTTCGAGGCGGCGGCGGCGGACGGCTTTTCGTGAAAATGGTTGATGAGCAGCCAGGAGCTGAAGCCAACCAGCTCCCAAAAGATGAAAATCATGAAAAGATTGTCGGCGAGCACGATGCCGATCATCGAAAACATGAAAATGGACAGCCCGCCGAAGTAACGGGCCTTGGC
>CAIQBC010000078.1 GCA_903869955.1 uncultured Opitutia bacterium
AGCAGGATGCGGTTCTTGAGCGTCTGATGCCAGCGCTCGATTTTGCCTTGGGTCTGCGGATGGTAAGGCCGGCCATGGATCACGGCGACGCCCAGCCGCAGGAGCCACACGGTCAGCCGGGTGTGCTCCGGGCCGCAGCCGGCTCAAGGGGGGCCGTTGTCACAGAGGATGCACGCGGGCAGACCGTAACGGGTGAAGAGCCGCTGCAATTGCCGCTGCACGGTGGGCGTCTGCTCGTCCGCGCAGGCCTGGAGCCCGAGCACGAAGCGGGAGCAGTCATCGAGCACGGTGAGGGGATGGCAACGGCCGCCGCAGTGGAGGGCGAAGTGGCCCTTGAAGTCCATTTGCCAAAGCTGGTTGGGCTCGGGCCGGCTGAAGCGTTGCACGGGCTGGTGCGCGACCATGGCCTGCGGGGTGATGCAGCCGGTGCGGCCAGGATGCGGCCGAAGGTGCTCACGGCCGGCAAGGCCGTGGGCGCCGCCCCGAGATCGAGCAGCCGGCGGTGCAGCTTGCGTGGCCCCCAGGTCGGATGCTGGCGGCGCAAGGCCCAGATCTTCGTCTCGGTGCGGGCCGGGGTCTGATGCGCGACGCGGCGGGGTGTCCGGGGTTGGTCGGCCAAGGCCGCGGCCCCGTGGGCCGCGAAGCGCCGCTGCCACTTGTAGCCGGTCTTCCGGCTGATCTCAAAGCGACGGCACAGCTCGGCCATGCTCACATTGCCGGCGAGGGCGAGGGTCACAAACTCGTGCCGCCGCCCGATGGTATCTTGGATATTCCAGCTCATGCCCGGAGGGCCATGGCCCTCCGGGCATGAGCTGGAAAGTGTTACCTCGGAAGCGGGACAGGTGTTACCCACAAGCCGGGTCAATACACTCCGAGCCGTCCGCGGTCGCCCCGGAGAGGCGACCCTACCTTCCAACGCACGAATCACTACTCGAACCGCTGGCATAGTCACTCAAACGACGGGACGCAGGACTCACCCGGCGTGATTTTGTCTGCCCGCCTTTCAGGAATACACGAGCAATCGCTGGCTGATGGGAGTGACGAGATTGTGGTTGCGGATTTTGGCGATGGTTGAGGCGTTGAGTGACTGGCCTTCGCCGACCAGCAGGAGGCCGTGCGGGCTGTAGAGCCCGTTGGCCAGCACCATGCCGGGGCGGAGGTCTTCCAGCATGAGCTCGCGTACGCTGCGGGGGAGGGGGCTCACCCGGGTGGTTTTCAGCAGCAACCGCACCGCCTCGGGGTCCAGCGCGTGACCGGATTGCACGGTGACCGCCTCCACCGCCTGATCGGGCGGGAGGCTGCACTCAACGAACCACACGGCCACGGCGAGGCAGCGCGCCGCCCAGGGGATGGCCTGATCCGCGAGGCCGTCGGGGTAGCCGGTCCCGTCGAACCGTTCGTGGTGGGCGCGAACGGTCTCGCCGACGGCGCTGCGCTCGTCCATGTGTGCGATGAGGGTCTGGCTGTAAATGGGGTGGCTGTGGATGCTGCCGAGCTCGCGCTCGGTGAGCCGCTCGGGGTGCTGGCGAAACGCCCGAAGCAGCTCGCGCGACACGCCGATGAGACCGAGGTCGCAGAGCCATGCGCTGGTGTTGAGCGCGTGGCGCTCCTCATCGGTGAAATGCTCGTCGGTGCTCATCTGCTTGGCGATGGCGGCGATGGCGCGCGTCTGCCCGGCGAGGAACGGGTCGTAGGTGGCGAGGATGCGGCTGCCGAGCTCCAGCGAACGGTCGTAGCGGCGGCCCAGTTCCAGGTTGAGCACGTCGAGGGCATGGCGCTGGGCCTCAAACTGGCCGACTTGTGCGGCGAGCGCGGCGTTCGCGGTTTGCAGACGCGCGTTCAGTTCGGAGGATTCGGCCAAGAGGCGCTGGTTCTGCCCCAGCAGTTCGTGGCGGCCGACGGCGTTGCGGATGGCCGTGATGAGCTCTTCCCGCAGCCACGGTTTGGCGAGGAACCGGTAGATCTCCCCGCGGTTGATCGCCTCGACCAGCGTGGGCAGCGAGAGCACGGCGGTGATCAGGATCCGGGTCGCGAGCGGCTGGACGCGCTGGCACTCGACCAGAAACTCCAGCCCGGTCATGTCCGGCATTCGGTGGTCGGAGACCACGACGGCGAAGGCGCGCTCCCGCAGCAGCTCCAGCCCGCGCCGGGCGGAGGCGGCGGTGACGACGCCGTAGCCCTGCCGCTCCAACACCTCCTTGAGCGAGGCGAGCACGCCTGTGCTGCTGCAAAACTACAATGACCCCTCGGCGCTCACGCGCACCGGCAACAATCTCTTTAACGGCTTCGACGCCGCTGGCCCCATTGGCGGCAACGCCCTCACCACGACGGGTAATCTCCCCGGCACGAACGGGCTGGGCAGCATCCAGGCCGGTTCGCTCGAGCTCTCCAATGTGGATCTCACCTCGCAGTTTGCCGACATGATCACCACTCAGCGCAGCTTTCAGGCGAGTTCCCGGGTGATCACCGTTTCGGATCAGGTCTTGGAGGAGATCGTCAACCTCAAGCACTGAGCGCCCGTTTCTCTCCGCCGCCCGCGCCCTC
>CAIQBC010000079.1 GCA_903869955.1 uncultured Opitutia bacterium
CAGTGCAGCGCGCTCGTCTTCAGGAACCCCTAAGAGGTCCGCGATGAATGACCGCTTTGCGCCAGAAGCGGTCATTCGTGCTCATCGGAGCGCGCGATTTTCTATGCTATACGAAGTGAGCCCTGACCTTCGTCTTGTTTATATCCGACAGCTTGGCGCATCCGGCGGCTGCAGCCACCTGGACTAGTTCCTGCTGCATCATCTCAATCACGCGCTGTGCGCCCGCCGAGCCGAAGGCCGCAAGGCCCCACCGCGCAGCCCGTCCGAGATTGACGCCATTGGCCCCCAGTGCAAGTGCCTTGAAGATATCTGCTCCGCGGCGGATGCCGCTATCGAACAAGATGGGAATCCGACCGCTCACGGCAGTCACGATGTCTGGCAGGACCTCAAGAGTCGACGGACCATAATCCATCGAGCGCCCTCCGTGATTTGACACGATGATCGCGTCCGCGCCATGCTCGATCGCCAGCCTGGCGTCTTCCGGATCCATAATCCCTTTGAGCAGAAGCGGACCTTGGACCATTTTCCGGCACGCGTCGATATATTGCCAAGTGTACCATAGTCGCCCGCCGCTGATCCGGTACCTTGACGCGCCGGTGACAATGCCCGGCGTAGGCACGCCACTGCCGCCGCCCCCGCCAGCACCACGCCCGCCTTGGCTAAGAACGCGCCCGCCAAAATTGCGGTCCTGCAAGTCACGTTCGTAGTAGGACGCCTGCTGATCGATAGTGACGATGATGCCCTTGGCGCCGGCATTCTGGTAACGGTCTAACGTTGCTTGAGTACTGACTAGACTTTCTTGCGGGTAATGCTGCGCCCACAGCGTGCCGCCGGGCGAGGCCGGCGCGACCTGGCTTATCGGCATAGTGCTGACGGCGCTCAGCATCATCAGCGTGTTCGAGGCCGCGGTCGCCGCCTTGAACATCCCGATCTCTGCATCCGGATGCAGGGCCCCCTGACCAGATGTGGGCCCAACGATGATTGGAAATTTCAACTTCAGGCCAAGAAACTCGGACGAGAGATCGACCTGCGACGTCGGAACGGGGGCGCGTGACGCCAGGATGTCAACCCAGTCATAGGCTTGGCGATTGCGCCGCAGTGTAAACTCCGACCCGTCGCCGTGCGCCGTATAATCATATACCGACCTGGTCACATTGCCGAAAAAAAGTGGCTCGAAGTCGAAGCACGTCTGCATCTCGGCCAGGCTTAACGCGCGGCGATGCTCGCTGATGGGTCTCGGGTCGGGCTGCGCTATGGCCGCGGCAACAGGCGAAGTCGCCATGAGACCTGTCATACGGGCCAGCGCCGCCCGGCGCGACGGATTGGTGAGCCAGACTTTTTCTATATCAGCCATAGTTATTTCCCCACACTGGAAAGCGACGCGTGAACGCGAACCAGGCTGGAATTGACAGAGGCGAGCGATGGCCGGCCGCACATGCACATATATCGCGCCAGTTCGGTCTGCAGCATTTCGATAACACCCTGTACGCCGTCGGCGCCGTAGGCCGCGAGGCCCCACATCACGGGCCGTCCGATCAACACGCCCTTGGCGCCGAAGGCCAGGGCCTTGATGATATCCGTCCCGCGCCGGAAACTGCCATCGACGAGCACTGGTACCTGATCGCCAATGGCTTGAACGATCGGCGCGATGAGGAGCAGCGTGCCCGGGAGCGCTGCCGCATTGCCACCATGATAACTCGACACCACCACGCCCTTGGCGCCGCGGGCGACGGCTTCCCTGGCGTCTTGCGGACGCGTGATGCCTTTCACAATCACTGGCAGAGAGGTGGCTTTGACGACGGCCTCTACCGCGGCCCAGTCGATGGGAACCGCGCTCGGCGCCGCGGCACCGCCAGCCGACGTGCCTGCATTCACCGTCACGAACACAGCCCGTGCCTTGGCCGCGCCAGCTTCCGCGAGCACGTCCTTCACCTTGGGGCTTTTCGCGTAGACCTGCAGGTACAGCGGCGTCGTGGCAGCCTGGGCGATGTCTGCCAAAGGCACGCTGGCGTCGCTGCTCACTACCATCGCGGCCTTTGCCGCCGAGGCCCCGCGCGCCATGGCGACCTCACCTTCTGGATGGAAGC
>CAIQBC010000080.1 GCA_903869955.1 uncultured Opitutia bacterium
GCTCGAGATCAAAATTGATTACGAGGCCATCGCCTACATGAACCTCCGCGCACCCATCGCCACCGAGCTCCGCCTCGTCATTGTCGGCATGAAGGCCAGCCACGACCTTGAGCGCGTCGGCGACGAGGCGACCAACATCGCCCGCCGCGCGATCAAGCTCGCCGCCGAGCCGCCGCTCAAGCCCTACGTTGACATCCCCCGCATGGCGACCATTGCCATCGAAATGCTGCGCACCGCGCTCGACTGCTTCCTCCACCTCGACGCGGAACAGGCCCTCGCTGTCATCAAGCGCGACACGGAGGTGGACATCCTAAATCGCCAGCTCTACCGCGAGCTCTCCAGCTTCATGATCGAGAAGCCCGGCACCATCAGCCGGGCGCTGGAGCTCATGTTCATCTCAAAATCCATCGAGCGTATTGCCGACCACGCGACCAACATTGCCGAGGAGATGGTGTTTCTTTCCCAAGCCAAGGACATCCGCCACAGCGACGGGTTGAAAAAAAATCCTGGCATCAGCTGACCCCAGACGATGCTTGGTCCGGCCAGCTTGTGGCGGGTACCAGCATCCCCCGGTGAAATTCGCCGGCAGCCCCACGGCGGCTGGATTCAGCGTCGTATGACGGGGTCATTCGCACGACCGCACCCTCCCCTCTGCAGTCGCCGAATCACCGCGCCCAAGGCAGCTGGGTGGCCCGAACGTTTGCCCGCCCTCACTCAAGCTAGGCCAGCCAGATTTTTCTTGTCCAAATTCCGTAACCTTTTCGTAACATTGGCGTCGCTATGCTGGAACACATCTAACTTTCATTACGAATGTCCGCCCCCTCCTCCGCAGCGAGCTGCGTTTCCATCGCCCCCAAGGTATCGCCATCCAAAATCACGGGATTGGTCCTCCCTGTTTGCAATTTTCTGAGCAAGGGTTGGGAGGTTTGCATTCTGGGTCTCCTCATTTTTCTTACAGATCAGTATCACTTGTCGCTTAATCAGGTGGGTCTGCTGACCACCGTATTCATTGTCAGCCAGATCAGCGTCAGCCTATTTGCCGGTGCGCTCGCCCACGTCTTGGAAAGCAGGCGCGTCATACTGCTTTCAATTGCCGCCAGTGGCACCGCTTGGCTGTTGCTCCTGAGCGGCAATTTTTTCTCGTTGTTTCTCGCCTATATGTTTGCCGGCCTCTCTTCCGGGCTGTTCGAGCCGATCGGCAACTCGCTCGTCGCCAAAGGCTGCACCTCGGCCAACCGCAGCAGTGTGATTGGCAATTTCGCCGCGTTCGGCGACATGGGGCGAATCGCCATGGTAGCGATCGCCACGTCGGTGGCCGCCCAATTCGGGGTTGTCGTCACCTGTACCGTGCTCTTCACCACCACAGTCATCGCCTTTGGCCTGGCCCGCCTCATTTCCCGACAGGCCTCGGCCGCCGGGGCGGAGCTGGTAAAGGAGGAGCCGGTCAAGTTCGATGCGCTAGTAAAAAATAGGAAATTTTGCTATGCGACAGTGGCGGGCATCGCCGACTCCTTTTCCAGTGCGTCACTCTACATTTTTATCCCATTTCTGTTGAAGGCAAAAGGCATCCCGTTGGAAAAGACGTTGTGGTTCAACGCGGTGTTCTTTGGGGGATACCTGCTGGGCCGGCTGGCACTAGGCCGGCTCTCCGACCGTTACGGCGGACCGGTCATTTTGATGCTGTCCAAGGTCACCATGACGGCGCTCATTCTGCTGCTCATTGCCGTGCCCGCGAGCATCGCAGTAACCATGCCCTTGGTCTTTCTGCTCGGCATTTTCACGCGCGGTTCGTCTCCCATTATCCGCGCCATGGTGGCAGACTCAATGGATGACAAAACCAGTTTTCACAACGCCTTCAGCGCGTATTCCTTCGCCTCTCGCGGCTCGACGGCGTTGTGCCGGCCGATTTATTTTTCTTTGGCCAGTACCGCCGGCTTCCCTGCCGTCTTCTATCTCGCGGCCACCGTCTCCCTGCTCACGCTTTACCCCGCGATGAAATACAAGGCCGCCTGAGTACCAATCCGAATGACTCGGCCTGGCTAGCCGATGGCCTCGCGAGGGCACGCTTTACCCGCTCATCCGCTCAAACGCACGCTTGTCCATGCCAGCCACCAGCGCGGCCCAAGCCCGCGCACGGTGGCTGAGCAAATTTTTAGCCACCGCTCCCATCTCCGCCAAACTGCGCGTCTCTCCTTCCGGCACGAAGAGCGGATCGTAACCAAAGCCCGTCGTGCCGCGCGGTTCGCGCAACAGCCGCCCCTCACACCGGCCCTCGAAAACGTGCTCCGCGCCGCCCGGCCCGGCGAGCACGAGCACACAGCAGAAAAATGCGGCGCGTTTGTTATCTGGCACGGCGCTCAGCGCGGCGCGGAGCTTCGTTAGGTTCGCCGCGTCATCCGCGCCCGGCCCCGCGTAGTTCGCCGACTCCACCCCCGGCCCGCCGCCAAGCGCGGCCACACACAACCCGCTGTCATCCGCCAGCACCCATGCGTCCCCCAGCCGCGCTTGCAACGCCTGCGCCTTCTTTCGCGCATTGCCGACAAATGTCCCTGCGTCCTCCACGACCGGCGGCATCCCGCCGACCTCACGTGCTGAAATTATTTCAACGGGTTGCCCGCCACGGGCTGCCAGCGCGGAGAACTCCGTCGCCTTGTGCGTGTTATTTGAGGCTAAAAACAGTTTCATCGAGCAGCAGTTTATCTGGGTAGATCGTACGACCGCGCATCAGCGCATCATCGCCAAAGATCTCGTGCCGCACATCCGTTAGTCGGACCGCCTGGTCGGGCCGCTCAGGCCGCAACCCGCTGAAAATGCTTTTGGCTTTGTCGTCCGCCAGCAGCACCGGCGCGCGATACGCGAACAGGTAGTCCAGTTCCCGTGCGCGCACCAGTTCGCTCACGAGCTGCGCCCCGCCCTCAAAGTACACGCCCGTGATTTTTTCCTCCGCACATTTTTTCCGAAACAGGTCGAATGGCACGCGCTGCGACACCGAGTCGAAACACCACACCTTAATGCCCTGCTCGCGCAGCTTCCGCACATAGCCCAGCCCGCCGTGCGGCGTCGTCACCACGATCGTGCGCTCGCGAAACTCGTCCGTGAACACACGCGCCATGTTTTTGTCCACCACCGTCCGTAACCGTCCGTCAAATACAAACCGCCACGGGCACCACTCCGCCTCGCGCTCGCGCCGCGCTGTCAGCCTCGGGTTGTCCTTCAGCACCGTTCGCGCACCGACTGCGATGCCGGGAAACAGCCGCCGCCAGCGCTGCACGTCGGCCCGCGCCGCCCCGCCCGTGATCCACTGTGACTCACCGGTACGGCATGCGATCTTTCCGTCCAGCGTCACGGCCGACTTCGCCGCCAGCAGCGGCACCCCGCGTGTGATCCAGTGGTTAAAAATCAGATTTAAGTCGGCGCACTCCCGCTCGCACACACCGCCCGTCACCTCCACGCCCGCCGCGCGCAGCATTTCCAGTCCGCGCCCGGCGTGCGCCGGGTTCGGATCGGCCGCGCCTACCACCACGCAGCGGAGGCCCGCCGCGAGAATCGCCTCGGTGCAAGCGCCGGTGCGCCCCGCCGTCGAGCACGGCTCCAGCGTCGCGTACAGGATCGCACCCGGCTTCGGCGCGCGCCCGAGTGCAGCCAACGCCGCCTTCTCGGCA
>CAIQBC010000081.1 GCA_903869955.1 uncultured Opitutia bacterium
CCGGCTACGAGATCTGGGCCCAGGCCGTGAAGGACAAGCTCGCCGAGCTGATGCGGTGAACCCAGCCCCGGGAGAAATTCTATCATGTCCACCAAACTTCCCCTCCTCGCCCTCCTCGCCGGCTGCTGCGCGCTGACGGCCCCTGTTTGGTCTGCCCAACTGGCGCCCGCTCCGACCGGTGGTCCCGCGCTGCCATCCATTGAAAGCCTCACCACCGCCCTGAACCTCACCCCCGTGCAGGCCGCCACGATCCAGCCCCTCCTTGCCGACATCACTGCGGCGCAGCAGAGCATCCTGCAGCAGCGGGCCGACATCGCCGGCATGCGCGGCGGCCTCGCCGACCGGGCGGCGGTTCTCGCCGCGCTCAGCGACGCACAGAAGAAGCAGATCGCCGAGTATATCGCCCCGCCCCAATACACCTCCCGCGTTCCCATCCTGCCCGGCCAGCATGTGGACTGGGCCTCGCGTCTCGATTGGGATCTCGCCGACCTTTTGGTTTTCCGCGATGCCAACGCCAAGCTCGGCCCCCCGGCACCGGGCGAGAACCGCGTGGTCTTCTTGGGCGACTCGATCACCGAGAACTGGCAGAACTCCTTCCGCACTCTCTATCCCGACAAGCCCAATTATATCGGCCGCGGCCGCACGTCAGAGACCACGCAGCAGATGCTCATCCGTTTCCGTCCCGATGTGATTGACCTCAAGCCCAAGGCGGTCGTCATCCTCGCCGGGACCAACGACATCGCCGGCAACATGGGCCGCTCCACCGACAAGATGATCCAGGACAACCTGATCGGCATGATTGATCTCGCCGAGCTCAACAAGATCAAGGTCGTGCTTTGCTCCATCTTGCCGACTACACGCTATAGTTGGCAGCCCAGCGTGACCGACGGCACGGTGCGAGTCATCGCCCTCAACAAATGGCTGAAAGAATATTCCGCCACCCGCCCCGGCGAGGTGTTCTACGTGGACGCGCACGCCCCGTTGGCCGGCCCGACCGGCGGCATGAACCCCCAGTTTAGCTCCGATGGGACCCACCCCAACGCCACGGGCTACGCCCTCATCTCTCCGCTCGTCGAGCAGGCCATCAACGCCGCGCTCGCCACGAAATAAAATCTGCGCCCACCTCCATCAGCTGCGGGATAAACTTCTCCCGGGATTTCCCTCCGGCGCGCTCCATTTACTCAACTGTTGAACAAATAACTGATCGCGCGCCCGGTCGCCCCGTCATTCGGTTGGGGCTAGCGTCCCGCCAATTCCCCGCCCCCCATGACCAAATCCACCGGGATTATCCTGTCCGCGCTCCTGTGCGCGGCCCTGCCGCTGTCCGCCGCGCAGCAGCGCGGTCCCGCCCCGGTCATCGTCGCCACGCCGCTGCACGCCACTGGCATCTACGCCGCCGGCGAGAAGGCCGGCTGGACGATCACGGCCACGCCCGGCACGCCCGTCCCCGCCGGCGATTTCAGTTACACGGTCAAGACGAACAATTCGGCGACTATCAAGACGGGCACATTCAGCCTCGCCACCGGCAGCGCCACCATTGAGGTGACGCAAACTGAGCCGGCCATGCTTTACGTTCAGGTCACACCGCCTCCGCCTGCACCGGTTGCGGCCGTCGCGCCAGCGGCTGCGGCGACCGAGGGTGGGGCCGCTCCCGCTGTGCCCGCTCAGGGGGCCGCTCTTGTCACCCGGCGTGGCGGCGCCCGCCCTGGCCGGGGTGGTGGTGGCGGCCTCACACTTGGTGCGGCCGTCGCGCCGACGAAGCTCCAGCCGTCCGTGCCCCGCCCGGCCGATTTCGACACATTCTGGGATGGCAAGCTCGCCGAGCTGGCCAAAATCCCGATCAACCCCGTGCTCATGCCCGTCCCTCCGAACCAGGACGGCATTGAGCTCTACACTGTGATGCTCGACAGCGTCGGCTCGCACGTCCAAGGCTACCTCGCGAAGCCTGCCAAGGCGGGCAAATACCCTGCGCTCATCATGTATCAGTGGGCCGGCGTCTATTCACTGGAGGCGCAGACTCTTGGCACCGTGAAAGACCGCGCGGCCGAGGGTTGGCTCGTGTTCAACGTGGACTCGCACGACATCCCGCCCAACTCCGCTGCCGGCGCGCCCGCCAATTACCAGTCCGTCGGCAACACCGACCGCGAGACCTCCTATTTCCTCAACATGTACCTGCGCGACGCCCGCGCGGTGGACTACCTCAAAACTCGCGCCGACTGGGATGGAAAGATCATCGTATTTCAGGGTACCAGCATGGGCGGCCAGCAGAGTCTCGCGACTGCCGGCCTCCGCCCCAACGATATCACCGCCGTCATCATCAACGTCCCCTCCGGTGCCAACATTGACGGCAGCCAGCACGGCCGCACCGCTGGTTATCCCAACTGGGGCACCAACGACCCCAAGGTCGCCGCCACCGCGCCCTACTTCGACGTGATCAACTTCGCCCACCGCATCAAGGCCCCCGTCGTCGCCGCGATGGGCTTCATTGACACCACTAGCCCGCCTGTGGGCGTCTGGACCGCGCTCAACCAGATCCCCGTCCCACACGAGGCCATCCCGATGGTCGAGTCCGACCACAACCACATCACGCCTGAAAAACAGGGCGCGTGGGACGCACGCTCGAAAGAAGTGCGTGACCTCATTCTCAAAGGCGGTGAATTCAAGCCCAACCCTGCCACCTCACGCCCGTGAAAAATTTCTCTAAAATACCCTCCTAAACCATCCTAAACCTTCCTGTATTCCCAACTATTGCTTCCATGAAAACCTCCCGACCCCTCCGCTCCATCGCCGCCGCCAGCTTGCTGGCCGGCTTGCTCATGGCATCCGCCACCCCGGCGCACGCCGCCGCCGCCGCTCCCGGCGGCTACGATGACCACCAGAACATGATGGATCAGCTCGGCATCACCAAGCTGCGTCCCGGCAAAAGTGGCAGCAACCAGAACGGCCCCGGCTTCGACCTCGAGACGGCCAACCCGTGGAAGGACTCGATGCCCGAGTTGCTTAAGATGAAGAACGGCACGATGGTCACCTCCGCCAGCCAGTGGCCCGCCCGCCGCGCCGAGATCCTTGAGGACTTTGAGCGCGAGGTCTATGGCCGCATCCCGGTGAACGTGCCGAAGGTCACTTGGACGGTGGACTCCACCACGCAGGGCAACACCAACGGCATCCCCACGGTGACGAAAATCCTCACCGGCCATGTGGACAACAGCGCCTTTCCGAGCATCAACGTCAATATCCGCGCCAGCCTGACCGTGCCCGCCAACGCGACCGGCCCCGTGCCGGTGATATTTGAGTTTGGTGGCGTACAGGCTCCCGGCGGCGGTGGTGCGCGCGCTGGTGCCGGCCCGGCTGGGGCCGCTGGTCCCGGTGGCGCGCGTGGTGCGGCGGCCGCCCCCGTGGTGCTCGCGGGCGGTCCGGCGTTGCCCACGCTCGACACCCTCAAAACGGCGTTGGTTCTCACCGAGGCGCAAGCTGCCGCCATCCAGCCCCTCCTCGACGAGGTGGCGACGTTGCAGAAAAATCTCAATGGCCTGCAAGGCAAGGCCGACAATCTGCGGACGGCCCTTAGCGACAAAGTCACCCCGCTGTTGACCGATGCCCAGAAACCCCAGCTCGCCCAAGCGCTCAACCCCGCCCGTGGGGGAGGTGCCCGTGCTGGTGGTCCCGGCGGCGGCGGTGGTGGCATGGGCGCGCAGGCGCTCGCGAAGGGTTGGGGCTATGGCAACATTGACCCCGCCAGCATCCAGGCCGACGGTGGCGGTATGGCCC
>CAIQBC010000082.1 GCA_903869955.1 uncultured Opitutia bacterium
AGCGCCGGCAGGACGGTGGTGAGGTTCGCGTTGCCCACGCGTTCGCCGTAGCCGTTCATCGTGCCCTGCACCAGCGTCGCGCCCGCGGTCACGCCCGCGAGCGTGAGCGCGACGCCCAGGCCGCCGTCGTTGTGGCAGTGCACGCCCACCTTGTCCGCGCCAAACTCCTGCACGACGCGCGCGACGATGTCCTTGAATTCGTCCACCAGCGTGCCGCCGTTCGTGTCGCAGAGCGTCAGGTTGGCCGCGCCGCCCTCGATCGCCGCGGCCAGCGTGCGGAGCGCATAGGCCGGCTCGGCCTTGTAGCCGTCAAAAAAATGCTCGGCATCGTAGATGACCTCGCGGCCCTGCGCGGTCAGGAAGCGCGTGGAGTCCCCGATCATCGCGAGGTTTTCCTCCAGCGTCGTGCGGAGGACCTCCGTTACCTGCAACCCCCACGTCTTGCCCACGATGGTGAGCACGGGCATCGCGCTGTCGAGCAGGGCCTGGAGCTGCGCGTCGTCGGCCGCCCTCACCCCCGCGCGGCGCGTCGCGCCGAAGGCCGCGAGCCGCGCGTGTTTGAGCCGCAGGTTTTTTGCCTCCTGAAAAAACGTGATGTCGCGCGGGTTGGAGCCCGGGAAGCCGCCCTCGATGTAGTCCACGCCAAACGCGTCGAGCCGCTCCGCGATGCGGAGCTTGTCGGCGACCGAGAAACTGATGCCCTCCCCCTGCGTGCCATCGCGGAGGGTGGTGTCGTAGATTTTGATGGGCGTGGATTTCATGGCGTGGGTTCGGGTCGGGGTTTGTTATCGCGTGGCGAGCCTGGTTTGAGAAATGAAAAATCGGTCTGCTTCTGTATCGTGCTTATCAGTGTTATCCGTGGTAAAGATGCCGGGGAAGGATCGGTTGAAAAACAGAAACCCGGGCTGGTCGGCCCGGGTCAGGAAACTTGGCGTTGCTTGTCGTGTGCTTACGCCGCGTCGTCCTGCCCGGGGTGGCGGGCAATGGTAATAATCGCGGCGATGCGGGAGGAGGCAGGCACTCTGCGGGCAGGCTGCACGGCCCCGGCAGTTTTGTCGAGGATGATTTTCGGGCGCAACCCCCGTACGGCGCGGGCCGCGACGCAGCGGTCGGGGCAAAGGAGATCGGTTGGTGGGTCATTTTGCGTCCTCGGTAAGCAAAGGGTCTCATGCTGTATCGGGATAGGCACGGCTCTCCGGGCCGTCCGCCATCCGCCGGGCCGTGCTGACGCCGGTGCGCACCATGAAAAACCATGAAAAACCATGAAAAAGCCTGAAAGACCCTGAAAACCCGGCCCGGCCACGCGCTTGGCTGCGGGGGCGGCGAGGCGTTGGGTTGCCTGGGTGCGTTGGGCGGCGGTGTTCACGCGGCTTTCGTTTCCTCGGCCTGATGCACACAGCTCGCTGACGCAGATTACAACGCCTCGGCCATGGATCACCCGCCGTCTGGCGCCTGGCATGAGGAGACGATAACGGAGCAGGTGGTCGGGGCGACGACCCGCAGCCCCATCGCTTTCTTTTTGGTGCCGTTCATGCTGGTGTGGTCCGGCTTCTCCGTGGGCGGCATTTGGGGTCAGTGGCCACGGACCTTTCACCACCCTACACGGGCGGCCGGCCGAATCCTTAGAAAACATTTTCGGCCGGGAGGCAAATGGAGCCCAGAGGCCGGGGTCACTTCGCCGTTCGAGTGTGCCTGGCAGGAATGGCGTTCCGCTCGGCACGCCGGTCGCTGGCCAGATTTATCCTGAGGGTGCCGCAAAACGCCAAGCCTAGGCCGGGCAAACACCCGGCCCCAGAGCCGCCCTAGCGGCTCACCGCACCTGCAACGTGTCGCCCTCGAACGTGAGGCCCAGCGAGGGGACGACGACCGCCTTGCGGGCACCGTCTTTTCTCACGCGGCCGGCGAGCCAGGCATCGTAGCCGGCGGCCTGCGCGGCGGCGAGCGTGGCGGCGGCGGACTCGGGGGCGACATAAGCGGCGAAACCGACCCCTTGGTTGAAGGTCGCATACATCTCGCGGCGATCAACCGGGCCGGCGGTGGCCAAAAATTGAAACAACGCGGGCGCGGGACGCGGCGCGGTGATCTCGTAAACGAACGGCTCGTCGAGCCGCATCAGCTTGCGCCAGCCGTGGCCGGTGACGTGCGCGGCGTAGTTCAGCCTGAGCCCGCGCCGCTGACACTCGCGCACAAACGCGACATAGATCACCGACGGCGCGAGCAACACTTCGCCGTAGGAGCGCGGGTCACCGTGGCCGAGGGGCGTCTGGTAGCCTTGCGGGAGTTTTTCGGCGATGAGCCGGCAGAGCGAGAGGCCGTTGGTCTGCACGCCGGAGCTGGCGAGAAAGATGATGGCATCGCCGTCGCGCACGTCGCCGGTGATGCGGAGATTTTTGGGGGAGATTTTCCCGACGGCCGAACCGGCGAGAACAATCGTGCCCGGTTCGACGATGCCCTTGAGCGTGGGCGTCTCGCCGCCGCCCCAGACTGCGCCGGCCTGGCGGCAGCCTTCGGCCCAGCCGGCGACGAGGGCGTGCATGCGCGGGGCGTCGGCGAACCAGCCCGAGTCGCCCACGGCCGCGTGCATCGCCACGGAGACCGGCAGCGCGCCGCAGGTGGCGAGGTCGTTGACGATGGTGGCGACGGTATCAATCGCGATCTCGCGGTAGAAACATTTCCCGGTCGCCGCATAAACCGCATCGGCCACAAGATTCTTGGTGCCGAGGCCCTCCTCGACGTGCGCGAGAAAATGGTCGGCCGCCTCCATCAGGTAGGCGCTCTCGCCGCGGGTCGTCGCCGGCTCGCTGTAACCATGCGCGGTGAGTGCGCCGGCGGTCGCGCGCGCAGCCTGCTGGCAGGCGCGCTTGAAGGCATCGAGCTGGTCGTAGCGCACGCCGGAAGATTCGTAGGAGAGGCTCATGGGGAAGTCCGCGCGCACCGGGCGCGTGGCATCATCTCGGCTTCGACGTCGCGGCCTCGTAGGAACGGCGGTCGTGGTTGTTCTCGTAGTAGTTCACGAACGCCTGGTTCACCACGCGGTAACCGCCGGGCGTGGGATATTTCCCCGTGAAATACCAGTCGCCGGTGTGCGCGGGGACGGCGGCGTGAAGATTCTCGATGGTCTGGAAAATGACCTCGATCTCGCCGTGCCACTCGATCTTGGCCGGACGGACGAACTGGGCGATGCGGGCGGAGATCTCCTCGGGCGTGAACGGCTCGTAGAGCTTGCGGACGTGGTTGACCGGGTCGCCGCGCGCCACGGCCCCGAGGCAGAGGTGGTAGACATCGGTCAGCAGGCCGGCCTGCCCGCGCTCCTTGAGCAGCTCGACGGCGGCCTCGAAGGCGATGAATTTTCCCAGCTCAGCCATGTCAATGCCGTAGCAGTCGGGGTAACGAATTTGCGGGGCCGTCGAGGCAATGACGATTTTCTTCGGCTCAAGGCGCGCGAGAATGCGAAGGATGGACTTGCGGAGCGTGGTGCCGCGCACGATGGAGTCGTCCACGCACACGAGGTTGTCCTGGCCGGCGCGCACCGATCCGTAGGTGATGTCGTAGACGTGGCTGGCGAGGTGGTTGCGGACCGACTCCTGCCCGATGAAGGTGCGGAGTTTGATGTCCTTCGAGACGACTTTCTCGCCGCGCGGCCAGTTGCGGAGGACGAGCTCGTCCAGCAACGCCTCGGTGAGCTGGCCCTGGGCGCTGGCGGCAAGGATCGCGGCCTTCACCTCGTCGCGGCGGCGGCAGCGCAGCGCGGACATGAGGCCGAAGAACGCAACCTCGGAGGTGTTGGGGATGAAACTAAAGACGGTATTGGCCCAGTCGGAGCCCACACTGGCGAGCACCTGCCCGGCCAGGCAGCCGCCGAGCGCCTGCCGCTCACGGTAGATGTCCACATCGTTGCCGCGCGAAAAATAAATCCGCTCAAACGAGCACGAGGCCCGCGGCAGCGGCGCGGTGAACTGGGCGTCGGTGAGCGTGCCGTTTTTCTTGAGCACCGCGACGTGGCCGGGCGCGAGCTCCTTCACGTCCCCGACGGCGAGGTCGAACACGGTCATCAGCGGGGCCCGCTCCGAGGCGAAGGCGATGACCTCCTCGTTCTCGAAATACCAGCAGGGGCGGATGCCGGACGGGTCGCGCGCGACGAAGGCGTCGCCGTTGCCGACGAGGCCGCAGAGGGTGTAACCGCCGTCCCATTTCTGCGCGGCGCGGGTGAGCACGCGCGCAAGGTCGAGCTCGTCGCTGATCCGGCGGGAGATTTCCTCGCCGGGCAGGCCGCGCTCGCGGAGCGCTCGGTAGAGGTCCTCGTGCTCCTCATCGAGAAAAAACCCGATTTTTTCCAATAGCGCCTGCGTATCGGTGGCGAAAATCGGGTGCTGGCCCATCGCGACGAGGCTCGCGTTGAGCTCCGCCGTGTTGGTCATGTTGAAATTGCCGCACAGGGCGAGGTTGCGCGTCGGCCACGGGCTGCGGCGGAAATACGGGTGGCACGAGGAAAGGTTGTAGCCGCCGCTGGTGCCGTAGCGCAGGTGACCAAGGAGCAGCTCGCCGCCGAAGTCGAAGCGCTGCTTCACCGTCGCCGCAAATTCCGGGTGGATGTCACCGCTGCCGACGGCGGCATGGTATTGCGCGTGGAGCGTCTTGAAAATTCTCCCCAGCGGGTCGGATTTCACGCACCGCTCGCGGAACATGAACGGCTCGCCGGCGGGCGGGTCGAGCTTCACGCACGCGACCCCCGCGCCGTCCTGCCCGCGGTTGTGCTGCTTCTCCATGAGGAGAAAGAGCCGGTAAAACCCCCACAGCGGCGTGCCGTATTTTTCCTGATAGTAGGCGAGCGGCTTCCGCAGCCGGACGAGGGCGATGCCACATTCGTGGGTGAGTTTGTCGCTCATGGAGAAGAACCGGTGCGCCCAATCCCCGCGCCGGGGAGGGCGGCAAGGCTCGGCGCGGACGCTGGGTGGACGTTGATCCTCACGGGTGGTTCAGGTGGTCATTCCGTTGAGACGGGCGCAATGGTCAACGGCTTTCTGCAAAATGGCAAACGGGACGCGCATTGCGGCCACTTGACCCGCCGGGGATGTTCCGAAACATCGCGGTCACGACCATGTTGATCCTGCGCGGCCCACCCGCCCTTTCCGACTTCCGGCTCCAAAAGCTCCTCGACGGCCTCGTCGCCTCCGGCCTCCCGGTCCGTGCCGTCAGCGCGGAGTTCGTCCATGTCGTTGATCTGGTCAGCCACCCGGAACCGGCGGGCGGGCCAGCCGGCGGGCTCACCGCCCCCGAACGCGACGTCCTCGACCAGCTCCTCACCTATGGCCCGAGCCGCGCCGCCGCGCCGATCAAAGGCCTCGTGCAAGTCGTGGCCCCCCGGCCCGGCACCCTCTCGCCGTGGTCGTCCAAGGCGACGGACATCGCCCACATCTGCGGGCTCGCCAAGGTGAAACGCATCGAGCGCGTCGTCGCCTACACCGTGGACCTCGGGGAGACGGACATCACGTTTCCGCTCACCCGCCTCGATGCCACGCAATCCGCGATGCTCCGCACCCGGCTCCACGACCGCATGACGCAGGTGGTCTTCGGCGACCTCGCGGCCTGTGAGGCGCTCTTCCGCCACGAGACGCCGCGCCCGGTGAACACGGTGCCTGTCCTCACCGCCGGCCGTGCCGCCCTCGTCGCCGCCAACGCCCACCTCGGGCTCGCGCTGGCCGAGGATGAGATTGATTACCTCGTCAACGCCTTCACCAAGCTCGGCCGCGACCCCCACGACATCGAGCTGATGATGTTCGCCCAGGCCAACTCCGAGCACTGCCGCCACAAGATTTTCAACGCCACCTGGGAAATAGACGGCACTGCCCGCGACCGCTCGCTGTTCCAGATGATCAAGCACACCTACGAGCTGCATCGCGACGGCATCCTCTCCGCTTACAAGGACAACGCCGCCGTCCTCGCGGGCACGCGTGGGGGCCGTTTCTATGTTGACCCGCGCACCAACGAATACGCCGCGCACGACGAGCCCATTCACCTGCTCTGCAAGGTCGAGACGCACAACCATCCCACCGCCATCTCGCCGTTCCCCGGCGCGGCGACCGGCTCCGGCGGCGAGATCCGCGACGAGGGCGCGACGGGCCGGGGCGCGAAGCCGAAGGCCGGGCTGGTCGGCTTCACGGTTTCAAACCTGAAAATTCCCGGCGCGATCCAGCCGTGGGAAAAAGACCACGGCAAACCTGGCCGCATCGTCTCCGCCCTCGACATCATGATGGAGGGCCCGCTCGGGGGCGCGGCGTTCAACAACGAGTTCGGCCGCCCCGCCATCAACGGCTACTTCCGCACGTTTGAACAAAAGGTGCCCGCCGCTGTCGGGCCGTCGCTTGCCGACGCGCCGCCTGTTTCCGGCAAGTCGAGAATCGAAAATCCAAAAGCCAAAAGCTCAGCTCCATCGGAGCTCCGCGGCTACCACAAACCCATCATGCTCGCCGGCGGCCTGGGCAACATCCGCGCCGGGCACGTCCAGAAGGCCGCGATCAACCCCGGTGACCAGCTCATCGTGCTCGGCGGCCCTGCGATGCTGATCGGCCTGGGCGGCGGCGCCGCCAGCTCAATGGCGAGCGGCCACGGCAACGAGGATCTCGATTTCGCCAGCGTGCAGCGCGACAACGCCGAGATGGAGCGCCGCTGCCAGGAGGTCATTGACCGCTGCTGGGCGCTCGGCGACGACAACCCCATCTCCTTCATCCACGATGTCGGCGCGGGCGGGGTCTCCAACGCCCTCCCCGAGCTGGTCAACGACGGCGGCCGCGGCGGCCGCTTCCAGCTCCGCGCCCTCCCCAACGACGAACCCGGCATGAGCCCGCTCGAAATCTGGTGCAATGAATCGCAGGAGCGCTACGTCCTCGCCGTGCCCGCCGTGCACCTCGCCACGTTTCAAGCCCTCTGTGAGCGCGAGCGCTGCCCGTTTGCCGTCGTCGGCGAGGCCACCGAGAAAAAGCAGCTCGTCCTCGAGGATTCGCATTTCAAAAACACGCCCATTGATCTCCCGCTCGACGTCCTGCTCGGCAAGCCGCCGCGCATGGCGCGCACCGACGCCACGCGGCAGCGCCCGCTCCACCCGCTTGATCTCTCGATGCTCGCGCCCGCCACCGCCACCACGCCGGTGGCCGCCGAGCGCGCCGCGCTCGCCGAGGCCGTCCGCCGCGTGCTCGTCCACCCGACCGTGGCCGACAAAACGTTTCTCATCTCCATCGGGGACCGCACGCTCGGCGGACTGATCGCCCGCGACCAGATGGTCGGCCCGTGGCAGGTTCCCGTCGCCGACTGTGCCGTCACCGCCGCCGCCTTCGATGTCTATACGGGCGAGGCGATGGCCATGGGCGAGCGCACCCCGGCCGCGGTCAACCACGCCGCCGCGTCCGCCCGCCTCGCCGTTGGCGAGGCGCTCACGAATCTCGCCGCCGCGCAGATCGGCGACCTCGGCAAAGTAAATCTCTCCGCCAACTGGATGGCCGCCCCCGCCATCCCTGGCGATGGGGCCGACCTCTATGCCGCCGTGCAGGCCGTCGGCCTGGAGCTTTGCCCCGCCCTCGGCATCACGATTCCCGTCGGCAAGGACTCCATGAGCATGAGCACCGTTTGGCAGGAAAAAAGAAAAGACGGCACCGCCGGCGAGACCCAGCGCATGACCGCGCCCATCTCGCTCATCATCTCCGCCTTCGCCCCCGTTGCCGACATCCGCCTCACCCTCACCCCGCAGCTTCAATCCGACCCTTCAGATTCAACCCCAGGGGCCCAGCGCTCATCCCTTTCCGGTCTCCGTGACCTCGGTGCCTCTGTGGTTCAAAGTAAAACCGGCGAGACCGTCCTCCTGCTCATTGACCTCGGCCGGGGCAAAAACCGCCTCGGCGGCTCCATCCTCGCGCAGACCGTCTCGCAGATGGGCGAGGCCACACCTGACGTGGACAACGCCCCCGACCTGAAAAATTTCTGGAACGCCATCCAGCTTCTCGGTCGCCAGCAAAAGCTCCTCGCCTACCACGACCGCTCCGACGGCGGCCTCCTCGCCACCGTCGCCGAGATGGCTTTCGCCGGCCATACCGGGGTGGACCTCGAGCTCCCCAACGGCCACGAAGTCTTCTCGGCGCTTTTCAACGAGGAGCTCGGCGCGGTCATCCAGGTGCGCGTCGCCGACCTCGACGAGGTTTATCTCACGTTGCGCGAGCACGGTTTCAAGGCCTGCACGACGCGTGTCGGCACGCTCAACCGCACCCACGCTTTCCGCATCGCGCGCGGCGGCAAAACGATTTTCGAGGAAAACCTCTTCGCCCTCCGCGCGATCTGGTCGGATGTGACGCGCCGCATTGCCGCCCTCCGCGACAACCCCGAGTCGGCCGAACAAGAGCACCGGCTGAGGCTCGATGCGAGCAATCTGGGCATCACGCCGAAAATTACATTCGAACTCAATCCTTTCAACGCGGAGGGCGCGAAGGACGCGGAGCCAATCCTGAGCAAAGAAAAAATCTCCTCCTCCGCGTTCACCGCGCCCTCCGCGTTTAAAAAATTCCGCCCTCCCATTGCCATCCTCCGCGAGCAGGGCGTCAACGGTGAGGTCGAGATGGCCGCTGCTTTTACCCGCGCGGGCTTCAAGGCCATGGATGTCCACATGACCGACATTCTCTCGGGCCGCGTCTCCCTGCGCGACTTCCGCGGCCTCGCCGCGTGCGGCGGTTTTAGCTACGGCGACGTGCTCGGTGCCGGTGAAGGCTGGGCCAAAAGCATTTTGTTCAACGACCGCGCGCGCGCCGAGTTCGCAGCGTTTTTCGCGCGCGAGGACACCTTCGCCCTCGGCGTCTGCAACGGCTGCCAGATGATGAGCAACCTCCACCGCATCATCCCTGGCTCGGGCCACTGGCCACGCTTCGTGCAAAACCGCAGCGAGCGCTTCGAGGCCCGTTTCGCCTCGGTCATGATCGAAAAAAGCCCCAGCATTCTCTTTGCCGGTATGGAGGGCAGCGTCATCCCTATCGCTGTCGCGCACGGCGAAGGTTTTGCCGAGTTTGCGGATGCCGCCGCTACACGGGCGTGCAGCGACAGCGGCCTTGTCGCCGCCCGTTTCGTGGATAACCACCACCGTGTCACCGAGCAATACCCGCTCAACCCCAACGGCTCGCCCTTCGGCCTGACCGCGCTCACGACCACGACGGGCCGCGTGACCATTATGATGCCGCACCCCGAGCGCGTCTTCCGCAGCGCCTGCATGAGCTGGCACCCCGCCGATTGGCCCGAGGATTCCCCGTGGATGAAACTTTTCTACAATGCGAGAGCGTGGGTGGGATGAAGCGGACGCCTCGGTCTCCTGCCCAGCACTCAGATGTTGCCGGCCCTAACGCGACGTGACCAAGCTGCAACGAGATGGGTTTCATCCGCGACTACCTCTTCCGCTGCAAAAACCGCCGAATCATCAAGGGGATGTTCGGCCCCTACGTTTCACCCGCGCTTGTCGAGCAGAGGGTGAGCTCCGGCAAAGTGCCACGCCTCGACGGCGAGGATCGGGAATCTTCGACGGGCATTGTCACGTAAGCAGTTTTTCATACGCCGCCGAGTCGAATAGCGCGGTCAACTCCGACGGGGCAGTCAGATGGAGCTTCATCATCCAGCCCGACTCGTAGGGCGACTTGTTGACGGTTTCTGGCGCGGAGGCGAGCGCGGGATTGATCTCAGCCACCGTGCCCGCGACTGGCATGTAAAGGTCGGAGGCGGCCTTGACGGACTCGACCACACCGAACACCTGTCGGGCGGCCAGCGTCGCCCCCGGCTTGGGCAGTTGCACATAGGTGATATCGCCGAGGGTCGCTTGCGCGAAGTCTGTGATTCCGACGATTGCGGTGCCGTCGGCGGCGAGGCGCACCCATTCGTGCGACTTGGTGTAGCGAAGGTCGGCTGGGATCTGACTCATAAGTTGTTTTTTAAGGGGAAAAATGGCGGCTTAACGAGGAATAGATTTATTTTTTCGCCACGGATGTCCACCACGAGCGGCTCAGTTACGGCGGACGCCGGCACGAGCGCGGTTCCGATGGCTTCGTTGAGCATTGGCGAGAGCGTGCCGGAAAGCACACGACCGACTGTTGCGCCGGCGGAGCCGATCACAGGCGTGTCGGCGCGGACAATACGACGGTCGCCGGTCTTGAAAAACACCACTCGCTTCGTCCCGCCTGCCGCATCCTCGGCGCGCAAGGCCTCGGCTCCGACGAAGCCGCAGGGTTTGGCGAGCTTTACCATCCGGCCGAGGCCGGCGGTGAGCGGTGAGATATCCGCGCTTAGTTCGTGGCCATAGAGGGGATAACCCGCCTCGAGCCGCAAACTATCGCGTGCACCAAGCCCTACGAGTTCCAGCCCGTGCGGTGCGCCGGCGGCGAGCAGTGCTTCGGCGAGCTCAACGGCGGCACCGGGCGCATGGTAAAGCTCAAAGCCGTCTTCACCGGTGTATCCTGTGCGACTGATGAGGCAGTGTACACCCGCTACGATTCCCTCGATAAAGTGATAGTATTTTACAAGGCCGAGCGGCGCGCTGGTGAGCGATTGCACAATGGCTGCGGCGCGTGGGCCTTGCACGGCGAGGAGCGCGTAGTCGGCGGAGCGGTCGGTGATTGTCACAGAAAAACCGTGCGCCTGTCCGCGCAACCAGGCGAGATCCTTGGCAATATTGCCGGCATTGATGCAAAGAAAATAATCGTCCGCCCCGCGTTGATAGACGAGGAGATCGTCCACCACCCCGCCGTTTTCGTAGCACATCGCTGAGTAGAGCACGCGACCAGGAAAGAGCTTGTTCACATCGTTTGTGATCAGATGCTGGAGAAACTTATTGGCCTCTGGACCGCGTACATCCACTTCGCCCATGTGGCTTACATCGAAAAGGCCGGCGGCGCGGCGCACGGCGCGATGCTCGTCGAGGATGGAACGGTATTGGATGGGCATTTCCCATCCAGCAAAGTCCACGAGCCGTCCGCCGTGGGCGAAATGGAAATCGCGGAGAGGCGTGTGCTGCAGTTCACTCATGGGGCGGTGACGGACCCTACGGCGGTGCGGCCCATGCTATTGCGTTCGGTCTCGAGCCTGGCCAGGCCAGAGCCCCCAGCGGCTCCTGCGGATTCTGCTGGCGGACGTGTCACCTCTGGCAAGTAGCGAACGTGGTCTTCCGCGTACGCTTCCATCCCGGCACACGAGCAGACCAAGTTGCGATCCCCGTGAACATTGTCGACGCGACCCACGCTTGGCCAAAATTTACTCGCGCGCGTGAAGCGATCGGGAAAGGCTGCGGCTTCGCGAGGGTAGGGCCGCGTCCACTCGTCGGCGCATACCACCTGTGCAGTGTGCGGAGCGTTTTTGAGGGGGTTGTTCATCTTATCGGACGTCCCTTCCACGACAGCCTGCATCTCGTCGTGAATCGAAATCATCGCGTCGCAGAAACGATCGAGCTCGACCTTGGATTCGCTTTCGGTCGGCTCGATCATCAGTGTGCCGGGGACGGGGAAGGAGAGGGTGGGCGCGTGGTACCCGTAATCCATGAGGCGTTTCGCGGCGTCTTCGGCTTCGACGCCGTATTTCTTCCAGGCACGCAGATCCACGATACACTCGTGGGCGACGAGGCCGGCGTTGCCGCGGTAGAGCACGGGGAAAAACGGGTTGAGACGGCGTGCGACATAGTTGGCATTCAGGATTGCGCTTTTGGTCGCTTCCGCGAGGCCGTCGGGTCCCATCATCCGGATAAACATCCAAGGGATGACGAGGATGCTGGCGGAGCCGAACGGGGCGGCACTCACCGTGCCGGGCCTTGAGTTTCCAGTTTTAGATTTTGAATGGGTGGGATTATGAGCGAAAACGTGGCCGGGTAAAAATGGCGAGAGGTGCTTTGCCACGCCGATGGGGCCCATGCCGGGGCCGCCGCCGCCGTGCGGGATGCAGAAAGTCTTGTGCAGGTTTAAGTGGCAGACGTCGGCACCAATATGGCCCGGCGAGGTGATGCCAACCTGCGCGTTCATGTTGGCCCCGTCCATGTAAACCTGCCCGCCGTGCTCATGAACAATCGTGCAAATGTCACGGATGCCGGTCTCAAACACGCCATGCGTGCTCGGATACGTGACCATCAGAGCGGCGAGGTCAGCGGCGTGGAAGGCGGTTTTGGCGCGAAGATCAGTGAGGTCAATGTTGCCATTGGAATCGCAGACGACCGGCACGACTTTGAAACCGGCCATGGTGGCGGTCGCTGGGTTGGTGCCATGGGCACTTGTCGGGATGAGACAGACCTGCCGGCGGCCCTCTCCGCGCGACTCGTGCCATGCACGGATGGTGAGGAGACCTGCATATTCGCCCTGCGAGCCGGCGTTGGGCTGGAGCGAGACGGTGGCGAACCCGGTGATCTCCGCGAGCCACGCCTCAAGATCGCGGAAAAGTTGCGCGTAGCCGAGCGTCTGCTGCGCTGGCGCAAACGGATGCAGCCGTGCAAATTCCGGCCACGACACGGGAAACATCTCTGAAGTCGCGTTGAGCTTCATCGTGCAGGAGCCGAGCGAGATCATCGAATGGACGAGCGAAAGGTCTTTCATCTCCAGCCGCCGGATGTAGCGGAGCATCTCGTGTTCGGTATGGTAGCGCTGAAAGACGGCGGCGGTAAGAAACGGGGTGGCGCGGGCAAATGGCGCCGGGAAATCAGCCGCTAGGCTCTCAGGTTCGGGCAGTTTGACCGACGCGTTGAACAGGGCCAGCAAGGTCCCCACCTCCTCGACGGTGCTCGTTTCGTCGAGCGTGATGCCAACGGTGTGCCCGTCAAGGTGGCGCAGGTTGATTCGCTTTGCCTGAGCGGCGGCATGAATTTTTTCCGCGTCTACCCTCCCTACGCTGAGCGTGTCGAAAACCGGTTCTGGGTTGACCGAAGCCCCGGCGGCGCGGAGGCCGGTGGCGAGCAGTTCGGTGAGCCGTTTCACGCGGCGCGCGATTTTTCTCAAACCGTCGGGCCCGTGATAGACGGCGTACATCGAAGCCATAACGGCGAGCAACACCTGCGCTGTACAGATGTTGGAGGTCGCCTTCTCGCGGCGGATATGCTGCTCGCGGGTGCCAAGTGCGAGACGCAGCGCCGGGCCGCCCTGCGCATCTTTCGAGACGCCAACGAGGCGGCCAGGCATCTGGCGCTTCAGGGCGTCCTTCGTGGCGAGAAAGCCGGCATGCGGCCCGCCGAAGCCGAGCGGCACGCCGAAGCGTTGTGCTGAGCCGACCGTGATATCCGCGCCAAACTCGCCTGGCGCGCGGAGCAGGGTGAGCGCGAGCAGGTCGGCCGCGACCACGGTGAAGGCCCCGGCCAGATGGGCGGCCGCGAAAAATTTTTCAAAGTCATGGATGCTACCGGCCGTGTCGGGATATTGCACCAGCACCCCGATGCAGCCGGCGTCGGGGATGCAGGTGCGGTGGTCGCCCACCACGACGGCCACGCCGAGCGGCTGCGCGCGCGTTTGCACGATGTCAATCGTCTGCGGGTGGCAGTTTTCCGAAACGAAAAAACTTCTTTGTCCGGTGACGGCGGGTTCGCCCTCTTTCAAACGATGGCACATCATCATCGCCTCGGCGGCGGCGGTGCCCTCGTCGAGCATCGAGGCGTTGGCGATTTCGAGGCCGGTGAGGTCGCAGACCAAGGTCTGAAAATTTAGTAGCGCTTCCAGCCGGCCCTGGGAAATTTCCGCCTGGTAAGGCGTATAGGCGGTATACCAGCCGGGGTTTTCGAGAATGTTGCGTTGGATGACGGCGGGGGTGTGCGTGTCGTGGTAACCGAGGCCAATGAGGCTGCGGAACATCTGGTTCCGGCCCGCGATGGCGCGTAACTCGGCGAGCGCGGCGCTCTCGCCGACCGCAGCGGGCAGATTGAGTGCGCGCGGCAGGCGGATGGCGGCGGGCACGGCGGCGTCTACGAGCGCGTCGAGCGACGGCTGGCCGAGCGAGGCAAGCATCGCGGCGGTCGCGACGGCATCGTCACCCAGATGACGGCGGGGAAACGTGTCGGTTGGCGCGAGGGAGGCAGCCGACTTGCTGGGACCTAGATTCAAACAAGGAGCTACCAATTCGCCGTGAGGGACTTGGTCGTGCGGGATCACTTTCGTCTCTCGCACCAGCCCGAACTTGGCCGTGTCACTCCGGTCACGCGCCTCCAAGAGGCGGAGCAGTTGTTCGCGGTTGAAGTGATCGTAGCGGTTAGACACGGGCGGCGGGATTTATCATCTGCATTTTTTACGTTTTAGGCCGAGGTTTATTTTGGGTGATCGTGCGCCAGCCTTTTGCCAAGCCTCAATCCATCGTCCTGAGCGTACCCAATCGCGCAATTGCACGCCATCACGACGAGGTTGGAGGTGCGCACCGAAAGATTGATTTTTGTGCAATCAGCTGCAACAGGCGTTTGGCTTCTTCCTTCATCTGCCGCCCGAAACCCTGCTTCCGCTGTGCGGGGCTCGGCTAGGACAATCTGGAATTCCGTTGCGGCATAACGATCTCACCCCGCCAACGGCGGTCGCGTGGCCTCGCCCGTCGTAATGGGTGCGTCACCGCCGTCCGCCGCGAGGCGCGGGCCGATCTGTCGCCAGAGTTGGGCGGATTTTTCCGTGACGACGAGACGGGCGCGGGCGACTTCGGTTTCGCGTGCGGCGAGGTTTTTGGCGGCAATTTTGGCGAGGTCGTCGAGATTGTAGAGGAAGACGTTTTCCAGCTCCGCCGCCGCCGGTTCGATGTCGCGAGGGAGCGCGAGATCAATGAAAAACAGCGGCTGCGCCGGGCGCCGCCGCATCGCCGCCGCCGCCGCCGTGCGCGTCACCACTGCCTCGGGCGCGGCGGTCGAGCCCACCACGATGTCAAACTCGCCCAGCTTCACCGGCGCGAGCCAGAACGGCATCGCCAGCGCGCCGAGCGTGTCGGCCAGCTCCATTGCGCGTCCGAGCGTGCGGCTTGCCACCGTCAGCCCGGCCGCCCCGCGGCTCTGGAACGCCTTGGCCGTCTTCTCGCCGATCTCGCCTGCCCCGAGCAGCAGCACGCGCGTCGTGTCGAGCTTGCCAAAGATGTTCAGCGCGAGCTCGACCGCCACGTTGGCCACGCTCACCGCGCCCTCGGCCACACCGGTGTGCGTGCGGATATGCTTGGCGTGCTGGAAAATTTTTTGGAACACGCGGTGCAGCACTGGCCCCGCCCCGCCGCCGGTCACCGCCTCGGCGTAGGTGTCCTTCACCTGTCCGAAGATTTCATTCTCGCCGACCAGCTGCGAGTCCAGCCCCGCCGCGACCGCGAGCAGGTGCGCGATCGCGTCGCCACCCGCCGCGTGCCGGCGCGCGCCCGCAAATTCCTTCGCGGCCACGCCTTGCAGCGCGCAGAACTCACGTTCCAGCCGCATCACTGCCTCAGGCGAGCCGGCCACGCCGTAAAACTCGACGCGATTGCAGGTGCTGAGCACAGCCAGCTCGCGGACGCCCGCCGCCGGACCGAGCCGCGCGCGGAGCGTGGCGATTTTATCCGGCGTGAGCGCGAGCTTCTCGCGCAGTGCGAGCGGCGCGGAGTGGTGGCTCGCACCTAGCATGAATAACGTGGCCGGGTCGCTCATGGTGCGCGTACCTCCGGTGCGGCTGAAGCTGGCGGGTGCCGGCTCGAGTTGACCGGAGCGAGCGAGAGGAGCGCCGCGCCGAACAGCGCGACACAGGCCCATGCCAGCCGGCGTGCCGGCAGTGCCCCGCCCAATCTTAGCCCGAGCGCAGCCACGTAGGCCAGCCAGACGGCGACAGTCGCGAGCACCTTTAGGGTGTCCACCGTTTCAAAATGCGGCAGCCAGTAGACCGCGCCCAGGGCCACCGATACGGTGAGCAGCGCCACGCCTACGCCGAGCAGCCGCACGCCGATATGGTCGAGGTCAAGGATGGAGGGCAGGAACGAGAACCATCCGCCGACGTGCTTTGACTTGAGCGAATAGTTTCGCAGCAGGAACATCGCCGATGTAAGCGCCAGCAACCCGAAGACCCCGTAGCTAAAAACTGCCAGCGCTGCGTGCAGTTCGATCCACGGGTTGGCACCGAAGACATGGGTGCGCAGCGCCGAGTCCCACGCCGGGATGACGAGCGACACCAAGGTGAGCACCGCCGCCAGCATCGCCGTGAAATAGCCCAACAAGCTCACTCGGAATGTCGGGCCGATCACGAGAAATAGCGATGCCGACGACCACGCCGTGAATTGGAACAGCTCAAACGTGTTTCCCAGCGGACAGCCCTTTACCATGCGCCCGCGCAGCGCGAGTCCGAGGGTCTGGAGCGCGAAACCCGCCGCGAGCGTGGCGAGCATGGCCACCCGCGAGTGGCGCCGCCCGCGCAGCAACGCCGCCGTGCCGAGTGCGAAGCCTGCGAGGTAACCCGCGGCGGCAAACCAGAGCCATTGTCGGTCGGTGAGATTGGGCATGAAGAGGCTCCAACGTGTCTGACCGTGCATCCTCACGCAAGGCTGCGCTGGGGTGAAGGGTGAAGTCGGAAGGGATTAAATGCAGGGATTGGGAGTGGCGCGGCGTTGGCCGCTGATGCCGCGCTTCCGCTATCATGGCATCGGAGTATTGATGCAACTATCATCAAGGCGGAACCCAAACCACAGCCAGCAAGCGGGGCACGGACAGAGCGGGCTTGCGTCACCTCAGGGGCTCACTTTGCGGCCTGTGACAGTGCGGCGGCGTTGAGCACCTCGGGCGGAGCGTAAAGTGCGAGCGCAACCTCGTCGTCACTCAGGCGATAGATGAGAAGGGAGTGGCCGATGACGGCGGTGGGCGCGCGCAGGCGCAGGAAATGGCACAGCCGACCAAAGCGCAGGTGCTCGAGGTCGAAAAGATTGTCGTGGAGCTGCTTTGCGGAGATGGCCGTGCCGTCGGTGTCGGTCGGCGGCGTGTCTTTCGCCTGCTGGTTGAGGTGGTGGAGCCAGGTGGTGAGGCGCTGATATTCGCGTTCGTAGGCGGGGGACCAAGGACCGCGGACGTTGGTGTAACTGCGGTGGAGCATGGTCGCGCTCAGACACCAGACACCACCGGTCATCTGCGGCACGGCGGGGTGGGGACGCAGGTCGAAATAGTTGTCCGCCACGCGGGTGGCGCGGATGCCCTCAAACGCGGGATCGCCGGAACCGAAATAGGAGATGAACTGTTTCTCGCCACGCGCGTGCGCGTTGAGCCATTGCTTGAGGCCGGGCAGATCCTGCCCCCAGTCGAGCGTGCTATCAATGAAGAGCCGGTGCGTGCTGTCGGGGTCGCCCGCGAGCTCATTGAACGACGCGAGATAATTGGGCCGTGCGCGCAGCGACTCGGCTGCGTGCCACGTAAGTGCGAACACCACCGCCGCGACGAACCAGCACCGGCCGCGCGGCGCGCGCACGGCCGCCCAGCCGGTGACGCCAAGCAAAATGTAGAGCACCGGATACGTCGGCAACAAGTGGCGATGGCCGATGTTGAGATGGCTGGTGAGCGCGAACGCCCAATACACTGCGAGCAGCGTGAGCAGCGGCAGCAGCCGCCACGCCAGCCGCCCGCGCGGGGCGCGCGGCCCCCACAGCGGCACGACCGCCGCGAGCAGCAGCAGGCCGAGCGTGGGCAGCGTTGTTTTCAGCAGGAACGCCGCTGGGAAAAACTCCCACCAGCCCGTGAGCCGGTATTCGCCGGCGAAGTAGGCCATGCGGTAGCGGCTCGACCGCTCGACAAACGCCAGCCCGTAGAGCCACGCCTCGGGCAGCAGCCGGTGGTCGCGGGCGAATGCCACGAAGGTTTGCACCGCGCCGGGCGCGAGCTGCACCGTCTCCTGCGGCGGCAGCCGGTCAGCCATGTCAATCACGAGCGCGTGGGGTTTGGTCATCAGCACGCTGTCCCAATCCTTGAGAAATTCTCCGTGCGCGCCCGGCGGCTGGGCCGAATAACGAAACCCGTAGCTCGCCCAGATGACTGCCACGGCCAGCGCCGCCGCTGCCAGTCCGCCGCCCGCGAGCGCGGCCGCGCGCCTCGCCCCGCGGAGCCGCGTCCGCCAGCCGCCCACCACGACCGGGAGTGGCGCGCGGCGCAGCAGCCGCGCGGCCACCAGCAGCACCGCGACC
>CAIQBC010000083.1 GCA_903869955.1 uncultured Opitutia bacterium
CGGAGGAGGGGAAACGGCCGGGGCAGGTGCTCGACCGCACCTTTATCGCCGGGTTCACGCACGGATTTGACGAGCTTGAGGTGCACCTTCGTTCCGTTTCGTGGGATGAGATTGTGGCGGGCAGCGGCCTGAGCCGGACGCAAATCCGGGCGGCGGCTGAGATCGCGCTCGGAGCCAAGGCCATCATCGCCTGCTGGGCGATGGGCCTGACCCAGCAGCGGGAGGCGGTGGCGACGATCCAGGAGATTATGAATTTTCTGCTCCTCGGCGGAAACATTGGCCGGCCCGGCGCGGGCCCGTGTCCGGTGCGCGGTCACAGCAATGTCCAGGGTGACCGCACGATGGGCATCTTTGAGAAGCCATCTGCGGAGTTTCTCGACCGGCTGGCGGCGGAGTTTTCCATCGCGCCGCCCCGCGCACACGGGCTGGACGTGGTGGAAACGATCAAGGCGATGCATGCCGGGCGCGTGCAGGTGTTTTTCGCGATGGGTGGGAATTTTCTCTCCGCCACGCCCGACACCGAGTTCACCGCCGCCGCCCTGCGGCGGTGCGCGCTCACGGCCCATGTCGCCACCAAGCTGAACCGCGCCCATCTCATCATCGGTCGCACGGCCCTGATCCTGCCCTGTTTGGGCCGAACGGAGACCGACCGACAGGCCGGTGGCGACCAGTTCATCACCGTCGAGGACAGCATGGGCGTCATCAACGCCTCGTATGGGAGCCTTGCGCCGGCCTCGGCGCACTTGCGCAGCGAGACCGCCATCGTCGCCGGTCTGGCCAAGGCGACCCTTGGCCCCAGAACGCCGGTTGACTGGGATGCGCTCGCGGGCAACTACGACCTCATCCGTGACCACATCGAGAAGGTCGTGCCGGGATTTGCGCCCTTCAACGAGCGCGTCAAGCGTGGTCCCTTCTACCTGCCCAACGGTCCGCGCGACGGGCGAAAGTTTAACACCGCGACGAACAAGGCGAATTTCACCGTCCACCAGCTGCCGCAGTCCGTGCTGAGGCCCGGTCAGTATGCAATGATGACAATCCGCACGCACGACCAGTTCAACACGACCGTGTATGGTTTGGACGACCGCTATCGCGGAATTTACAACGGCCGCCGGGTGATTTTCATGAATGCGCAGGACATGGCTGGCGCGGGCCTCGTGCAGGGGCAGTTGGTGGATCTCACCAGCCATTTCAACGGCGTGGAGCGCAAGGCGCCCCAGTTCATGGTGGCCCCTTATGACATCCCGCGCGGCTGCACGGCCACTTACTTTCCCGAGACCAACGTGCTGGTACCGATTGACAGCGTCGCCGAGGTCAGCAACACGCCGACCTCCAAGTATGTGATCATCACGGTGCAGCCCGCCCTGAACCCATCATCTGCGGCTGCGGCCATGCGGGCGGAACTGGCCGACGCCACCGCGTGAGGGGCCAGTTTCGCTTCCACTACGCCTTTGCCCAGCGTACAGGTGGCTTGGCCCATTTTCAGCCTGCAAGACCGGCCACTGCTTGAAGGGGAAATCCGGCGGATCGTTCGGAACCAAGCCTGCCGGGCAGGCGGCCTCAGGCCGCCCACCGGCCATAGATGCCGCATGGGAGAATTTTCCCGTCGCGCTTGATCGGCAGGCCGACCTCGCCGGCGGTGAGCGTGCCGCCCGTGTCGCCGAGGAGCGCGGCGAGGAGGTTGGCGACGACGGTGGGCGAGAGGCGTGCGGTGTAGGCGTTGACGAGGAAAAACAACGGTCGGTCACCAAGGAGTTTTTTTGTCTCCATGAGCAATTCCCACAGGTGGTCTTCCAGTTTCCACAGCTCGCCGCCACCACCGCGGCCATAGGTCGGCGGATCCATGATGACGGCGTCGTAGCGCCGGCCACGCTTCAGCTCGCGGCGGACGAATTTCAGGCAGTCGTCCACCAGGTACCGGACCGGCGCGGCGGCAAGACCGGAGAGCGCGGCGTTTTCGCGCGCCCACTTCACCATGCCCTCGGCGGCATCCACATGGCAGACGCTCGCACCCGCGTGGGCGGCGGCGACGGTGGCCGCGCCCGTGTAACCAAAGAGATTGAGCACGGAGATTTCACGGCCGGTGGCGCGGGCGGCCTGAATCTTGGTGGAGCACCAGTCCCAGTTGACGGCCTGCTCGGGGAAGAGGCCGGTGTGCTTGAACGAGGTCGGGCGGATGCGGAACGTGAGCGCACCGTGGCGGATGCTCCAGTGCTCGGGCAGCGGGCGGCGAAACTCCCACCTCCCGCCGCCACTCTCGCTACGGTGGTAAAAGCCGTCCCAGCCCGCCCAGATATTTTCGCCGCCGGAGCGCGGCCAGATCACCTGCGGGTCGGGGCGGACGAGGGTGAAACCGCCCCAGCGCTCCTGCTTGAGGCCGTCGCCGGCGTCGAGCAGCTCGTAATCCTGCCAGCGGTCGGCGACGAGGAGCGCGGGGCGTTCGGTGGTCATGCGGAGGATTTGCCCACGAAACACGCGAAAGGACACGAAAAAATCAACGGATGAACCAAACTTGGCACGAAGTACCGTCTGTTCAGCGGCTTCCGCAACGCCGGCGACCGCGCCGCGTGCTTCTACTCGCTCTTCGGCACCTGCCAGTGCCATGGCCACAATCCAACCCCTGCCGCAAGGATGTGTTCACCCGCTTGCCGGAGATGACTCTCACCGGCCACCACAGCCCGCTTTGACCACGCCTTTGGGCAACACGCTAGCAAGACTAGTCCATTGCGGCTGGCCCCAGCGGGTGCTCATCGCGGGATCAGAGCGCATGCCCTGCGGACGAGTCTGGTAGGTTTCGCAAGGTATCATATCATGTATAGTTTGCATTCAGTGAATTAAAGTACAAGAAAAATCTTGCGCTGAGATAAAAATCATCTTATTCACATTTAATATGAATACGAATATTAAATCGGGCGGTCGATATTATTGCAAGTCTGCTTACGCCGAAACAGTATGAGGAATTAAAATATTATTCAGATACAAAAAATTTGACCGGTTCAATTTTTAGGCCGTTGGATGATGGGCTTAAAGCCAGAGGTATGAGTCCATTGAGTGAACAGCAAAAGGCAGAAATCGTATCCATCATTCATAAAATATCTCCTGATTTCGGATTATCATTAAACCCATTGCATGACGCGGTGCTAGCACACCCGCAAGATATTATAGGAATTGATGCAAATAATATTTTAGGGTCTATTCTGAATGAAATCGACAGAACTAACTTGATTATACAAACAAAAATCGAACAGAAAAAAATCGATAACGGAGGCATTAAATAGGTTATGGCAGGCCGATTCTTGGCGGTTTTCTGGTTCTTGCGCAAAGTAGATGCGGTTTCTGGCTCCGTTTTAAGTCGGCACGCGGGCCAGTTCGGCAAGGCGTGCTCAGCGGCGGAAGAGGAAAGGGCGCAGCAAGTCTGCGCCTCTACAAGACGGCGCACGGCCGGAGGGTAGCTATGGTTATCTGCGCGATGGGCTCACCCATCTGCCGACAATGAACAACCGGGATGACCTCGGCGCGGCATACGCAAGCCGACGGCCGATACGTTTTCTTCGCTTGGAATTGCGCGTTCGTTTACCTTCGGTCGCGACGGAAAATTCTTCCAAGCTTGCCGCCGAGCGGCGCGGCGTTTCCCTTCGCTGCATGCGCGCCGTCGCCAAACTTCTCCACCGCCTCGCGTGGACTGACCTCGACCCCGCCTATTTGGGCCGGCTCGTGGCGATAGCACGCGACGAGGATCTCGCCGGCCTTGGACTGCGCGTGAAGCCGCGCCGGACCGGCGACTGCTCCACCGCCGCGTTGCGCGTCACGGCCCGCCAGGCCTGCGCCGACCTCGTCGCGCGGACTCCCCTTGTCCCCTGCGGCCTGCCGCTCATCCCGCTCATCCTCGCCGCCTACGCCCCCGGCTCCGCCACCCGCCACCCCAAAACAAAAACTCAAAACCGCACTGCCCCCGCCACCGTGCAGCTCCGTTCCCGCGACGGCCGCGCCGTGCCGGCGGGTGCCGTGCTCGCCACGCTTACCGGTGATCCGCGCACCTTGCTCGCCGCCGAGCGCATCATCCTGAATTTCCTTCAGCACCTCTCTGGCATCGCCACATCCACGGCCCGCCACGTCGTCGCCCTCGGGCCCGGCCGCACCCGCCTGCTCGACATCCGCAAGACCACACCCGGCCACCGGATGCTGGAAAAATACGCCGTCGCCTGCGGCGGTGGCTGGAACCACCGCCTGGGCCTCTTCGACCGGGTCATGCTTAAGGACAACCATCTCGCCGTGCTCGGCTTCGCCTCGCCCGCAACGTCCAACGTCCAACATCCAACGCTCAACTCTCAGCGCGCCACCTTCTCAAAGCCCGCGGCCCGCTCCGCGCTCGCCGCCGCTATCACGGCGGCGCGACGGGCTGCGCCCACGCTCCCCGTCGAGGTCGAGGTGGATACCCTCGCGCAAATTCCGTCTGTCCTCGCCGCCGGCGCCGATGTGATCCTCCTCGACAATTTTGCCCCTGCGCAGATCAGGCGCGCCGTTGCGCTCATCGCCGGCCGCGCCTGCACCGAGGCGAGCGGGGGCATCACGTTGCAAAATCTCCCCCGTTACGCCGGCCTCGGCCTCGACTTCGTCTCGACCGGCGCACTCGTCCACCACAGCTCCTGGGCCGACATCGGCCTCGACTGGCGCGCATGAACGAGGCCAACCCGGCTGAAAACGAAGGCGCAAAGACCACCTTTGTGGCCAGTCTCCGCCTCCATCTTGCTTCCGACAAAATGCCCCGTCCTGCCCCCGAAGTTCTCATTCTCGAGCTGCTGCTCGCCGCCGGTCCTGGCCACGTTTCTGGCACCGCGCTAGCCCGCCGGCTCGGCGTTAGCCGGGTCGCCGTCTGGCAGCAGATGGAAAAACTTCGCGCGCAAGGTTTCACCTTCACCGCCGTGCATGCCCGCGGCTACCGGCTCGCCGCAGGCCCCTCCTCCCTCCACCTCGCGCTCATCGCCGCCCACCTGCGCGGCCATGGCCGCGACTGCCCGGTCACGCTGCTCGACGAGGTTGACAGCACCAACGACGAGGCCGCCCGCCAGCTGGCCGCCGGCCGGGCCGCGCCGTTTGCCGTGCTCGCCCGCCGCCAGACGCACGGCCGCGGCCGCCTTGGCCGTGCCTGGCACAGCGCCGACAACGGCAACCTCTACGCCAGCTTCGCGTTCCGCCCCCGGCTGGCGCCCGCGCGGATGCAGACCTTCACCCTGTGGATGGGGGTCAACGTCTGCGGGCTCGTCGCCAACTTCTCCGGCGCCACGCCCGGCCTCAAGTGGCCCAACGACCTGCTCTTCGACGGCCGCAAGGCCGGCGGGATGCTCACCGAGGCGCGCATGGACGCCGACCAGATCCGGGATCTCGTCTTCGGCCTCGGGCTCAATGTCAACAGCCCCGCCGCCGCGTGGCCGCGCGACCTGGCCGGCCGCGCCATCTCGCTCGCCGAACACACCCGTGCGCCGCTCGACCTCAACCGCTTCGCCGCCGCACTGTTGGGCCGCGTGCTCCTCGCCTACGACCGCTTCATGGATGGCACCTTTGCGGAAACCTTCGCCGATCTCTGGAATCGTTTCGACGTGCTGCGTGGCCAGCCGGTGACCGTGCTGCAGGGCGGACAACGGGTGAGCGGCATCGCGCTCGGCATAGACGACGAAGGGGCCTTGATCCTCCGCACCGCCAAAAGCCGCACCGCCCGCTTCCGGGCCGGCGAGGTCACGCTGGAGAAAAATGCGTGATGCTCCCGACAACCCCCTTTAATTTTTGTTCTGCGGCCACTCCCCGCCCGATGGGCCGACTTCACCATGCCTGAGACGGTCACCCACTTCCCACGCTGGAAATGCGTTGTCGCCTACGATGGCACCGCGTTCACGGGCTGGCAGAGCCAGCTCGGTGGCAAGGCCGTTCAGGATGTAATCGAGCGCCGGCTGGCGGAGATTTTTGGCCGCACGGTGCGCGTCCATGGGAGCGGGCGGACGGACGCCGGCGTCCACGCCCGCGGACAGGTGTTTCATTTCGATGCGGACTGGCCGCACGGGACGGTGAAGTTGCTGGCAGCGTTTCGCACCGGGCTGCCGCCGACGATTCAGGTGCGGACGGCCCGGCGGATGACCGCGGGCTTTCACGCGCGATTCTCGGCGACAGGGAAAATTTATCACTACGAAATCCGTCACGGCAGCGGGGGTGCGGGCGGCGCGGATCCGTTTGAGTTTCCGTTCTGCTGGGCAATGCCGCACACACTTGACGTGGCGGCGATGCGGGCGGCGGCCGCGCGGCTTGTTGGGCGGCATGATTTCCGTGCGTTTTGCGCCCTGAAAGGCGCGGAGCGTGAGGACAACGTGCGGACCCTGCGCCGGCTCGACGTGGTGGCGCGCGGGCCGCGCCTCCGCATCACGGCGGAGGCGGACGGATTTCTCTACAAGATGGTGCGGAGCCTCGTCGGCGCGCTGGTAGGCGTTGGTCTGGGCCGGCTCACGCCGGACGACATGGCGGAGATTTTGCGCGGACGGCGTCGCACGCATCGCGTGAAGACCGCTCCGCCACAGGGGCTGTGTTTGATGCGGGTGGTTTATGGCGACGGGAGGACCCGAAAGGGAGGGCAGCGGGGTGAGGGCACCGCACTTGGATGGAAACCAGGGGCAGTGGCCGTTCCGTGACCATGCGCGACATCCTGCAACGACTCGGGCGCGGGCTCGCCGACACGGGGTTTCCGCCGGTGTGTGTGGACTGCGGCGGGCTGGTCGAGGGTGGGCCGTTGCGGCACGTCTGCGCGCGGTGCGCGCCGCTCCTCGTGCGAGTCGTGCCGCCACATTGCCTGACGTGCGGGCATCCGTTTTATGGTGAGCTGGCCGGCCCGCAGATGTGCGGGCACTGCGCGGCGTTGGAGCCCGCCTACCGCGAAGGCCGCACGGTCGTGTTGCTCAAGGGGCCGGCGCGCGCGCTCGTACATGAGCTGAAATATCATCGTGGCCTGCATGTGCTCGCGGACATAGAGACGCTCGCGCGCGAGGCGGCGCATGTCATGGAACTCGTTCGCGGCGCGGTGCTCGTGCCGGTGCCGCTGCACCCGCGCAAGGAGCGCCGGCGCGGCTACAACCAGGCCGCGCTCATCGCCGGCATGTTGGCGCGGGCGGCCGGGGGCGGCACCCGGGTCGAGCCGTTGCTCCGGCGCGTGGCGGACACGGCGACGCAGACGCATTTCGACCGGGCGACGCGCCGGGAAAACCTGAAAAATGCCTTTGCAATCGCCCGCGGCGCGGCCCCAAATCCCGCGCAACACCACATCCTGGTTGATGACGTTTTTACCACCGGCTCCACGCTCAACTCCTGCGCCCGCGAGCTCCGCCGCGCGGGGTGCCTGAAACTCGACGTCGTCACCTTCGGCCACGGCTAAAACCCAAAAACCTGCCATGCACTTCGACAAACCCACCTACAAGGTCGTCCGCCGCTCCAAGAAAAAAGACATCCCGCAGGGCACCTACACTAAGGACCCCGTCAGCGGCGACCCGGTTTTCACCAAGGAGATCGAGGACAACCAGATGGTCGTCCCCAAGAGCGGGCATCATTTCCCCATCGGCGCGCGCGCGCGCATTGCGAAATTGTGCGACGAAGGCACGTTCGCCGAGACCGACGCCACCGTGCGCTCGGCCGATCCGCTGAAATTCACCGATTCCGTGCCCTATCCCGTGCGCATCAAGAAATATGAGAAGGAAAGCGGCCTGCCCGAGGCCGTCATCACCGGCACGGGAAAAATCCATGGCATGGATGTCTCGCTCGCCGTGATGGATTTTCGCTTCTGCGGCGGCACGCTCGGCTCGGCGGCGGGTGAAAAAATCACGCGGGCCATCGAGACCGCGCTCGCGCGAAAGACGCCATGCATCATTTTCAGCACGTCCGGCGGGGCGCGCATGCAGGAGGGGATTCTTTCGCTCATGCAGATGGCCAAGACGAGCGCCGCGCTGCGCCGGCTGGCCGACGCGGGCCTGCCCTACATCTCGGTGCTCACGCACCCAACGACCGGCGGGGTCTCGGCGAGCTATGCGACGCTGGGCGACGTGATTCTTGCCGAGCCCGGCGCGCTGATCGGCTTCGCCGGCCCGCGCGTCATCAAGGAGACGACGAAGCAGACCCTGCCGCCGGGTTTCCAAACCTCGGAGTTTTTGCTCAAAAAGGGCCTCGTGGACCAGATTGTAAGCCGGCTTGAGCTGCGCGACCGGCTGCGGGATTTGCTCACCGCGCTGCATCTGAAACGGAAGCCCGCCGCCGCTTGAGGCGCGCAGGATGAGCGTTGAAAGTTCGATGTTGAGTGTGGGACGTTCCGCCCCGGCGTATGCCGAGGTGCAGGAATATCTTTTTTCGCTGAAGGCCCGCGGCCTGAAATTTGGCATTGACCGGATGCGGGCGCTCATCGCCGGCCTCGGCCATCCCGACCTCGCGGTGCCGTGCGTTCATCTCGCCGGAACCAATGGCAAGGGCTCCACCGCCGCGATGCTCGACGCGGTTTTTCACGCCGCCGGCTGGCGCACGGGCCTTTACACCTCCCCTCATCTCGTCCGGCTCGGCGAGCGGGTGCAGGTTGGCCGCGTGCCCCTTACCGAGGCGGAGATCATCGCCTACACGCGCGAGCTGCGGCCCGTCGCCGAGGCGGTCTCGCGCGACGTGCCCGACGACCACCCGAGTTTCTTTGAATTCATGACGGCGATGGCCTTGTTTCAGTTTGCGCGGCAACGTTGCGATGTTGCCCTCATCGAGACCGGCCTTGGCGGTCGGCTCGACGCCACCAACATCGTCCTGCCCGAGGTGTCCGTCATCACCTCCATCGCCCTCGACCATTGTGAGATGCTCGGCGACACGGTCGAGCAAATCGCGGCGGAGAAGGCCGGCATCATCAA
>CAIQBC010000084.1 GCA_903869955.1 uncultured Opitutia bacterium
AAGTCCTCAGTTGGCGCTGCCGTCCGAGAGGACGATGCGGATGTGCGACATTTTCTTGACGCGGGGTTTGGCGCTGCCCTTGGCTCCGGCCTTGAAACGCTTGAGCACGGGACCGTTCTCGATGAGGGCGGATTTCACCGTGAGGCTGTCGGCCGCAAGGTTGTTGTTGTTCTCGGCGTTGGCGATGGCCGAGCGGAGCGTCTTGGCGATGAGACGCGCGGACTTGCGCGGGATGAGCGCGAGATAATCGGCGGCGGCGACGGCCTTGCGTCCCTGAATGATGCGGGACACTTCGCGCATTTTTTTGGGCGACATGCGCGCGTAGCGGGTGATGGCTTGGACTTCCATGGTGTTGGGCGGGATTCCGAACCGGATGGTTCGGCGGCAGCGGCGGCCGGAGACGGCGCACCCTGCCCTTTTGGGCGTTGGTGTGGTTTAGGTTTTTAAAGTTTTGATGCTGGCGAGGTCGCCCGCATGGATGGTCTGCTTGGGTGAGAGGCGGAGGATGACCGCCGCGCTGCACGTCGGGCGCAGCTCGACGAGGAGGACTTCCGCCACGTCCGTGGCACCGCGCGTGACGCGGCAGACCATGCCTGCACGCAGGTCGGCATCGAAGCCGCCGCCAAGGATGACGAGATCGGCGACGCGCGTGGATTGCAACGTGACCACCGGCGCCGTGCCCGAGGCGCGCACAGCGGCACGGCCCACGGACGGGGCGGCGGCGGCAAGCGCGAGCAGGCAGAGCGGAAGGAGGCAACGCATGGGGAGAAAGCTCAAATTTCCTTGCGGGTCATCCCGCCGTGCGCCTTGAAGATGCGCGTGAGGGCAAACTCGCCGAGCTTGTGGCCGACCATGTTCTCGGTGACATAGACCGGGGTAAAGACCTTGCCATTGTGGACGCTGAACGTGTGGCCGATAAAATCGGGCGTGATGGTCGAGCGGCGGGACCAGGTCTGGATGGGCTTCTTCGCTCCGGACTTGACCGCCTTCTCGATTTTCTCGAGCAGGTGGTAGTCAACAAAGAAACCTTTTTTGATGGAACGTGCCATGGTGCGAAGGGGGCGGGGTTACTTTTTATTGCGGGGCTTGCGGCCGTTGTGGTGGACGAGGATCATGCTGTTCGACTGTTTCGAACGCCGGCGCGTGACAAAGCCCTTGGCGAGCTGACCCCACGGCGAAACGAGATGCTGGCGACCACCACCACCCTTGGACTTGCCCTGACCGCCGCCGTTGGGGTGGTCAACCGGGTTCATTGCCATGCCGCGCACGGTCGGGCGGACGCCGAGCCAGCGCTTGCGGCCGGCTTTGCCCAGCGACTGCTGGTTGTGGTCACCGTTACCGACGGTACCGATGGTGGCACGGCAATTGGGGTGAACGAGGCGGAGCTCGCCCGAAGGCATCTTGAGCTGCGCCTGACCACCCTCGACGCCGATGAGTTCCAGCGCGGCCCCAGCGGAGCGGGCGATCTGCGCGCCCCGGCCCGGCACCAGCTCGACCGCATGGACGAGCGTGGATGGCGGGATGAGCGCGAGCGGGAAGTTGTTGCCGACCTTGAAGTCGTTGGTCGTGGCTGTGTTGGAGGTGACAATGGTCGCGCCGACGGCGAGCCCCTCAGGCGCAAGGATGTAGGTCTTCACTCCGTCCGCGTAGGCGATGAGCGCGAGGTTGGCGGAGCGGTTCGGGTCATACTCAATGGCCTGCACGCGGGCAGGCAGGTCGAGGACGGCGCGCTTGAAATCAACGACCCGATAAAGCTGCTTGTGGCCGCCGCCCTTGTGGCGCGACGTGATGCGGCCATAGACGTTGCGGCCGCCGGTTTTGCTTTTCGGCTCGGTCAGGGCGCGTTCGGGGCGCTTCTTGGAGAGGCCGGCAGCCTGGTTCAACGCGGTGAAGCGCAGCGAAGGCGTGAGGGGACGGAAGGATTTGATCGGCATGGCGGTGGATCTCCGGGTCAGACGAGCTCGATTTTGTCGCCGGCCTTGAGCGTGACGACGGCCTTCTTGTACTCGGAGGTCATGCCAGGGCGGCCCTGACGGCTTTTTTTGTTTTTGCCGGCGCAGTTCATCGTGTTGACGCGGCGGACGGTGACCTTGAAGGCCTTTTCGACGGCCTCCGCGATGGCGTGCTTGTTGGCGCCGGTGGCAACCTCAAAGGTGTACTGACCAAGCTCGGAAGAGAGCTTGTTAGATTTTTCCGTGAGGCGGACGAGCTTAAGAGTGTGGACCGGGTGCATCAGTTTTTCCCTCCATTGACGCGGACAAGGATGGCGTCGAGCGCCTTGGCGCTGACGATGATTTTTTTGTATTGCGCGAGATCGTGTGAGTTGAGCTTGGCGGCGTCCTGGAGGGAAACGCGGGCGAGATTGCGCGCGGCCTGCATGGCGGCGGGGGCAAATGGCGCGTCCACGAGGAGAATTTTCCCCTTTGGCGCGATCCGGCCGACCACCTGGCCGACCAGCTTGGTTTTCGGCTGCGCGACAGAGAACTGCTCGATGACGGCGATCTCGCCGGCGCTGGCGCGGTCGAAGAGCGCGCGGCTGAAGGCGAGCGCCCTGACCTTTGCATTGATCTTCTTGGAGAAATCGCGGGGCTTGGGACCGAAGACCACGCCACCGCCGCTCCACAGCGGCGAGCGGCTGGAGCCGGCGCGGGCGCGGCCGGAGCCTTTTTGGTTCCACGGCTTTTTGCCGCCACCGCTCACCTCGCCGCGCGTCTTGGTCGAGCGCGTGCCCTGGCGGTTGTTGGCGTTGATGGCGACGATGACTTCTTTCAGGGCCTGGAGGCCTTTGTCACCCTCGAACACGGGCAGACCGAAGTCTTTTTCGGTGCTCGACGTGCCGTCGGAATTATAAACTTGGAGTTTCATGGGCGGGCGGGTTCCTCGGGTTATTTTTTGGCGGCGGCGGCCGGCTTGGCGGCAGGCTTCGCGTCCTTCGCGGGTTTGGCGGCCTCGGCCTTCGGGGCGACAAACTTGGGCTGGCCCTTGATGGCGGTGCAGACCACGACGTCGTCGCCGTTTGCGCCAGGGATGGCGCCGCGGATGAGGAGCAGATTTTTTTCAGCGATGATTTTGACCACGCGCAGGTTTTGCACGGTGCTGCTCACGCTGCCCATGTGGCCGGGCATGGACTGGTTTTTCCACGAGCGGCCGGGCGTCTGCCTCATGCCGATCGAGCCGATGCGGCGGTGAAACATCGAACCGTGCGCAGCCGGACCACCGGCCACCTTGAAACGGCGCACCACGCCCTGGAAACCCTTGCCCTTGGTGACGCCCGAAACATCAATGTACTGCCCTTCCTTGAACGCAGCGTCCACCGTGACGACATCGCCAACCTTGAGGGTCGGTGCGGCATCCAGGCGAACTTCGCCGAGAACGCGGGGCGCAATTTCGAGGCCGGCCTTCTTCGCGTGGCCGAGCTCGCCGCTGGCGGTGTTTTTGGTTTTCTTTTTCGAGAAACCAATTTGCACGGCGTTGTAGCCGTCGGTCGCGACCGTCTTGATCTGAACGACGGCACAGGGGCCGGCTTCGACGACCGTGACGGGGATCAGGACGTTGTGCGCGTCGTAGACCTGCGTCATGCCGATTTTTTTGCCGAGGAGGGAGGTGATCATGGTGCCAAGTGGTATCCGGGTTGCGGACCGACTTTAGCGAGGGACCCGGCGGTCCCGCAGACGCGGGACACAGGTCGCTCGAAAAGATGGAAAATTAGACGTTGATGGTGATGTCCACGCCGGACGGGAGGTTGAGTTTCTTGAGCTCGTCCACCGTTTGCGCGGTGGGCTCGACGATATCAATGAGGCGCTTGTGCGTGCGCGTCTCGAACTGCTCCATGGACTTCTTGTCCACATGAGGTGAGCGGTTGACGGAAAGCTTGTCAATGTGCGTGGGCAGCGGGATCGGGCCGGAGACGCGGGCGCCGGAGCGCTTCGCAGTCTCGACGATGTCCTGCGCCGACTGGTCAATGACCCGGTAGTCGAAACCTTGGAGCTTGATGCGAATGCGTTGGCCTTTGGGCATGGTGGGCAAAAGAACGGGGGGATTATGTGCGGGCGGGACCCTTGGTGTTGCTCTCAACGATTTTGGTGAGGAGCGAATTCGGCACCTGCTCGAAGTGCGACGGCGTGATCGCAGCACTCGCGCGGCCTTTCGAAAGCGAGCGGATGTCGGTGACGTAGCCGAAGAGTTTTTCCAGCGGCACGCGAGCGTCAATGATGCACGCGCCGGATTTATTTTCCATGCCGTTGATCGTGCCGCGGCGGCGGTTGATGTCGCCGATGAGATCGCCTTGGTAATCCTCAGGTGTCGTCACCTCGACGCCCATGATGGGCTCGAGCAGAATCGGGCTGGCCTGCTTCATCGCGTCCTTGAACGCGAAAATGCCGGCCATCTTGAACGCGAGCTCCGACGAGTCCACCTCGTGAAATGAGCCATCCAAGATGCGGACGATCACGTCCACGACCGGATAGCCGGCGACGACACCGTTGTTGCACGCCTCCTCGATACCAGCGATGGAGGGCTTGATAAATTCCTTCGGGATGCTGCCGCCCACAGTCTCGTTGATGATCTCGACGCCTTTGCCCTTTTCGTTCGGCTCCAGCTTGATGACAACGTGGCCATACTGGCCCTGGCCGCCGGACTGGCGGATGAACTTGCCCTCGCCGCCGTGGGCCGCGCTGACGGTTTCACGGTAGGCGATCTGCGGCGCGCCGGCGGTGGCCTCGACCCCGAACTCACGCTTCATGCGGTCGCGGATGATGTCGAGGTGGAGCTCGCCCATGCCCGCCAAGATGGTCTGGCCAGTGTCGGGGTCGGTCTTGACGCGGAGTGTCGGATCCTCGGCCACGAGCCGCTGGAGCGCGGTACCGAGCTTTTCCTGGTCGCCCTTCGAATTTGGCTCGATGGACATCGAGATGACCGGCTCGGGGAAGGACGGCGGCTCAAGGCGGATGTCAAAATCTTCGTCGCACAGCGTGTCGCCGGTGATCACGTCCTTGACGCCGACGAGCGCACAAATGTCGCCCGCATAGGCCACGTCAATTTCCTCGCGGTCAATCGCGCGCATGAGCACGAGGCGCGAGCAGCGCTCGGAGCGGCGGGTGCGCGGGTTGTAGAGCGCCATGCCTTGCTTCAACTGGCCGGTGTAGACACGGAAAAATACCAGGCGGCCGACGAACTTGTCGTTCCACAGCTTGAACGCGAGACCGGCGAGCTTGCTCTTGTCGTTGACGACGGCCTCGACGGCCTTGCCGTCGCTGTCCTGCCCTTGCATGGGCGGCACGTCAATCGGGCTGGGCAGATAATTCACCACGCAGTCGAGCAGGCGCTGCACGCCTTTTTTCTTGAAGGCGGAGCCAGGGATGACGCCGGTGAATCCGAGCGAGATGGTGGCCTTGCGGACGCCAAGCAGCAGCTCGGGCACGGAGATTTCCTCCCCGTTGAGATATTTCTCGGCAATGACGTCGTCGAAATCACAGACCGCCTCGATGAGTTTCTCGCGATACTCCTTCGCCTGCGCCACCATGTGCTCCGGGATCGGCATGGTCTTCGGGTTCATGCCGAGCTGATCGGCCGGATCCTCCTCGAAGGAATAGGCGACATTTTGCACGAGATCCACCAGGCCGGAGAAGTTCTCCTCCTTGCCGATGGGCAGGAAAATCGGGTGTGCATTGGCCTTGAGTTTCTCGCGCATCTCGGAGATCGCGCGGAAGAAGTCGGCGCCAACGCGATCCATCTTGTTGATGAACGCGACGCGCGGCACTTTGTATTTGTTGGCCTGCCGCCAGACGGTCTCGGACTGCGGCTGCACCCCGGCAACCGCGCAGAATACGGCAACCGCGCCGTCGAGCACACGGAGCGAGCGCTCGACCTCGGCCGTGAAGTCCACGTGCCCCGGCGTGTCAATGATGTTGATGCGCTGCTTGATGCCCTTCCACGGACCCCACGACGCGTTCCACGCACACGAGATGGCGGCGGCGGTGATGGTGATGCCGCGCTCGCGCTCCTGCTCCATCCAATCAGTGACG
>CAIQBC010000085.1 GCA_903869955.1 uncultured Opitutia bacterium
GTGGCCGCGGCGAGCTCGCCCAGCTCGTCGCCCAGATCAACACCCTCCTGGAGAAAAACGCCGCGCACGTGCGGGTGCTCCGCGAGACCCTCGACAACCTCGCCCACGACCTCCGCACCCCGCTCACCCGCCTGCGCGGCACGGCCGAGCTGGCGCTCGGCGACCACGGGGATCCGGCCGAGGCGCGCGCCGCCCTCGCCGGCTGCGTGGATGAGTCCGACCGCCTGCTCCACCTCCTGGAGGCGTTGCTCGACATCTCCGCCGCCGAGGCCGGCGTGCTGAAGCTCAACCGCGACCGCCGCGACGTGCGGACGCTCGTCGAGCGCGCCGCCGACCTCTACCGCGAGGTGGCCGACGAGAAAAAAATTTCCATCACCCTCGAGCAGCCGGTACCTGCCGTGTGCCCGGCCGACGCCATCCGTCTCGGGCAGGCCGTGAACAATCTCCTAGACAACGCGCTCAAATACACCCCTCCCGGCGGGGCGGTGACCCTGCGGACGGCCGTCGAACGCGATACGGTCGTCATCACGGTCGCCGACACCGGCCCCGGCGTGCCGCCGGCCGAGCACGAGGCTATCTGGCGGCGGCTCTACCGCGGTGACGCCAGCCGTTCGCAACGCGGGCTAGGCCTGGGCCTGAGCCTCGTCCGCGCCATTACCGAGGCTCATGGCGGCAAGGCCGAGGTTCGCAACTCCGCATCCGGCGGGGGCGCGGTCTTTACCCTGAGGCTGCCGGCAGGCGGCTGAGCTCACCGGTTATCGAGGCTTCAGCACGGCGTAAGAGCGTTTGCCTTTGCGGAGCAGCAGGTATTGGCCAAAAAGCAGGTCATGTGCCGTGACCAGACGGCCGGCCTCGGCGACGCGGGCGTTGTTCAGGTAGATGCCACCGCCTTCGAGATCCTTCCTCGCCTGGCCGCGCGAGGGACACAGGCCGGCGTGGACGAGGAGGTCGAGGAGCGAGGCGCCGGGCGCGGCGAGCTGCGCGGACTCGAAGTCCTTCGTGGGAATTTCGCCGACGACGTCGTTGAAAATGGCCTCGGTCACACCGTCGAGCGGGCCGCCGAAGAGGATCTCGCTGGCTTTGATGGCGGCCGTCAGGGCATCGGCACCGTGGACGAGTTTCGTCAGCTCACGGGCGAGGCCCTTTTGCGCTGCACGCGCGCCGGGGTTGGCTTTGAGCCCCGCTTCCAGCGCGACGATTTCATCCTGGGGGAGGAAGGTCAGCACGCGCAGGAGTTTGCCGACATCGGCGTCGTCGGCGTTCACGAAGAACTGGTAAAAACGGTAGGGCGAGGTGCGCTGCGGGTCGAGCCACACGGTGCCGGTGGCCGTCTTGCCGTATTTCGAGCCATCGGCCTTGGTAAGCAGCGGGAAGACGAGGCCCCAGACGGTGGCGCCGAGCTTCTTGCGGGTGAGTTCGGTGCCGACGGTGATATTGCCCCACTGGTCGGTCGCGCCAATTTGAAGCTCGCAGTTGAACGCCTGGCGCAGGTGGTAAAAATCGAGGCCTTGCAGCAGCATGTAGCTGAACTCGGTGAAGCTGAGGCCGGCGTCGCGATCCGCCATGCGCGAACGGACGGAATCTTTCGCGACCATGGCGTTGACCGAGATGTGCTTGCCGATGTCGCGCAGAAAATCGAGGATCGAGAGCGGGGCGGTCCAGTCATAATTGTTGACGAGACGGGCAGGGTTGGCGGCGGAAGTCTTCGCCCCGTCGAACTCGAGGAACTTGGCCAGCTGCGTTTTGATGGCGGTGATGTTGTGCGCGACCTGAGCGGGCGTCTGCAGATTGCGCTCGGCGGATTTGCCGGAGGGATCGCCGACCATGCCGGTGGCACCACCGGCCAGCGCGATGGGATGGTGGCCCTGGTCCTGAAAGCGGCGGAGCGCGAGGAGCGGGACGAGGTTGCCGACATGGAGCGAGTCGGCGGTCGGATCAAAGCCGCAATAGAGTGTGATCGGGCCGGCAGCGAGGCGCGCGGTGAGCACAGGGAGGTCGGTGCAGTCGGCGAGGAGGCCACGCCAGCGGAGTTCGTCAAGAATGGTCATGCGATGGGCGGAAGGTTGGGCGGACGTGAAACGGGCGGGCAGGCCGGTGCTCAGCCCTGTTTCAACAATTTCTGCAGCGCGGGTTTCGTGAGCCCAAGGAGCTTGGCGGCCTTGGTGGCATCGCCGGCGGCGGACTGAAGCGCGCGCGTGGCCAGCTCGCGTTCGATGCGGGGCAGCAGGGGCGCATCACCGGAACCAAGTTGTGTGAAAACAAAATCCAGCGCCGCCTCGACCGTGAGCGCGGGGCCGGTGGCGGCGGCCAGCACCGGACTGTCGGTGGCGCCGGGCGGTGCCGATGCGGCCGCGGGCTGCCCCCCCCGCGCCGTCCCCGTCGGCTCGAACGGCGGGGCGCTGCCGGCCGGCCCCGGCACCCCGGCGGCTTCGCGGATCTCGACCGGCAAATCTTTGGGCAAAATCGTGTCGCCCTGGGTGATGACGGCGCTGCGGTAGATCACGTTTTCCAGCTCGCGCACGTTGCCCGGCCAGTTATGGCGGGCGAGCACGGCCATTGCCTCGGGCGCGACCTTGGCGACGCGGGCCTTGCGTTGCTTCACGAGGTTTTGCAGGCAAAACTCGACGATGGACGGGATGTCTTCGGGGCGCTCGCGCAGCGGAGGCATCTTGATCCGGACGACATTGAGGCGGTAGTAAAGGTCCTCGCGGAAAGTCTTGGTGCGCACCATCACCTCAAGATCCTTGTTGGTCGCGGCGAGGATGCGCACGTCCACCTTGATGGTCTCCGTGCCCCCGACGCGCTGGATCTCGCCGGCTTGGAGCACGCGGAGAATTTTTGTCTGCGTGGCGAGCGCCATGTCGCCCACCTCGTCGAGAAAGATGGTGCCGCCATCGCACAGCTCAAACTTGCCGAGCCGCTGCCCGGTCGCGCCGGTGAACGAGCCTTTCTCGTGGCCGAACAGCTCGCTCTCGATGAGGTTGTCGGGGATGGCGGCGCAGTTGACCGCGATGAACGGCTTGCCCGCGCGGTGTGAATGTTTCCAGATCGAGCGCGCGACGAGCTCCTTGCCGGTGCCGCTCTCGCCGGTGATCATCACGGTCACGTCGCTGGCCGTGACCTGGCCGATGATCTTGAACACCTCCTGCATGACGGGCGAGCTGCCCACGATGCCCTCACGGTAGTCGTCGGCGTTGATGGTGGGCTTGTAATCTCCGGCCGCACGAAGCTCGGCGTGGGCCCTGAGCGCGTGATCGGCGAGCGCGAGCACCTTCGCGGGGTCGAAGGGCTTCATCACATAATCGAAGGCCCCAAACTTCATCGCCTCGATGGCCGTCTGCGCGGTGCCAAACGCGGTCATCAGGATGACGAGCTGCCGGGGGCTGGCGGCGCGGATGTGCTGGAGCGCCTCCAGGCCGCTCATGCCGCCCATCCGCACGTCGAGGAAAACGAGGTCGGGCGGCGGGCCTTTTTTGACGAGGGCCACGCCCTGCTCGCCGCTCGCGGCCTCGACGACCCGCCACGCGCGCGACGAGAGCACGCGGTTGAGCGAGTAACGGATCTCCGCATCGTCATCAACGACGAGGATGGTGGGCGGTTTGGCGGAAGCGGGCAAATGGGTGATGGGTTAAGAGTGGTGGCTGATCGAGCCAAGGTCGGAACAGCCACCGGGCAAGGGCGGTCGTGGAACTAGGCTGGCGCTTTGCGCGCAGACAGCTTCATTGCAACCCATGCTTGGCTGGTCAATCCCGCTGTTCCGCATCCGCGGCATCCAACTCTCGCTGCACGCGAGTTTCCTGCTGCTGCTCGCCTATTGGGCCGACCAAGGCTGGCAGGACGAGGGCTGGCACGGGATGCGGTGGAGCGTGGCGCTGCTGCTTTGTTTCTTTGCCTGCGTGGTGCTGCATGAGCTGGGCCACTGCCTCACGGCGCGGCGCTTCGGCATCAACACCCGGCGCATCCTGCTTCTGCCCATCGGCGGCATGGCGGACATGGAGGAAATTCCTCGGCAGCCGTCGCGCGAAATCGTGATGACCCTCGCCGGCCCGGCGGTGAACTTCGTCATCGCAGGCGCGCTGTGGTTGGTGGTGCGCCATTTCAAGGACGACGTGCCGCTCTACTCACCCGCCGGCCTGCTCTCCGAGCTCTTCCTCTGGAACCTCGTTATGGGCTGCTTCAATCTCATCCCGGTCTTCCCGATGGACGGAGGGCGCATCTTGCGGGCCCTGCTCGCCACGCGGCTCCCCTATGTGCGGGCGACGTTCTGGGCGGCGAGCGTAGGCAAGGTGCTCGCGGTGGCGGGCATCGCCGTTGCACTGTGGAATCAGGTCTGGATGGTCGCGGTGCTTTTCACGTTCATTTTTGCCGTGGGCGAGATGGAATACCGTCTCGTAAAACGCCGTGAGATGGAGGCCGAGCACTGGCAAAACTGGTGGGGCCGACAGGCGGCACCTACGGCGGAAACCTACCCTCCGGGATGAGATATTCCGAGCGGGCCAGCACGCCGACCGACACTGACCTAACTCTGAAATGGTGGACCCTAGCGGGTTCGAACCGCTGACCTCCTCAATGCCATTGAGGCGCTCTACCAACTGAGCTAAGAGCCCGTGACCAAACAGACTGTCCAAAATCAGGCTTTGTCCGGCGAACGCAAGCGGTTTTTTTGTCCGGTCAGGATGAATACCGAAATCCAGCGGCACAAAACCACCGATTGCAGGATCAGCCACTTTTTAGTCGTGGTCAAAACTCTCTGTCTTCGGGGTAGTGGCTCAGTTTGGTAGGGACAGCTCTCCGAGTGGCGCCCCTACCTCCCGACGCATGAATCATACTAACCCACTACCGTCTTCGGTCTGCCTCAGTTGTCGTCATGGACATTGAAGAGCACGGTGTTGGTGATCGCCTGGCCGGTCGGTGACGCCGGGAGCGGGCGCATGGCCCGGAAGGCCGCGAGCACCGACTTGTCGAACGCTGCGTTGCCCGAGGACTTGAGGATGCGCGGCGTGCCGGCGACCGAGCCGTCGGCGTTGAGATGAAATTCCACGAGCACCTGCAAGGAGTCGGGCAGCCCGTCGGGCCGCAGTTGCTTCTCCGCCTCGTGCAGATTTTGCACGAGCAGCGAAAAATAGGCGGCCAGTTCACCACTATCGGGACGCGTGGCCGCCGTGCCGTTTGCGCCGCGCCGGTTGGCCGAGGGAGTGGTGTACGATGAATTGATGATGCTGTCCGCATTGATCTGCGAAACTTTGACCTGGGCGGAGACCGGTGCCTGGGGCGGAAGCTTTTTTGCCGGCGTCGTACTGGTCGGCGTGGGCTTGTTGACCGCCTTTGGGTTGGTCTGCGGCGACACGGTCTCGGGGGGCGCGATGGCAGGCTGGGTCGGCGGAGACGGGCGCGGCTTGGGTGGATTAAATTTTACCGCGCCCGGGTCGGTTGACGTCGGGGCCTCGGTCGCGGTGAAATTGTCGCCCGGCCCGGCCACCAGTTCAAAAATGACTGGCTTCGCCGGCAGATTTTTCTGCGCGAACCAGAGGCCCGCCAGCAAAAGCCCCGCGACCGCGCCGTGGAGGGCGGTCGAAAGGGCGAAGGCGCTGGGCGAGCGGGCAGTCATGGCGGCACAGGTTATGACGGACGAGGCGACGATTTCTTAGCGGGAAGTCTGCGTATCAATGCTGATTTTGGAAAGTTTGTTTTTTTCCAGTTCGCTCCAGACCGCGATGGTCTGTTGCCAGGTGGCCTTGGCGTCGCCCCGCAAGCGGAAGACCGGCGGCTTGGGCTGCGCGGCAAACGCCGCCAGCTCGCGGGAAAGCTGGGCGAGCGTCATCGTCTGGCTGCCGAGGCTGATCGTGCCATCGGCCTTAATCGTGATGTTCTCAA
>CAIQBC010000086.1 GCA_903869955.1 uncultured Opitutia bacterium
CCAATTTAGTCAGCACGGGCCGGAGCGGGTAATAGACGGCAGCCACGATGATCGGAACGCTGATGAGCCACGCGGTAAAAGCGTGGATGCCGGCCCAGCCAAAACGCTGGAGAAAATCGCCAATGGAGGCGTCGCGAAACGTGCTCACCATGTCCGGGATGGTGAAGCGGTTTTCGTGGTCGCGCCAGAGCCACTCGCCGAGACGGACGAAAACAAGGACCAGCACGAGCTGGAACGCGCCGAGGAGCTGGTTGAGGGTTTGGAGAATCGGCTGGTTCATGCGCAGGGCGAGACCGACGCCAAGGTTGAGGAGCGAGGTAAAGCCGAGAAACGGGAACAACGCGCAGGCGGTGCCGACCGCGAAGGTGGCGGCGAGCTTCTCAGGTGTGACTCCCTGAGTGAGCTGGGCGAGGATGGGGTCGCCGAGGCGGCGGCGCCAGAAGCCGGGCTTCGGTGGGGTGGTCACGCGGTGAATAAGGACTGGACACTGAGGAGATAGATCACGACGCCGAGTGCGGCGAGCACGCCGGGGAGAAGGAGTTTGCCAGGTCGGCGGGTGCCGAAAACCTCGCCGAGCTGGTCGCTGGATTTGATGCGGAAAAGCTCGCCGAGCATGTAAAGCGACATAGCGAGGTTGCCCCAGAGGATGATGGCGACGAACCAGAGGATGCGCGCGCCGGCGGATTGCTCCTTCCAGAGAACCCAGACGGCGAAGGTGATGAACGCCCAGTAGGCGTCGAACAACGTGGCGATGAACCATGGATGCGTGAACACGTCACGCGGGACGCCGAAGAGCGGGCAGTGCAAGCTGGCCCAACTGGTCACGCCCAGCATGGAGGTTATGACCAATAGGAACAGGGCGCGAAGGAGCAGGAGCATGGAGGAAATCACAGGCTGAGGTTATTCGCCCGCGTGTGCAACGTCTGCACCACGGAAATGTTTCTCATGGCAAACGCGGCCTCACAGTAGCTGAGGTAGTAGGTCCATTTGCGGATGAAGCGTTCGTCAAAGCCCAGCGCGCGCACCTCGGCGAGGCGGGCGGAAAAACCCGCCCGCCAATGCCGCAGCGTGCGGACGTAATCGTGGCCGAAATCCTCCGCGTGGTGGAGCGTGAAGCTGCCGGCACGCGTGAGCTGCTCGTTGACGCGGTTGAGCGAGAGCAGGAGCGAGCCGGGGAAAATGTGCTTCTGGATGAAGTCCACCCCGCGCCGGAACTGGTCGTAGCGCGCGTCGGGGCAGGTGATGAACTGAAGCGCGAGCAGGCCGTCGGGCTTGAGCACGCGGTCGAGCACGCGGCAGAACTCCGGTAGGTAGCGGTGGCCGATGGCCTCCATCATCTCGATGGAGACGATCTTGTCGAACGCGCCGGACAGCTCGCGGTAATCCTGCAACCGCACCTCGATGCGGTCGGCGAGGCCGGCGGCGGCGACACGGGCGCGCGCGTGGTCGAACTGCTGCAGCGAAATGGTTACGGTGGTGACGCGGCAGCCGTAGGTTTGCGCGGCGTGGAGGGACCAGCCGCCCCAGCCGGTGCCGATTTCCAAAACATGGTCGGTGGGCGCGAGGCGGAGGCTGCGGCAGAGCGCGTCGTTTTTTTCGCACTGGGCCTCGGCGAGTGAGAAGTGCGGCGCGTGGGTCGGCCACTTGGCGGCGGAATACATCATCGCGGGGTCGAGCCAGAGGGCGAAAAAGTCGTTGGAGAGGTCGTAATGCTCGGCGATGTTGCGGCGGGCGGTGGCACGGGTGTTGGGGCGGAGGGCGTGGCCTAGGCGGTTGGTGAGGTGGAGGAAATTTTGCGCGAGCGCGCGGGCGCGGCGTGAGCCGGAGAGGCCTGGCGTGCCGTCGAGGTTGAGGAGGAACCACGCGACGACGGCGGCGAGGTCGGGTGTCTCCCAGTCGCCGTCTATGTAGGATTCGGCGAAACCGATGTCGCCGGCCCAGAGGCAGGTTTTGAAAAACGCTTCGCGGCGCACGCGGATGACGGCGGCGGCGGGCAGGCCGAGGGGGAGGCGGCGGGTGTGGGCGTCGGCCTGTGAGCCGAAGTCGGCGGCGCTGCCGTCAGGCAGTTCGAGGCACAGGTGGCCGCGTGTCATGTCGGCGAACGTGCGGAGGACGGCGCGGCGGGTGAGCGATGGCTTCACCGTGACGAGGGCGGGTGACACTACGGTGGCGGCGGACGGGGAGAGCGTTTCGGTGTTCATGCGGTGTCGGTGCGACCGGCGAGGGATGCTGGCGGGAGAGCAGTGGCTGGGACGGGCGTTTTTGGGGGGGAGGGAGTGGTGCGGGCGGTAGAGGTCGCGTGGGTCGGCGGTGCGGGCGGTCTTGGCGAACCACGGGACGCGCTTGAGCCACAAGCGGAGAGCATGCCAGTGGATGAGCGAGATGGTGTGCAGCGGCACGAGCGGGTGATGGATACATCGCTGGTAAATTTCCTCCGGACTTGCAGCCAAGAAATCGGCAACGGAAAGTCGATCGTGTCCGGCAGTCAAGGAGCGGGGGACTTCATTCTGGCAAATGCTTCAAGCGCGTCTTCGCGGGCGATGGCATGGCTGACAATGGGTTCGGGATAATCCCGGCCAACCTGCAAGTCGGCGCGGTCGAGGACTTCCGGAGGCGCTTGCCACGGCCGATGCAGCCACTCAACGGGGAGCTTTCCAAGCTCGGGACACCAACGAAGCACATAGTCGCCGCGCGGATCAAACTTTTCGCCTTGGCTGAGGGGATTGAACACGCGGAAGTAAGGCGCGGCATCCGCGCCGCAGCCGGCGCTCCACTGCCAGCCCAGCGTGTTCTGCGCGAGGTCAGCGTCCACGAGCGTGTCCCAAAACCACCGCGCGCCCTCCTGCCACGGCAGGAGCAAATCTTTCACCAGAAAACTGGCAACGATCATCCGCACGCGATTATGCATCCAGCCGGTCGTCCACAGTTCGCGCATCCCGGCGTCCACGATGGGATAACCAGTGTGGCCTTTCTGCCAGGCGCGAAGCCAGGCCGCGTCCTTGCGCCAGGGGAATTTCTTGAAGTCCGCACGCAAGGGCTCGGTTGGTGTGTGGGGAAAGTGGAACAGCAAGTGATGCGCGAACTCGCGCCAGCCGACTTCGGCGAGGAATTGCGACGCGCGCCAACGCTCGACGGGCAAGTCGCGCTTCGACGCCATTTTCCGCAAACCGTGCCACACTTGACGCGGGCTGATCTCGCCGAAATGCAGGTGCGGCGAGAGCCGAGACGTGCCGGTAACGTCTGGGTGGTTGCGTTGGTCGGTATAATCGTCGAACGCTTTGGTCAGAAAACGGTTTAGGTTGGCGGTTGCACCCGCCGCGCCCGGCTGACACGCGGCGCGCAGGCCGTCGGCCCAATTGATTTTCGGCTCAAGCTCCAGTTCGTCGAGTGCGAGCGACCTCGGCCAATTCGACGGCGAGAGTATATTCTTCGGCGCTGGCAGCGGCGCGGCAGGATCAGGCTTGGCGAGGCAATGTCTCCAGAACGGCGTGAAGACCTGGAACGGCTTGCCGCTTTGGTTCTGAATCGTCCATGGCTCGTGCAGCAACGCGGCGTTGAAACTCTCCGCCTCGATGCCGTCTGCGCGCAGGGATTCCTTGCAGACCTTGTCGCGCGCGATGCTCGCCGGCTCGTAGCGCCGATTCCAGAACACCGCGCCTGCGCCAGTTTCCTTCACAAGCGCGCGGAGAGATTCGAGCGTCGGTCCGCGTCGGATAACCAGTCGCGAACCCGCCGCCCGCAATTGTGCGTCCAGCGCTGCGAGCGATTGGTGCAGCCACCAATTTGACGCACCGCCCGGCGACCACGGCGCTTCCTCCTCCGGCGACCAGATAAAGACCGGCACGACTGCTCCGCCGTGATCAATGGCCGCACGCAAGGCGGGATTGTCCGCCAGACGCAAGTCCAGTCTGAACCAATGAATCGAAGATCTGTTCATGTTGTTTGCTGCGATTGATCCAGCGCCTGTTTGAAGACGGCATCAAGTTGTGGGAAACGAAATTCAAATCCGCTTTCGAGAAGGCGCGCGGGCCGCATGCGGGCGCTGGCCAGCAACGCCTCGCGTCCCATCTCGCCGAAAAGCAACTTCACGGCAAATGCGGGCATCGGCAGAACAGCAGGCCGGCCCAACGCACGCGCCAGCGCTTCAGTGAATCCCGCGTTAGTGACGGGTTCAGGCGACACCACGTTCATCGCACCACTCAATCGGTCGTCCTGCAACGCCAGTTCAACCACACGCAGCAAATCCTCCAGCGCAATCCAACTGCAGAATTGCCGGCCCGCGCCCAACCGTCCGCCAAGACCGAAGCGGAAGGCAGGCAACATTTTTGCGAGCGCGCCGCCGTGTCGGGCCAGCACGATGCCCAGTCGCAAATGCACGACGCGAATGCTGCGTTGTTGCGCCGCGTCCGCCGCCGCTTCCCATGCCTGGCAAACTTCCGGAAGAAAACCAGTGCCGGGGGCGCTTCTCTCGTCGAGCACTTCCTGACCGCGATCGCCATAAAAGCCCGTGGCTGAAGCGCAAATCAGGACACGCGGCGGTTGCGGCATCCGGGCCAGCGCCTCGCACAGCAATCGCGTCGCGTCCACGCGGCTGGCGCGGATGCGCGCCATGGCTGTGGGCGTCCAGCGTTGGGCGATGTTTTCACCGGCGAGGTGAACCACGGCGTCGAGCGGACCTGCGGGTTCAAGGCGGACTTGTCCGCCTGGAGGATTCCAAGTTGGTTCGGCTTCGCTGCCACCGGTAGCGCGGCGCAACGGCACGACGCGGTGACCACCGTTCGCGAGTCGCGAAACCAAAGCGCTGCCGATGAAACCACGCGCGCCGGTGACGAGAATATTCATGCTCACTTGCCCGCGCGCGCGGAAGCCTTGATCCACGCGACCTCCAGTTTGAATGGACCTTCCTGCTTGTCGGAAATCAGAAATCCAACCGAGGTTACCTTCGCCGGATTCAGCGGTGGCACGTCGGTCAGGATGCGACCGAGAAATGTCGGCACGAAATCCTTGAATGGCAGCCGATATTCCTCCCACTCGCCTGGCTTCGTCGTGAAACTGCATTGGTAAAGTGGGGTGTCGTAAATTACCCCGGTGCGCACGCTGAATTTGTAACTGCGCCCATCCCCGCGCACACGCAGGACGAAAGCCGCGAGACCGGTGAGATTCTCGCGCAAAGGCGCAGAACGAACGGAGGCGAACCCGCCGTTGTTCTCCAGCCGCACCGTGCCGCTGAAAACGGTGCAGCCGTTTGTCAGCACCTGAAACTGACTTGTGGAAACACCCCCCATCACGTCGTCGTTTACCACTTCCCAGGCGGGCGAATGGGTCGCGGCCTGAAAGTCGAAGAGAGTTTTGTTGGTTGCCGTGTCAGCTTTCATGGCGATGGCTAGGGAGCTCAGCGCGAGCGCGGGAATCAGTCGCGCGAAGTTGCTTAGAATCGAAGTCACTTGAGTTTCAAGAGTTCAAGGGTTCAGTCGCCACAGAGTGAAGTTCAACACCGCCGCGAAACTCACCCAAGCCAGATAAGGCACAAGCAACAGCATCGCCGCGCGACTCACGGGACGGAAGTCCGCGATGGTTGCCGCGATGGCCAGCCAGAGCAGAAAGATCTCGGCAAACGCCAGACCGGGCCGGTGCCAGCCAAAAAACAGCGGCGTCCATGCGGCGTTGAGCGCGAGTTGCACGAGGAAGAGCGACAGCGGTCGCCGATGCGTCGCGAATCCTCCGCGCTTCCAGACGAGCCACGCCGCGACTGCCATCATCGTGTAGAGGGCCGACCAGACCGGGCCGAAAAGCCAGCCCGGCGGATTCCAGGACGGCTTCTTGAGCGTGGCATACCATTCGCCCGGCATGAAGAACGCGCCGAGCGACGCGGAGCTGAAACAAAGCAACAGCCAGCACCCTAGGGCGAGGGCCCGGCGGGTGTTGGAGCGATTTTCCGGCGTCGTGGACATAAGTATTCAATTAGCCGG
>CAIQBC010000087.1 GCA_903869955.1 uncultured Opitutia bacterium
ACATGGTCGGCCACGATCTCGTAACCGTCGGCAAACAGCGCCGTCAGCTCAGCGACGCTGAACGGAAAGGGCGGCCCTGCGTAGCCCGGTTCGAGGTCCGGATTGATGAACCAAATCCCGATAAGCAGGCCGCCGGGCCGCAGCGTCAGGTCAATGCCGCGCCGGTAGTCGGCGCGCAGCGCGGGAGGCAGCCCGCTCATGCAGGTGTGCTCCAGCACCACGTCAAAAGCGCCGCGCAGCCCCGCCGCTGGCTTGAACAAATCGCCGACGATGAATCGCGCCGCGAGCTGCGGATAAAGTCCCCGCGCCTCGGCGATGGCGGTCGGCGCAATGTCCAGCCCCGTCGCGTCGAGACCGTGCTCGGCCGCCAGCGCCACCTCATGCCCGCGACCGCAGCCCGGCACCAGCGTGCGCCCACGCGCCGGATGTCGCTCCAGATACTGCCGCAACGGCGGCGACGGTGCGCCCTTGTCCCAGAACACTTTGCCCCTTTGGTAGCTTTCGTCCCAGTTCATGGCGGGAGTCAGCGGGGCGACCGCACGAAGTCAATTGGACGGTGCCGGGCTCCCCTTTTGACTCACGCGGATTTCTTACCACAAATCTTCGCCAATCCTCACGAATTACCAACTACTACATTTTGAAGCCATCCGGCAGCCCTCCGGCCTCCGCCCTCCAAATCCGGATCCTCCGTCTTCCACCCTTGTCTACCGACTCCTTCTGTCCAGCCTCCGTCTGCTGAATTTCGACCTCTGACCTCTGCCGTCTTCCACCCGCTCCCTCCCCTCCCCTTTCCAGCTTCCGCATGAAACTATCCAACTCGCTCGGCCGGCTCCGGCTCGCCGGTCTGCTCGAAGGCACTTCGTTTCTCCTGCTCACCGGCGTGGCGATGCCGCTGAAATATTTTGCCGGCCACCCCGAGGCCGTCCGCGTGGCCGGAATGGCCCATGGCGTGCTGTTTCTCGCCTACGTCGCGACGCTCATTCAAGCGCACAGGCAATACCAATGGCCGGGCAAACGCTCGGGGCTGCTCTTCGTGTCCGCTCTGCTCCCCTTCGGCCCGTTCGTCGCGGATCGCAAACTCCTGCGCGGCCTGCCGGAGTGAACCCACTGTGCTGCGGAGCGGGCTTATTGGCCGAAGCCGGCCTCGGTGTTTTGTCCGGGCACGACCGCCCGGATCGAATTCGGTTTCCAGTTCCGGGCGATCTCGATGTCTCCGGCGACCTTGCTGGTCAGCTCCGTGATATTCACGTAGCCCGCCCGGCCATAGAGCGCCGGGAGATACTGGCCGTCGCGCACGGTGGCATAATGCTTCCACGCGTCGAGCGCGACGCCGAGGTGCCGCACCGCCGACGCTTGCTCGCCGTCATCGTGGCTCAGGTCGAACAGGCCGAGGTCGCAGGCGGCGCGAATTTTTTCCGCGTAGGACAGCGCGAGCCAGCCCAACGCCTCGCAATCCACGAGCGTCTTCCGCAGCTCGTCCGCGTTGGCGCGCGGGGTCTGCGCGCGCAGGGCGGAGACCGCTTGCAGGGCCTCGTGGCCTGCGCCTGTGAGCGCATCGGCGATCTGTAGCGGCGTGGTCCCGTTCATCGGACGCTTCGCCAGGAGGCTCGCGCGCCACTGACGGATGTTGAGCACATTTGATCCCGGCATCGTGACACCTTCGGCGAAGTCGAGGACGGAAAGATAGCCCTTGTTGCCGCTGCCCTGCACCGAACCCTCGGGAAACCATTTTATGTCAATATCGCCCCAGAAGAAACGCGTGGTCAGCGGCATCGTCTGCGACCCCGCCTGGAGCGCGCGATAAACGTCCTGCGCCGCCACCCCCGGGAAGCGCGCACCGAGCACGCGTTCGAAATGGGCGTCCGACAGGGTCGGGTCGTAGCTCAGCCGGCCCAGCAGCATGAAGCTGTACCACTGCTTTTCGATCACGGGCGGGCGAGGGCCGGGCCCCGGCTCGCGATCGAGAAAATCGCGGCCGGGGCAGTACCCGTCCGAGCCCATGTAGAAACCCCCGAGCTGATCGGCCGGCGGCATGTTCACGACGTAGTCGCGCATATAGTCGGGGTCACCGAACCGGAAGGTGTAATAGACCCCATAGTCCGGATAGTAAACGTAGTCGTCCGGCACCACGATCACGGGTTGTGCCACCAACACCGGAGACGGGGGCAGGCCCCCGGTCACGGGCGGAGGCGGCTGGTCGCGTCTGCAGGCGGTCAAAGTTATCAGCAGCAGGGCGCCAGCCATGAGGCCGACGCGGCGGACGTTTAGGAAATGCAGGTTGGTCGTATTCATACCGCACTTTACCCCGCATGGCCGGTCCGCGCAAGTGGGTCATGGCCCCATCCACCCGCGCCGGGCGAACCTGAAACCAGATTTGAGCCACCAAGCGCGCCGAGGCTCGATCCGAGGACAACGAGTTTCGGATTTTAACCACCGATAACACCGATGTTCACGGATCAGCGCCGGGCGCAGTTCAGGCCAGCAGATGACGCAATTCGGCTGGCGTCGTCACCGGCAGCTGGCAGGCAAAATCCTCACAAACGTAAGCGGTGGCATGGCCGTCGCGCGGTGTCATAACGTGGGTCCACGGGATCGCAGCATCGGCACGCACGACCACGCGGCGCGGACCGGGACGCTCACGCACGACGAGGGCGAGGGCGTGGAAGTCCGGGGAGGACGGGTCGCCGGCGAGCACGATCTGGCGCGGTGGTTCGAGGGCGCGTTCGATCGCGCAGAGCATCTCGGGCAGCGCGTGCGGGGCCTGCGACCAACGCGGGCGAAGCGCCTCAATGGTGCAAAAGGCGCGGGCGCGGCGGGTGAGGGTGGCCGGGAACGGGACGCCCTCACCCGGCAGCGGAACCGCAGTTGGCGGTGAGGAAGCCCCGCCGGCAGCGGACATATCGTGCTCGCTGCGCGGATCGAAGATGGCAGCGAGGCGCAGGAGGTTGGCGGCGGCAACAGAGTTGGGCGAGGGCTCGGCGCCGTCGTGGTCTTCCTTGAGACGGAGAACGAGATCGGCGGCGGTGGCCGCAGAGCTGAAATAGCCGCCGGCGGCCCCGTCCCAAAATTGCGCATCCATGGTCTGCTGCAAACGCTCCGCCCAGCACAGCCAGCGCGCGTCGAACGTCGCTTCGTAAAGATCGAGCAGACCGGCAATGAGAAAAGCATAGTCCTCGGCGAAGCCTTCACTCACGCCACGCCCCCCGCGCCAGCAGCGATAGAGCGTGCCGCGCGGGGCATCATAAAGCTCGTGCGCGATGAACCCGGCCGTGCGCACGGCGGCGGCGAGGCAAAGCGCGCGCTGGTCGGCGAGGCAGGCGGCGGGCGAAGTCGCACCACGCGCGAGGGCGGAGAGCATGAGGCCGTTCCAAGCCGTGATAATTTTGTCGTCGAGGTGGGGGCGGGGCCGGGCGGCACGGAGGCGGCGGAGCGTTTCCAACTGTGCGGCCAGCAGCTCGCTCGCGGCCGACGGGTCGAGCGCGTGGGCTTGGGCGGTGGCAAGGAGAGACTGCCGCTGGCGGAGGATGTTTTTGCCGGTGAACTCGCCGTGAGGGTCCTGCTCGGGCGAGACGTTCCCGCTGGCGGTCACCCCGAAGTGGGTGCAGAAGAAGCCAACGGGATCGGTGCCGGAGGCGGACGGGAGGACTGCACCCTGTGTCGCGTCGCCGGAGCCGGGTGAGGGCACCCCGCGGGGATTGCCACCCGCCAGCGCGGATTCAATCTCGGTTCGCGTCCAGACGTAAAACGCGCCTTCGGCGTGGGCATCACCAGCAGACGTCAACCGTGAATCGGCGTCCTCCGCCGAATAAAAGCCGCCAGCGGGATGGGCGAGGTCGCGCAGCGTGTAGCCAAAGAGGCCGCGCGCGAGCCAAGCGAAACGCTCGTCACCGCTGGCGAGGCAGGCATCGAGACAGTTCACGGCGATCTGCGCCTGGTCGTAGAGCATTTTTTCAAAATGTGGCACGAACCAGTCTTCATCCACCGCATAGCGGTGAAAGCCGCCCCCCACGTGGTCGTGAATGCCGCCGCGCGCCATCGCGGCCAGGGTGGAGGTGGCCATCTTCATCGCCTCGCGGCCGAGCCCGGAGTCGCGGCCCTGCAGCGTCGCGACACGGAAAAGAAAATTGAGGTTGCCCGGACGCGGAAATTTTGGCGCCCCAACAAAATCGCCACGCGCTGGGTCGAAGCCTTCATATAGCGACCGGAAGCAGTTTTCAAACGCGGTCGAGGCGGCTTCGTGCAGGCGAAAGGCGGGCGGCGGGCGGGCGGCGAGGTGGTGATCGCCGACGGGCGCAACCTGCTCGCGCAACGTGGCGAGCACACGATCGGCCTCGGCAACGAGCCGCGCACGATCGTTGGCCCAGCCGGCGGCGAGGTGGCGCAGCAGCGACGCGAAGCCGGGGCGACCGGAGCGATCTTCGGGTGGAAAATAGGTGCCGCCGTGAAACGGTTTCAACTCCGGCGTGAGCCACGCACTGAGCGGCCAGCCACCGTGGCCAGTAAGCGCCTGCACATAGGCCATGTAGACGCGATCCACGTCGGGCCGTTCCTCACGGTCCACCTTTACGGGGACGAAGTGCGCGTTGAGGAGCGCGGCGATCCCGGCGTGTTCAAACGACTCGTGCGCCATAACATGGCACCAATGGCAGGTGGAGTAGCCAATACTGAGGAAGATGGGCTTCTGCTCGGCGCGGGCCCGCGCAAACGCGGCCTCGCCCCACGGGAGCCACGCGACGGGATTGTTGGCGTGCTGAAGCAGGTAGGGAGATTTTTCGTGGGCGAGGGCGTTCG
>CAIQBC010000088.1 GCA_903869955.1 uncultured Opitutia bacterium
GGGCTGGGGAGCAGGGGAAGCGGGAGCCGGAACGGGACGCGGCGCCGGGGCGAGACGAGGGAGGCGGGGGAGCTGCGGCGGCGTGCCGGCAGCGGGAGGGGCGACGGCGGCGCGCTGGTTGTTGGCGGCGATGTCGGTGAGGACTTCCTTGCGGACGATGGCGATCTCGCGCGGGGCGGAGATGCCGATCTTCACGGTGTCGCCGTCAATCCGGGTGATGCGGATCTCGATGTTGCCACCGATGATGATCGCGTCGTTGACCTTGCGGGTGAGGACGAGCATGGCGGCGGGTCAGCTCGCGGCGACGAGCGGGTGGCGCGCATTATACTGCGCGTGGTTGGCGATGACAACCTGGCGCGCGGCGCCGGTGTGGCGGTTGATGATGACGGGGCCGACAAGGTTGGCGGTCGCGGTGGCGTGGTCGGAGCCGAGCACCGTGACGATGTTGAGCACGAGCGCATCGGCGGCGGTGACAATGCCGAGCGCGGTGGCATCCTCGTCGAAGAGCTCGGGATTATAGCCGGGCACGAGGCCGGCGGGGTCAATGACAACGAAGTGGAGCGGGTCGGGACCGTGCAGGCGGAGCCATTGAAACGGGAGCTGCTCGGCAATGTGGAAGACCTCGCCGCGGCGGTGCGCCGGGAACCCGACGAGACCGGCGGCAAAGTTGAGCGCGAGCGCGGGCGGGCCGGCGGGCGCGAAGGGCGTGGCGGTTTCGTCGAGAACTTTCATGGCGATAAAGAAGGCCGCGGGCGCGCGGCTAGTGGAGATAGTCGAGCAGCGAGAGGTTGAGAATCTTGGAGGAGGCGGACAGGGCGGCCTGGTAGGTCTGGTTCGACTGGTTGAGCCGGACGATGGTGGACGGCAAGTCCGTATCGGCGGCGGCGGAAACCTCCCGGGCCAGCTCAGTGAGCCGGGACTGCTGGGTGGTCTGGGTGAGCTGGATGCGCGACTGGACGGCACCTTGCTCGCTGAGGGCGCCGACGATGGTATCCTCGGAGCCCGGAAGCGCGGCGGCGGCGGCCTGCGTGGCGGCGCTGTCGCCAGTCTGAAGGCTGTCGCGCAGGGCGACGAGCCGGTTCATGAACGTGGCGAGCCCGGCGTTGGTGGCACCGTCGGTCGTGGGCTGAACCGTGACGCCGGAGCCGAGCGGGACACTGGCGCTGGTGGCGCTGCCGACATAGGCGACGGCGGTGACCTGGCCGGCGGCATCGCGGGTGACGGTGAACGGCGGCGTGCCGCTGGCGGTGCCGGCGAAGAGATGGTTCTGGTCGAAACTGCTGTTGCCCGTGGTGACGGCCTGCTCGATGAGCTGGTTCACCTCCTGCGCGTAGGCCTGCATGCCGGCCGTGCCGATGGCCCCGCCGCCGAGCGCGCCGATCTCGCCGACGCGGTCGGAGATGGACTTGAACTGGGTGAGCGCGGCGAAGGTGTTTTGTGAGGCGCCGAGGGCGGCGTCGGCGTTGTGGCCGGCCTGGGTGAGAGCGCTCTGCTCCATCTGGGCGGCCACGACATGGGCGACGGCGACCGGATCGTCGCCGGGCTGGGAGATGCGTTGCCCGCTGGAAACCTGGTTTTGCAACATGGCCTGCTGCGTGGTGAGCTGCTGCATCTGCGCGATGAGCGTGGCGGTCAGGCTGGAGGTGGCGAGGCGCATGGAGGAAGGAGTCGGGGTCAGGAGGAAAAAGTATCAGGATACAGGAGTCAGGAATCAGGAGACGGAAGGAAAAGTGAGGAAGGAAGCGGCGGCGGAGGATATTCTCGATCAGGCCTTGCCCATGCTGTTGATGACGTTGTCGAGAAGGCCATCAATGATGGTGATGACGCGCGACGAGGCCTGGTAGGCGCGCTGGTATTGCATGAGGTTGGTCATCTCCTCGTCCAAGGAGACCCCGCTGACGCTGTCGCGCTGTTGGCGGACGAGCTTCTCGACGTTGGTCTGGTCGGTGAGGTTGCTTGACGCTTGGGCGACCGTGTTGCCGAGATGGTTGATGACGCCGGAATAATACTGGGAGAACGTGCCGTCCACGAGGTCACCGCCGGCAGTCGAGAATGATTGCGCAGACAGATTGGCGACGGCCAGGGCGATGGTGTTGTCGCCGGGATTGGCGGTGTCGGAGGCCTTGAGACCCGCAGGCGTGAGGCCGGGGGCGAGCGCGATGGTCGCGGCGGCACTGCCGGGGGTGAACTGGAAAAGATTGCCCGTGGCACCGGTCGGATTGTAGGCGGCGTTGACGGAGGTGGCGATCTGGCCGGCAAAACGGTTGAGCTGGTCGCGAAGCGTTTGCACGGTGCCGTCGCGCGCGGCGAGGAGGCCCTTGGCCTCGCCACCGGCGAGGGCAATGGGCGTGGCGGCGGTGCCGGCGGTGAACTGGGTGCCGTCGAAGGCGACGGCGTTGGTGACGGTGCCGAGGCTGACGAGGTCAATGGGCGCGCCGCCGGTGTCGCGCACAAACACATCCACCTGGCCGGCACCACCGGCGGAGGGGCGCGTCTCGATGCTGAGCTTGCCGGCCAACTGCTCGAGGTCGGCCTGGCGCTGGTCGCGGAGATCCACGGCGGAGCCAGGCGAGTTGATCTCGGCGCGGCCGATCTGGGCGTTGAGCGTGGCGATATTGGTGAGGAGATTGTTGACCGAGCTGACGTCGCCGGTGAGCTGGCTGCCGAGGTCGGTCTGGATCTGGCCGAGGCGGCCATCAACGTCGTTGAAACGCTGGGCGAGGTCGGCGGCGTTTTGCAGGAGATTTTGCCGCGTGCCGAGGTCGGTGGGGGTGGCGGCGAGGGCCTGGAATCCGTTGAGCAGGGTGCTCACGGCGTCGCCGAGAGTCTGGCCGGTGGCACCGGTGGTGGCACCCGTGCTGTCAATGGTCTGGCCAAGGGCGGTCTGGATGGTGGCATTCGTGGCGTCCTCGGCGGTGAGGCTGGCGGTGAGGCCCGCTTCGCGGACGACCTGCTGGTCGAGGAGGCTGTCACGGAGTTGCTGGACGGACTCAGCCTGCAGACCGAGCGACTGCGAGGCACCGGAAGGGTCGGAGGCGTTATGGTCAACGAAGACGACGCGCTGGCGGGCGTAGGCGGGGTTGTTGGCGTTGGCGAGATTGCGGCCGGCGACCTCCACGCCGAGCGACTGCGCGGTGAGCGCGTGGGCGGACTGGTTGAGGCTGGCAAAGAGGCCGGACATGGAGGGCGATTTTGGAGGCTGGATTTAAAGGCCGCGACCCTCAGCCGGCGGCGCGGAACGCGAGGGCGGACCCGGTGGAGGCGGCGACCTGGCCGGAAGGCGCGTAGGTGCGCGGCTGGTGACCGGGGATCAGCAGGGCGAGCGTGTCGCGGTGCAGTTCGACGGCGCGGGAGAGGATCGTGTGGTTTTGCCGGGCGCGGCGGCGGACGCGGTGTAGGAGGTGATTGATCTCCTCGATGAGTGCGGCGAGCAGCGACTGCTGGTCGGCGGGGAAAAGCGGGAGAAGATTACGCAGCGTGCTGTCGGCGGGGCGGGCGTGCTCCCCGGCAAACCCGGCGACCCACGTCTCACGCGCGGCGCGATGGCCCGCGACCTCGGCGGCGAGCGTCTCGATGGCGAGGGACGTGTCGGCCACGGGGCCGATCTCGCGCCGCCAGAGCTGGGCCTGCTGCCGGTCGAAGAGCGCGAGCAGGCCGCCGTAGCCGGAAAGCTCGGCGCGAAGCAGGCCAACGAGGGGAACAACCGGGAAGGGGCTCATGGGTGCGGGGCTGCGGAGGGCACGCCGGCGGCGGGCGTGAGCTGTTTTTGCAGGACGCGGGCGAGGCCGAGGCCGCCGCCCTGGCTCATGGAGGTGGCGAGCACATCGGTCAGGAGGTAGCTGTAGACACCGCCGCCGGCACCCGAGCCGCCGGCGCTGCCGCCGAGGGCGGAGCCGTTCATCATCGGCTCGATGGCGGGCGTGAGGAGCTGGCGCATGAGGATGGCCTCAAACTGCTGCGCGGCGCGACGGGTCTCGTCGGGCACCGGCCGCGGAGCAGGCGCGGAGCCGGACGCGCCCGGGAGCGGGCGGACGACGGAGGGCGGGGTGACGCCGAGAGGGCTGACGGACAGGGGCGACATGGCGGGAAAAATCAGTTGATGATCAGCTCGGCCTGGAGCGCGCCGGAGCTCTTGAGGGTTTGAAAAATAGCCATCATGTCGCGGGTGCTGACGCCAAGGGCATTGAGCGCGGCGGCGAGGCGGTCCACGGAAGGGGCCTCGTTGATGATGGTGAAGCTGCCCTTGGTCTCCTTCACGTCGGTCTGCGTGCTCGGGAGCAGGGCGGTCTGGCCGCCGCTGAGCGGACCGGGCTGCGAGGCGGAGACGGAGTTAGCGATGGTGATGGTGAGCGAGCCGTGGCTGATGGCGACGCGCGAGAGGCCGACCGGTGCGGTGGCGACAATGGTGCCGGTGCGCTCGTTGATGATGATGCGGGCGAGAATGTCCGGCGTGACGGCGACAGTGCCGAGGTCGGCGAGGAACGCCACATCCCGGCCGAGGTAATCAGGCGGGAGGGCGAGGTCCACGGTGGCGGCGTCGCGCGCGGCGGCGCCGGCGAGCGGGTAGGCGAGGTTGATGGCCTCGGCCAGACGCGCGGCGGAGGTGAAATCGGGGTTGTGCAACGAGAGTGAGAGCCGGCCGTCGCGCACGAAGACGGCGGGAATCTCGCGCTCAACGATGGCGCCGTTGCTGATGATGCCGACCGTGGGATGGTTCTTCTGGACGGTTGCGCCGCCCGCGCCACCGGCGCCACCAATGAAGCCGCCAAGCGCGATGGCCCCCTGCGCGACCGCGTAAACGCGGCCGTCGGCTCCGAGCAGCGGCGTCTGGAGGAGAATGCCGCCTTGCAGCGACTTCGCGTCGCCGAGCGAGGCGACGGTCACATCAATGCGGCTGCCGGACTTGAGAAAGGCGGCGATGTTGGCCGTGAGCATGACGGCGGCGGCGTTCTTCGCCTTGATCTGCGTCGGATCAATGGTGAGGCCGTTGCGCTGAAGAATATTTGCGACGGAGCGAAGTGTGGTGAGGGCGTTGGAGTCGCCGTCGCCCGCGAGGCCGACGACGATGCCGTAGCCGACGAGCTGGTTGTCGCGGCTGCCCTCGACCTGCGCGAGGTCCTTCACGCGTGCGGCGGACGCAGGCAGGACCAAGGCCGCAAGCAGCAGGGCGAAAACCGGCAGCAGTCGGACGGGGTGGGTAAAAGATAAGCGCATGCGCATGGGAAAACGGGCTGGCAAAAATGCCGATCAAAGCGGGCGGAGTTTCTCGTAGAGGCGGCTGAGCCAGCCGCGTTTCTCGGCGTCGGTCAGGCTGCCCTCGGAGATAAACTCGATGCGCGCCTCGGCGATGTTGGAGGAGATGATGCTGTTGTCGCTGCCGATGTCGGCGGGGCGGACGAGGCCGTGGAGGATGACGTTCTGCGTCTCGCCGGAGAAGACGAGGCGGCGCGCGCCGGCGATGACGAGGTTGCCGTTGGGGAGCACATCGGTGACGAGCACCGCGGCGTGCGCGGTGAGCGACTGCGTGCTGCTGACATCGCCACCGCCCTTGAAGTCGCTGGTGCCGCCGAACTTGATGCCGGGCAACTGGCCCCCGACCGTGCCGAGGCCGCTGACCGCGGGCGGGTAGAAAAACTGCGTGATAGCCTGGTTCATGTTGCTCGCGCTGTTGCTCGTCTTGCTCTGCGAGGAGGCCTGCGCGAGGTTTTCGGCGACGACGATGGTGAGGATGTCGCCGACACGGGCGGCCTTGATGTCGGTGGCGATGCCCTGCTCGCGGGCGCCGGCGCCGGTCCAGAGGGAGTCGGCGGCGAGCGGGAGCGCGGCGGTAAGAAGCACGAGGGCGGAGATGGTGAGGGTGGGTTTCATGGTAAAATCAAAAGCGGACGGCGGCGCGGGACTCGGCGGTGACGATGGCGGTGAACTCCTTGTTCGTCTCAGGGTTGCGGACGCGGACGGACTCGCCGCGGCCGGCATCCTGCAATGAGAGAGCGCGGAGGGTGACGGTAAGCGGGCCGTCAATCGCGGAGACCTCGACGGGCTGGCCGCGCCGTACGAGCGGCCGGCGGGCGACATCGCGCCAGGTGAGCAGGCGGCCGGCGGGGATGTTGCGGGCGAAATTGAGCTCGAGCGCGGGATCAGCGGCGACCGCCTCGCGCTCGCGGAGCGCGTCAAAGCGCCGGAGGTCGAGCTGACCGGAGCGCACGGGATCGCCGAGGACGGCAGGCTCGCGCGGCGCCCAGCCATCGCGCCACAGCTCGGCGCGGAGCACCAGCGTGTGCTCGGTGACGCGGCCGGCGGCATCGGTCGCGCGGATGTTGACAAGGAGCTGTGAGGCCAGCTCGGCGGGGACATTGAGGAGCGTGAGCGTGGCATGGGCCGGAGCGGACGCGGGACGCGGGCGGGACCAAGCGAGGACAAGCTCGCCCGGGGGCTGGTAGTGGGCGACGAGGAGAGGCGTGAGCGCGGCGAGCCACGCATCGGCGGGTGCGGGTGAGGCAGGGGCGACGTCGGCGGGCGAAGCGGGCACCGGGGCCGGAAGGGCGACGGCCGGCGAGGCCGCAGCCACTGACGTGTCGGCGGCCGGCGCATCGGCGGCGGACGCGAGGCGCGCAACGAAAAGGAAAGCAAGGAGCAATGAGGGCAGGCGTGACATGGGCGCGGGCTCAGCGTTTGAGCTGGTTGATATTTTGGAGCATCTCATCGGAGGCTTGGATGGCCTTGCTGTTCACCTCGTAGGCGCGCTGGGCGACGATGAGGTTTACCATTTCCTCGACGATGTTGACGTTGGACGTCTCGGTGTAGCCCTGCATGACACTGGCGAAACCTTGGGAGCCGGGGGCGCCGGTCTCGGGCGCGCCGCTCGCGGCGTTTTCCGCGTAGAGGTTGCCGCCAAGGCTGTTGAGGCCGCTGGGGTTGGCGAACCGGGCGAGCGTGAGCTGGAAGGTCGTGTTGCCGGCAGAGGTCTGGTAGGTGACCTGGCCGTTTTGGGAGATGCTGATGTTGGTGGTGCCCGGCGGGACCGTCTGGAAACCGCTGAGCACGGGCATGCCGTCGGTGGTGACGACCTGGCCGCTGGCGTTGAGCTTGAAGGAGCCGTCGCGCGTGAAACCGGTGGTGCCGTCGGGGCGCTGCACCTCGAAGAAGCCGTCGCCCTGGAGCGCGAGGTCAAACTGCGCGCCGGTGTTGGTGAGCTGGCCCTGCGTGAAATCCTTCGAGGTGGCGGCGACGCGCGAGCCGTTGCCGACCTCGATCCCGGTGGGAACGCGGTTACCGCCGTCCGTCTCGGAACCGGCGTTGCGGGGCTTTTGGTAGAGAAGGTCCTGAAACTGGATCTTGCTGCGCTTGAAGCCGACGGTGTTCACGTTCGCGAGGTTGTTCGCGATGTTGTTCAGGTTGAGCTGCTGGGCTTCCATGCCGGTGGCGGCGGAGTAGAGGGAGAGGTTCATGGCGGAGAATCGGCAGCGGGGTTAGGGAGCGGAGCGGCAGGAAAAAGTGGGCAGGTGGGAGTGAAGAGGTGGGAGGCCGCAACGCGGTTCAGGTGAGCGCGTCCAAGGTCTGCTGCATGGTCTGGTCGCGGGTCTGGATGAGCTTCTGGTTGGCCTCGTAGGCGCGGGAGATGTTGACGAGATCCACCATCTCGCGGAGCGGGGCGATGTTGCTCGACTCGAGGTAGGCCTGCTGGATTTGGGGCGACTCGACGGGTTTCATGTCCGCGCCCGGCCCGGCACTGAAGACGCCGGGGGAGAGCGACCTGAGCTGAGAGGGATTGCCAGCCTTGAACACGCCAATGCGGCCAAGGATCGCGTCGCCCTGGCGGATGGTGCCATCGGCGTTGACGACGGTTTTGCCACCCTGCGACTGGAGCTGGATAGGGTTGCCGCTTTCGGACAACACCTCCAGGCCCTGCGTGGTAACGAGCGTGCGATCCGAGCGAATCTGAAACTGCCCGGCCCGCGTATAGGCCGTCTGGCCATCTTGGGTCTTGAAGCCAAAAAAGCCGTCCCCGGACACGGCAAAATCGAGGTCACGGCCCGTGGGCTGGTTTTCACCTGGGATGAATGAGATGGCGTAACGCGTCTGCGGCGAGATCGCCGGCACCCCCTCGCCCCGGTCAGGCCGCATCGCCGGATCATAGAGAATCTCACCCGAGCTCACGCCGTTGATCTGCACGGTGCGCCGCCGGAAGCCCGTGACCTGGCTGGAAGTGATGTTCTGTGACACGGCATCCTGCCAGCGCTCAAGGGCATTGAGCGAAGCGGCGTTTTGATAGAGACCGATGTTCACGCCACCACCTGAGCAATGGATATGCCACGTTCTTATCTCGTTGTATTCAATGATCTAAAGAAATTTTATTCTGGCCGACACATCTGGGCCAGATCCCACGGCAAGATTTGCCGTGCGGGCGGGATGCTACGGTTTGAGCGTTGATGACGCGGTTGATTGGGAATGCGGGAGCCGTGGGACAGAGTTGGCATTTCTCGGTTGAGTGCAGCGGGGCGGCCCGCGAGGGTTTGGGCGTCATGGCCTCCATCCGCACCGCGACCCAGCAACTCCGCCGCCGCCTGGGGGCGCGCGTGGCGGTGTCCGACGCGGCGCGATTTGGAGCATCGTTTGACGGGAGCAAGCTGTCGTTTTTGCCCGACGCGGTCGTGAAGCCACGCACGGACGCCGACATTGCCGTCGTACTGGCGCTGGCGAACCAGTACCGCGTGCCGGTGACCGTGCGCGGGGCGGGTACGTCGCTGACCGGCTCGGCCTCGCCGGTGCGCGGCGGGTGGGTGCTTGATCTCTCGGGATGGATGCGCATCCGCATTGATGCCGACGCAGGCCTCGCCCACGTGCAGGCGGGGGCGGTGGTGGGCGACATCCACCGGGCGGCCGAGGCGAAGGGCTGGTTTTACCCACCCGACCCGGCGTCGAAGCAATACTGCACCATCGGCGGCAACATCGCCTGCAACGCGGGCGGGATGCACGGCGGCAAATACGGTGTGACGCGCGACTTCGTGCTCGCGCTCAAGGGCTTTCTGCCGACCGGCGAGGCGGTGACGTGGGGCACGCCGACCAAAAAATTCTCCGCCGGCTTCAACCTGCGCGACCTGTGGATCGGCAGCGAGGGGATGCTCGGCGTCGTGACCGAGGCGACGCTCAAGCTCATCCCGCTGCCGGCGGCGCGATGGACACTGCTGACGGCGTTTGCCGACGAAGGGGCGGCGTTTCGCGCGGTGCGGGCACTTTTCGCGCAGCGCGTGCAGCCGGCAATCTGTGAGTTTCTCGACCGGCACGCGGTGCAATGTGCCGAGGCGGCGACAGGCCAAACGGTGTTTGCCAGGCAGGCCTCCGACCGGGCCCAGGGCGGGGCCGGCCGGCCGGTCGTGCTCATTGAGCTGGCAGGCACGGCGAGCGAGGTCGCCGACCAGAAAAAAATCCTACTCGCTTGGGCGAAAACGAAGGCGGCGGCGTGGCGGGTCGCGCGGGACCGCACCGAGGCCGAGGTGCTGTGGGCGGTGCGGCGCCGTTGCTCGCAGGCAATGTTCAAGCTGGCGGATTCAAAAATCAACGAGGACATCGTCGTGCCGCTGCGCAGCTACGAAAAATGTGTGCGGCTGCTGGCGCGGCTGCGGCGCGAGTTCCGGCTGCCAATGCCAACTTTTGGGCATCTGGGCGATGGCAACCTTCATGTGAACATCATGTATCACCGCGACAACCCCGATGAGTGCCGCCGCGCGGCGGCGGCGGGCGAGGCGCTGATGCGCGGCGTAGTGGCGCTCGGCGGGGCAATTTCCGGCGAGCACGGCATTGGGCTGGCGAAGACGCCGTTTTTCCGGTTGCAACACCCGCCGGCACAGGTGCGGGCGATGCTGGCTGTGAAGCGCGCGCTCGACCCGAACGGGATCCTAAACCCCGGAAAAATGTTCGAGGTGTTCAAGGTCTGGGAGCACCCGCGCGTGAAAGTTGTCTGTCCGTGGGATCACAAATGAAGCCCGGGAAATAAAGGCGGCCCGCCAAACTCTCACTGCCGAATGTGACAGTTCGCACGCCAGCCGCCCTGCCGGTGGGTCATCTTGGCACGCCGCCCAACGCCGCTTTTTCGAATCCAAGAGGGAGCGCTGCCCGTTCTTTAGTTGGAACGCAAAACGCTTCCGCCTGTCCCATACCACAACCCGGTGACGCAGTCGGTCCGCTGTCCGCGTTACCCCCAATCCAACCCACGCGCGCCATGCCCAACTCAAGCCCGAACTCCCAGAAGTTTGCCGACGACGAAGCCGCCGCCGTTTCCACCGCTGCACCTGCCACGAGACTGGCCGACATCGAGTCGCCGCCGTCATTTTTGGAAAGAAACGAGCGCGCCGCGCCCGGCGCCGAAGCGCCCTTGGCCCACGGAGAACGCAGCAACCTTTCGCTTTACCTGCAGGAAATCGGCAAGACGCCGCTCCTCACGGTTGCGGAGGAAGTCCAGCTCGCGAAGCGCATCCGCCGCGGCGACAAGGCCGCACGCGACCACATGATCTCGGCCAACCTGCGGCTCGTGGTGAAAATCGCGATGGACTACAAGGATTTTGGCCTCCCGCTGCTCGACCTCATCAGCGAGGGCAACCTCGGCCTGATCAAGGCGGTGGAGCGCTTCGACCCGCGCAAGGGCGGCAAGCTCTCAACCTACGCGGCGTGGTGGATCAAGCAGTCCATCAAGCGCGCGCTGGCGAACCAGAGCAAAACCATCCGCCTGCCTGTCCATCTCGTGGACAAGATCTCCAAGATGCGGAAAATGGCGATGAAGCTCACCGAGGAGCTGGGACGCGAGCCGACCGACGAGGAGCTGGCGATTGAGCTGCAAATCCCAACCGCCAAGGTCGCGCACCTCAAGTCCGTCAGCGTCCGCCCCGCCTCGCTCGATGCGCCCATCGGCCAGGACGGCGACTCATCGGCGACCTTTGGGGACATCGTCGGCGACGAAAACGCCGTCAACCCCTACGAGGGCCTGCGCGAAAAAAACCGTACTGCCGACTTGCACGAGATGATCAACTCCCTGGACCAGCGCGAGGCTGAGATCATCAAGCTGCGCTTCGGACTGGAGGGCCGCGATGAGCAGACGCTCGAAGAGGTGGGCCGGAGGTTCCATGTCACGCGGGAGCGCATCCGCCAGCTCGAATACTTGGCGCTGTCAAAAATGCGCCGCGCCATCACCCTGCACGAGACCATCCGTACCTCCGACGAGGTTGCGGAGGTGGAGCGCACGCGCCAGCGGATGGAAGTGGTCCGGGAGTTCGTCGAGCGCAAAGGCCGCGCGGAGCCCCGCAAGAGCGGACGGAGCTGAGGGCGGGAAACGGACCGCAAATTTCGGGCAACCGACTGCGAGAGCGGCGGATTGGGTGCCAAGGTCGGCCTTGGCACGTAGGACAACGTTTATGGTCGCTTAAACTTCGCCTTGAGCGCGACGGCGACGTTGGGCGGGACGAAATGCGCGACATCGCCGCCGTGGCGGGCGACCTGTTTCACCAGCGTCGAGCTGCAATAACTGTAGGCCTCGTTGGGCATGACGAAGATCGTTTCCACCGTCGGGCGGAGATGGCGGTTCATCAGCGCCATGTTGAACTCGAATTCAAAGTCCGACAATGCGCGCAGCCCGCGGATGATGGCCGTCGCGCCCTGGGCCGTGGCGAACTCCACCAGCAGCCCGTCGAAGAGGACGGCACTCACATGGGCATGCGATACCAGGCTGGGGCGCAGCATCTCGATCCGCTCCTCGGCGGTGAACAGCAGAGTCTTGGCCGAGTCGCGCGCGACGGCCACGGTCACGCGATCGAACAGCCGGGCGGCGCGCCCGAGCACATCAAGATGGCCGCGGGTGATGGGATCGAACGTGCCGGGATAAATGCAATGGCGCATGCGTGGGCTGGAGGTTGCACGCAGCAAAAAGGGAAACGACGTGCTTGGCGAATGTTGTTTTTCGCCGGGGGCGAGCAGCGGCGGGGCCTGGGAGGTGAGGGCTCCCCCGCCCAGATTTTTATGCAGTCGTCCGCAGGTTGCGCCCCCTCCGTACTTGCGTTCACGCCGGACAGGGTGCCACGTTTTACCTGCCGCCGCCATGAACCTGCCCAACGCCATCACCCTCTCGAGGATTCCGTTGATGTTCGTCATCGTGGCACTCATGTATCAGAGCTGGACGGGCGCGGCGACGCTGGCCTTCGGGCTTTTTCTCGCAGGCGCGGTGGGCGACTGGCTCGACGGCTATCTCGCGCGCCGGCTCAACCTCGTCTCCACTTTTGGCAAGTTCATGGACGCGCTGAGCGACAAGGTCTTTGTCCTCGGCATCATGGTGGCGATGGTGGACATTGACACGCAGTTCAACATGCCGGTGCCGTTTGTGCTCATCACGCTGTGCCGCGAGTTTCTCGTGTCGGGCATGAGGATGGCCGCCGCGTCGAAGGGCGTGGTCGTGCCGGCGGACCGTGGCGGAAAAACCAAGACGCTCACGCAGCTCATCGCGCTCGGGTTTCTGCTCGCCGCGCCGATGATCGAGGTGGACTGGGCATGGCTGCTCCCCGGCCTGAAAGCCGAACTGAACAATTTTGGGGCAAAGGTGCATTATGTCGGCCTCATCGGTTTCATCTTCGGCACCTTCCTCGCCGTATGGTCGGGCTGGCGTTATATTGAGCGGCACAAGGCGCTGGTGTTTGACGACGCGCCGCCCCCGCCGCCGCCGGCCCCATGAGCCTCCGCCAGCCCTATTGGCCGCGGCGGCTGCCAACCGACGCAGTGCTCGCCCTCGCCCGGGTGACGCCGTGCGGCAACATCCCGTTTGCGCCCGGCACCTGGGGCTCGCTGGCGGGGCTGGCGTTTTTCGTCGTGGGCCTGCGCCCGTTCGCGGGCGTGGCGGGTGGCGGGTTGCTCGCGCTCGCAGTCGGCGCGGGGATTTTTTTCGCCGTCGCGCTCTGCGGCGAGGCCGAGGTGCGGCTGGGAAAAAAAGATCCCGGCGAGGTCGTGCTCGACGAATTTGCCGTGATGCCGCTGTGCTTCCTCGGCTGGTGGAGTGCGCTGCCGGCGGGCTGGCCGGACTGGGCGGTGTGGCTGGCGGGCTTCGCGCTGTTCCGGCTCTTCGACATCTGGAAGCCGCTTGGCATCCGTCGACTTCAGGACCTGCCCGGCGGCTGGGGCGTGGTGGTGGACGACGTGGCCGCCGCGCTCGCCGCGTGCGCCACGCTGCATCTGGCCGTGCGACTATGGGCCCGCTGAGATTTCTCCGTCATGGCCAATGTGACGAACGAACCGGTCGCGCCCACGCCAGCGAAACGCGGCTGGCGCGTGGGCGTCGCGTTGCTGCTCGTTGTCCTCGGGTGGACGGGGTGGCATTATCACACCGTGTGGCGGGCGGCGGCGGAGGTGGCAAAACGCACGGCCAACGCACGGACGGTGCCGGGGCTGGGCCTCGATTTGGTCTGGATCGCGCCGGGGGAGTTTCGGATGGGGTCGCCGGAACAGAGTGTCATGGCGCGGTGGTTCTACGAGACGCGGGAGAAGCTTACGCACCAGCCGAATCCTGGCAACGGGAGCAATGACGACGAATGGCCGATGACGCGGGTAACACTGACGCAACCCTTTTGGCTGGGGCGGACAGAAGTGACGCAGGCACAGTGGACGGCTCTGATGGGGAGCAACCCGAGCACGTTTGAGGGCGATGACCTGCCGGTGGAGCAGGTGTCGTGGGAAGACGCGATGGCATTTTGCCGGAAGCTGACGGAGCGGGAGCGCGCGGCGGGGCGGCTGCCGGCGGGCTACACCTACACGCTGCCGACGGAGGCGCAATGGGAGTATGCGTGCCGGGCCGGAACGACCGGCGATCTGGCGGGCGACCTTGATGCGACGGCGTGGTATGCTAGGAACAGCGACGGCACGACCCATCCGGTGGGTACGAAACAACCGAACGCATGGGGACTGTTCGATATGCACGGAAACGTGTGGGAGTGGTGCAAGGACTGGACGACGGCGCATTATCCTGGTGGTGCGGTCGCAGATCCGGTCTGGCCGGCATTTCAGGGCGCCCGCGTCGAGCGCGGCGGCGCTTGGACCAGCGCTGTGGTGGAATGTCGCACTGCGTACCGGAACGCCGAAGAGCCGGGCGAACGCGGCTTCAACGTTGGTTTCCGCGTCGCCCTCAGCGCAGACCGATCGTGGCCGTGAACTGGGATGATAGAGGCCAGAGGTCAGAGCGTAAAATAAAGGACCCACATTGCGCTTGCGGCGCGCGACAACGCGCAACCAGCCGGGCGGTCGCGTGGTTTCCGTGTCGTCCTCAGTTTCAGCCCGTAGTGTCGTGAGTTGAACCGGCCAACGCCCCCGCCATTACGCCCCGCCCGCTCGCATCATGTTCCTCGCCACGCAACTCGCCCGCATCCGGCGGGCATGCACTTGTCGGTCCGTGCGCAGCCGCAACGGCTGCCAGTCCCGCGCCACCGGTTGCACAGGGGTGCGCGCCACAAGGCCTCGTTTTTTAAACGAGGTGGTAGATGCCCCGTGCCGCCAGGAAGCACCCGAGCAGGATCAGTACACCTGAGGAGAAGTAGGGCGCATTGCGCGCGAGTTCACCAAAACGGGAGGAGGATGTTTCGATCTTCTTGACGCTCCATGCCGCGACGACCCCCACCGAGACGAGGGTCAAGGCCAGGCCGAGGCTGAACGCGGCCACCACGGCGAAACCCAGCGTGAATTTTTTCACTTGGAGACAAAGCATGAGCACGGAAAACGCTGCCGGACATGGCATCAGTCCGCCGGTCAGCCCAAACAGCACAATTTGGACGGTAGTGACGGGGCGGCCATCGAAGCGTCGTTTGATGTCGCTGGCGTGTTCGCGCGCGTGGGCGTCATCCTCTTCTCCGTCGTGGGAGTGGAGTGCCTCGCTGAACTCTGTGGTCAAGGACGTGTGCTCGGTGCCCTCCAGGCGGATGTCCGCCACAAAGGCATGCGGCTCGGGGATGGCGTCAAGTGACTCCCAGTATTCGTCCCGCTCCACGAGTTTGAACGCTTGCGCCGTGCCGTCGGGCCGGCGGGTGGTGATGGTGGCTGCCGTGACTCCCGCCGTGGCCGGCAGATTCAGCCGGAAGCGCGGCGGCACCCCGTCCTCAAAGACCCAAAGCCGGAGCGCCCCCCACTTGCTTTCCAACGTTTTGGACTCGTCATGATGATGATGATGCCCGGCACGCTCGCGCCGAACCCGCCAGAGCGTCCACAACGCGAGTGCGATCACCACCAGACCCGTGCCGAGCTGGAGATACGGCTCGGTGGATTCAACATTCCATTGGCTGCCGTAGCGCAGGGCCAGGGCGGCCAGCGCCCAGATGATCAGGGTGTGGGAAAATGCCGCCGACAGGCCGAGCAGCACGGCTTGCAGCACCGTGCCACGTACCGCGATGATGAACGCCGCCATCATCGTTTTCGAGTGGCCCGGTTCCAGTCCGTGGAGCGCGCCGAGCAGGAGGGCGACGGGCAGATAAAGCCAGGCATGGGCGGCCCCGTGTTGGAGGAGGGTATTAAAGTCCATGCAAGGAGCATACCCCCACCCCCCATGCAGGGAGCAAGCGGTTATTCTGTTTGTCGGGCGCTGTCCGGCGGTGCAGACTGACGCCATGTCCCATCTGCCTGCCCATCCTGAAGCCGAGCGCCGCGCCTTGCAGCTCCGGCTGCGCAAGATCGCCGGTCAGTTGAAGGGCATTGAAGGCATGCTGGATCGTGATTGTGACTGCGCGGAGATCCTCAACCAGTTGATTTCGGCCCGCCGCGCGCTGAAGTCTCTCGCCGAGAAAATCATTCACGACCACCTTCAGCACTGCATTAAGGAAGCCGGCAGCCAGGAGGAAGGCCGGCGTTCTCTGCGCGAACTCGCCACCGTGCTTAAGCGCTACATAGATTGAAGCCGGCGCTCGCGCCACGCGCCCCACCCCGCCCCGCCCACCAACATGCAGCTCCGCCCCATGAGCCGCGATGTCAGCAAGCGCCGCCACGAAGGCCGCAGTGCCACGCCCCGCCGGTTGCCGCGCCGCCCGAGCTGGCGCTGCGCTGAAACGCCGGGGCGCAACGGGCTGCTCCCCTCCCCTTGCAGGCCGTGACCGCCGGTCGCGCCGCTCCGAACGCCGCCGGGGTGAAATCGGCTCGACTTCGCAAGCCCGTTGGTTTGGCTGGCGAAATCTGGTTTTCCTTCAACCCCAGCAGCCATGAATGAAACGCAACCCACCACCACCACGAGCCGGCCGGACGTGGACATTGCCCGCGAGCACACCAAGCAGGCATCCGTCGTCGGCTGGACTGCCGGCCTTTCCGTGTTCTTCTCCGTCCCCGCACTCTTTATGACTCCCGAATGGCCGGTCGCCGCCGGGGTTGCGGCCCTTGCCGCCATGGTGGCGTTCGTTTGCCGGGCGATTCTCAATCGCCGGTAATTCATCCGCGCCTCATCTGCGGCAAAACTCAGTCTCGGTTATTTCGTCTCTTCGTCCCTCACCCATGTCTTTGTTCGACAATTTGGAGAAGCTGGTCAATGAGCGCGGTTCGGCCGCGATTATGCGTGAGCGGCTTTCTCTCGCCGAAGACAAATATGCCGCCTTGGAGCGAAAACTGGCGAACGCCAGGGAGGATCACGAGCAACAGGTGGCGAAATTGAAGGCCGAGGTTGGCAAGGTGGCGGAGGAATTGAAATCGCGTCAGGTGTCTTTGAAGCTCAGCCCCGCGTTTTTGCGCGCGCTGGAGGCCGTCGCCCCCACCAATTCTGAGGATCATGTCAGGCTGGCCTGCGTACATACGCTTTGGTCATTCCGCCCTGATCGGGCGAAGCCGCTCTTGGAGGATGCACTGGGTGATCTGCGTGACGTGAATCGAGCCCATGCCCAAGTCCTGCTCGATTTGTATGACTCAAAATCAGATTGAGTCATCCATCCCCCTTTCTGAAAATGAACCCCAGCCAAACCTCAACCGCCTTGAACCACCTAGCCTCCATGAATCCTCCCTCCCGCCTTTTTTCCCGTCACGTCGTCTTCGGCCTGGCCGCCCTGGGCGCGAGCCTGGCCTTTGCCGCCACGGCTGCTGCCGCCGACCCCGGCAAGATCGTCGTGCAGGTTGACAAACCCGGCGCCAAAATCTCCCCGCTGTTCTACGGCCTCATGACCGAGGAGATCAATTTTTCCTA
>CAIQBC010000089.1 GCA_903869955.1 uncultured Opitutia bacterium
CCTCGTCGTGGCGTTTCCTCCTTTTCGTGTGACTGACGCCATTCTTCTGGAATCCGTGTTCATTCGTGTTATCCGTGACTAAACAAATTCTCACCCAACCCTCCCATGACTTGGTCCCGCTTCAAAACTCACTTCTTCCAACACGCCGACCTCGGCGTCTCGCTCGACATCTCGCGCATCCCGTTCCCCGACGACTTTCTCGCCGCGATGGAGCCGCGGATGCAGGACGCGTTTGCCGCGATGAAGCACCTTGAAGGCGGTGCCATCGCCAATCCCGATGAGCAGCGCATGGTCGGCCATTACTGGCTGCGCGCGCCACACCTTTCGCCCTCACCCGATCTTGCGGGGGAGATCACCTCGACCCTCGACGCCATCAAGGGCTTTGCCGCCAGGGTTCACTCCGGCGAAATCACCGGACCGAAAGGCAAATTCAAGAGTCTGCTCGTCATCGGCATCGGTGGTTCCGCCCTCGGCCCGCAGTTCGTCGCGCACGCGCTCGGCCAGCCGCGCAAGGACAAGCTCGCAGTCTCCTTCTTCGACAATACCGACCCCGACGGCATTGATTACGTTCTTGCCGGTCTGCGCGGCCAACTGGCGAAGACGCTCGTCGTCGTCATCTCCAAGTCCGGAGGCACGGCCGAGACGCGCAACGGGATGCTCGAGGCGCAAGTCGCCTTCAAGGCCGCCGGTCTCGACCACGCGAAACATTTCGTCGCCGTCACGGGGGTTGGCTCGAAGCTCGACGCCGTTGCGACCGGCGAAGGCTGGCTCGCACGTTTCCCGATGTGGGACTGGGTCGGCGGCCGCACGAGCGAGCTTTGCGCCGTCGGGCTGCTCCCCGCCGCGCTCCAAGGCCTCGACATCCAAGCGATGCTCGACGGCGCCGCCGCCATGGACGTCGTCACACGCGCCACCACCATCGCGCAAAACCCCGCCGCGCTCCTCGCGCTCATGTGGCACTTCGCCACTAACGGCCGCGGGGCCAAGGACATGGTCGTGCTGCCCTACAAGGACCGCCTGCTCCTTTTTTCGCGCTACCTCCAGCAGCTGGTGATGGAGTCACTGGGCAAGGAGCACGACCTGCAGGGCAATGTCGTCAACCAAGGCATCGCAGTCTATGGCAACAAAGGCTCGACCGACCAGCACGCCTATGTGCAGCAGCTCCGCGACGGGGTGAACAATTTTTTCATCACTTTCATCGAGGTGCTCAAAGACCGCGAGGCGAAGACTTCCCTAGAGGTCGAGCCCGGTATCACGTCGGGCGACTTTCTCCAAGGCTTCCTCCTCGGCACGCGCGACGCACTCAGCGAAAAGGACCGCCACTCCGTCACCATCACGTTGCCCGACGTCTCACCCCATTCGCTCGGGATGCTGATCGCCCTCTACGAGCGCGTCGTCGGCCTTTACGCCTCGCTCATCGGCATCAACGCCTACCACCAGCCGGGAGTCGAGGCCGGCAAGAAGGCGGCTGGCGGCGTGATCGCGTTGAAACAAAAGCTCACCGCTGCGCTGAAAGCTTCGCCCGGCAAACCCTTCACCGCCGAGCAGCTCGCCGCCGCCAGTGGCGCGCCCGACAAGACTGAACTCGCCTTTAAGATCCTCGAGCACCTTGCAGCCAACAAAAGCAGCGGCGTGAAGAAGAGGGCAAAGAGTCCGTGGTTCACCTCGACCTACCGTCTCGGCTGAGCCGCTCCGATTCGGAGCCCGTTCCGTGAGGAGCGGGCCAGCCGCGTGGCCTGATTGGCAGGGCGCAGTCTTGCTGCGCTCTCTGGCCGGAAGGACGCGACAGGATCGCGCCCCTACATTTTCGCCGCCACTACAAATTTAGGGATGATGCCGTCGAAACTCCCGTTGGTAAAAAACGCGACCACCCGCGATTGCCCGCCAGCGTCCGAGCCGGGCGGCAGCGCACGCGTCGGCGTCACGAGTGCGTCGAGCAACGCCGCGTTGCTGGTGAACGAGTGTGCGGCCACGCCTTGCGCCGTGAGCTGACGGGCGACGGCCTCAGTGTCAAAGCGCTCGCTATCCGCCAGTTTTTCCGCGCGGCTGACCGCGCCGAGAAAGACCTCGTCGGCCAGCGCAAGCGCGTGCAAAAACCCGGCCTGCAGCGCTTGGGTGCGAGCCGTATTGCTGCGCGGCTCAAAGACTGCCGTGAGCCGCGCTCCGGCAAAACGCGCCCGGAACGAGTGCAGCGTCTCGGCGAGCGCCGTGGGGTGATGGCCGAAATCCTCGATCACGGTGAGCGAGGGCGACGCCAGCAAAATTTCCTGCCGCCGCTTCACACCACGAAAATGGGCCAGCGCGTCAAGCCGCAGCACAGTCGGATCTGGCGAGGAGGCGGCCGGGGCGGTGGCCGGATCGGGGTTGGCGACCCCGGCCATGACTGACAGACCGGCCGCCGTTGCGGCCATCGCCGCGTTGCGGGCGTTGAACAGGCCGGTCTGCGTCCATCTCACCTCGGCCCAGGTCGCGCCGCGCCAGAGCAGACGGAAGTTCGCCCCGGCCGCCGTTTCCGAAAAATCCACGATGCGCGTGTCGTTGCCCTCGCCGGTGCCAACGCGCACGACACGCGTCCACGGCAACGGGCCGAGCGCGCGGAGGTTGTCGTCGTCGCCATTCAGGACGACCCAACCGTGGCGCGGGACGATACGCGTGAGATGGGCGAAGGTGCGCTGCACATCGGCAAGGTCGCGGAAGATGTCGGCATGGTCGAACTCGAGATTGTTGAGTACCGCGATCTGCGGCGCGTAGTGGATGAATTTGCTGCGCTTGTCGAAAAACGCGCTGTCATACTCGTCGCCCTCGATCACGAACGGATCGCCCGCTGCGCCGAGGTGGTAGCCGCGGGGTGGGTCCTGCGGCACGCCGCCAATGAGGAAGCCCGGGTCGCGCCCGTTGGCGCGCAGCAGAAACGCGGTGAGCGCCGTCGTCGTCGTCTTGCCGTGGGTGCCGGCAATGACAAGATTGGGCCGGTTTTTTAGCACCGAGTCGTGCAGCAATGCGGGCAGTGACGTGAACGGCAGCGCGCGGGTGTCGAGCAGCCACTCGACCTCGGGGTGGCCACGCGACATGGCGTTGCCGATGACGACAAGGTCGGGGGCGAGTTTTTTCAGCCGGGCGGGGTCGTAGCCTTCGTGCAACGTAATACCCGCCTCGGCGAGCACGGTGCTCATGGGCGGATAGACCCCCGCGTCGGCCCCAAGCACCTCGTGTCCGGCGGCGCGTGCGAGGAGCGCGGCCTGGCCCATCGCGGTCCCGCAGATACCCATGAAGTAAATCCGCATAGGAGAGGAAAAGCCGCCCGGCGGGACGAATCCATGCTAAATTTTCCGATACCTCCCCATGGTTTCCGCTGGCAGCGCCAGATTGGGCGCAGGCGGCACTGGTGGCTCACGACAGGGTTGAACCAGCCGTCGCGGGCGTGGTTGTCGGGCGGAGCCAGACCGGCAACCCCGCAGGGTGGCAGGTTTCGGCCCGCGTTTACTCCACTTTCACCCGCTGGTGGTAAAACTCCTCGCACAGCGCCTGGGCCTCTTTAGCGGAGTCAAGTTTCAGCGCCGCTGCGGCGAGTTGTTTTGCGTCGGTTAGCGACATGGCGCGTACGGCGTATTTGACCGCTGGGAGGAGCGGGGGCGTCATGCTCAGCTCGTCCACGCCCAGGCCGAGCAGCAGCGCCGCGTAGACCGGGTCGCCGGCCATTTCGCCGCACACGCTCACCTTGATCTGGTGGCGGTGCGCCTCGGTGACGATGTGATGGAGCGTGCGAAGCACGGCGGGATGCGTCGGCTCGTAAAGATGCGCGATGCGGTCGTTCACGCGGTCAATGGCGAGCAGATATTGGATGAGATCATTGGTGCCGATGCTGAAGAAGTCACAGTCCTGCGCGAGCAGGTCGGCGGTCAGCGCGGCACTGGGGATTTCAATCATGCTGCCGACCGGCATGGCGGCGTCAAATGCCACCCCGCGCGCCGTCAGCTCGGCGCGGCACTCGGCGAGCACGGCATTGGCGCGCGCCAGTTCTTCGCGGCCGCTGATCATCGGATACATGAGCTGCACCGCGCCGTGCGCACTCGCGCGGAGGATGGCGCGGAGCTGGTCCTTGAAAATCGCCGGCTGGTCGAGGCAGAACCGGACGGCGCGGTGGCCGAGAAACGGGTTGGCCTCGCGCGCGAAGAGGTGCGCGCCGCCCGGCATCGGCTTGTCGCCGCCCAGGTCGAGCGTGCGGATGACGAGCGGGGCGGGGGCGAGCGCCTCGGCGGCGGCCCGATAGGCGGCGAATTGCTCCTCCTCGGTGGGCACGCGCGGTGAACTGAGAAACAAAAATTCCGTGCGAAACAGTCCCACGCCGTCCCCGTGAAATTCTCGCACGAGCGCGGTCTCCCCGGCCTGCTCGATATTGGCGCGCAAGGCGATCGTCGCGCCATCGAGCGTGACGGCCGGCTTCCGGCTCGCCTCGAGCAGGCGCAACGCGAGGGTTTTTTTGGCAAGCTGGATCTGCCCGTAGCGGAACAGCGTCTGTTGCGTCGGGTGCAGGATGACGCGGCCCTCGTAGCCGTCCACCAGCACCCAGTCGCCGTTGCGAACTCGGCCCGTCAGGTCGCGCGCCCCCACAATCGCCGGCACGCGCATGGATCGAGCGACGATGACGGCGTGGCTGGTTTTGCTGCCGGTGTCGGTCACGAAGGCAAGCGCGGCCGAGCGGTCCAAACCGGCGGCTTCGGAGGGGGTGAGGTCACGGGCCACGACCACGCGCCCGTGGGCCAGTTCACCGAGGCTCTGCGCCGACTGGCCGAGGAGATTTTGCAACAGACGCTGGGCCACGTCGCGGATGTCGCCCGCCCGTTCGCGCAAATATTCGTCTTCGATGTTCTCAAACGCCGAGATGTAGCGCTGCGCCACGCGGTGAAAGCACCGCTCGATATTGTGGCCCGTTGAATCCAGTTCGCGCAGCGTCTCGCCGATCAGCGCCTGATCCTCAAGCACGAGCAGATGCGCGTCAAAAATGCGGGCTTCATCGGTGCCGAGATTTTTTTCCACCTCGGCCTTGGTCCGCTGCACCTGCTGGCGGGTGGCGATGAGGGCGCGGTCAAACCGCGCCGACTCGGCACCGCGCTGCGCGGGCTCAATGTCGTGGGCCGGCAGCTCGAGGTCATTTTGCAGGTGGAGAAAAACCTGCCCGTGAGCGATCCCCGGCGAGGCGGCGATGCCGGGCAGCGTGATCTCTGAGGTGTCGCGGATTTTGTCCGTGGGCATGTTTGGGCGCCAGCGTCAGACTCGGGGAAAAAGCCGCCGGCACGTCACTTATCAACAGGGCGTGCCCGCGCGGGGTCAACCTGCATTTCATTTGAAACGGCCCTGGTTCACGAAATTTGCGTGTCTGTCACAAAAGTGCCGCTGCCCCAAAGCTCGCGAATGCGGGCAGTGATCGCCGCCACCGGCGAGTCCGGCTGGAGCAACGTGAAGCACGCGCTCCCGCTCCCGCTCATTCGCGCCGCAAGGCCAAATTCCTCGTGCAGAACGTCAAGCAGCGTGGGCAGGGCGAGAAACTTGGCATACACGACGCTCTCCATGCCATTGAACAAAAGTTCCTCGGCCGGAGGTGGTTCAGTCAACTCGTCAGCTTCGATCCACATGGCGAGTCGCGCCTCCGCATCGGCGGCGGGCAGATAATGGCGCGGCACTTCCGCCGCCATTTTGGCATACGCCCACGCCGTGCTGATGCCAAACCCCGGCTTGAAAATCAAAACCCGCCGCCCCCGCAGCCGCGCTGCCGCCTGCGCCGGCAGCGGCTCGACCCGTTCCCCACGCCCCCGCATCACGACCGGTCCGTCGTGCAAAAACAGCGGGCAGTCCGACCCGAGCTCAGCCGCCAGCTCCGCCAATCGCGCCGCATCGAGCGGCTTCCCCGCGATGCCGTTGAGCGCGCGCAAGGCCGCGACCGCGTTGCTGCTACCGCCGCCCAGTCCGGCGCTGACCGGGATGCGTTTTTCCAGCCGAAAATTCACTTCACCTCTCCAGCCCGTGGCCTTGGCAAAGGCTCTCGCTGCCCGAAGCACCAAATTGCTTTCATCCGTTGGCAAGTCCGGATCATCACATCCGAGGGTAAATTCTGCTTCCCGACATCCGGCTCCTGGTTCCTGGCTCCGGTGCCTGACGTGCAACGTATCCCCAAACGCCACCGGCGCGACCACTGATACCAGCCCGTGAAACCCGTCCGCCTGCCGTCCGGTGATGGCAAGGAAAAGGTTGATCTTGGCCGGAGAAAAAATCGTCGCAGTGCTCACGGGGTCGCCATTCACGCCCATTCTCGGCCGCGCGGCCAGCCGGATTTTGTTTTCATTCGCGCCCATTCGGGTCCATTAGCGGTTCAACCAAACTATGCCCTGCGACCTCATCCTTGCCCTCGACGTGCCCACGCGCGAAGCCGCCGCGCCGATCCTCCGCCAGCTCCAAGGCTCGCTCCGCTGGGTGAAAATCGGCCTGCAAATGTTCACCGCCCACGGTCCCGACTACGTTCGCGAAGTCGCTGACCTCGGCTTCAACGTCTTTCTCGACCTCAAGCTCCACGACATCCCGAATACCGTCGCCAAATCCGTCGAATCGCTCGCTCCGCTCCCCATCGGCATGCTCACGCTCCACACCTGCGGTGGACGCGAGATGCTCGCCGCCGCCCGCGTGGCACAACAGCAGACACGTCCCGACCTCCTGCTCCTTGGCGTCACGGTCCTCACTTCGATGGACGCCGCGGCCCTCGCAGAAACTGGCGTCACCGCCGCGCCCGCCGACCAAGTCGCCCGCCTTGCCGACTTGGCCGCCGCCGCCGGCCTATGCGGACTCGTCTGCTCGCCGCTCGAAGTCGCCCTCCTCCGCGCCCGCCTCCCCGCTGACGTGCAACTCGTCACCCCGGGTATCCGCCCCGCCGGCGAATCCGGCGGCGATGACCAGAAACGGGTCATGACCCCGGCCGAAGCAGCCCACGCCGGTTCCAGTTACATCGTCGTCGGGCGTCCTATCTTGAAAGCGAAAGACCCTGCTGCCGCCGCCCGCGCCATTCTTGCCGAACTCGGCTGGAAGGGCTGAAAGGCTGGAAGACTGAATCAAAAGCGTCGCGCAAAATTCGCTCCGTTTCCTCCATGCCTTCGCGCCCTCAATCTTCCCGTGTGGCGGTCATCCTACTCGCCGCCGGACGCGGCACACGCATGGCCGGCACCGTCGCCGACAAAATCCTCGCGCCGCTCGCCGGCCGCCCTGTCTTCGCGTATTCCGCCGCTACGTTTGCCGCCAGCGGTGTCGCCGACCTCTACGTCATTGTGCACCGAGACCGCCGCCAAATGCTCGCACTCGGTGCCCACGCGCCCACGCCCGCGCTCTTCGTCCGGGGCGGGCGCGAACGCCAGGATTCCGTCGTAGCCGCCCTGGCCGCGCTCCCGGCGGACATCACCCACGTCTTCATCCACGACTGCGCCCGTCCGCTCGTCCGCCCCGCGCAGCTTCGCGCGCTCCTCAAACTCACCCGTCGCACCCACGCCGCGGTCCTCGCCCATCGGGTCACGGACACCATCAAGGAAAAACTCCCGGCCGTCCCGCTTCGCACCGTGCCCCGGGAAAATCTCTGGGCAATGGAGACCCCACAGGTTTTCGCCCGCGACCTCATTATTCGCGCCTATGCTCACGTCGCCGCGAAAAAAGCCCGGGTCACAGACGACGCTCAGGCTGTCGAACATCTCGGCCGTTCTGTCGCTTTGCTCGCCAACCCTCATCCCAATCCCAAGCTCACCACCCCCGCCGACTTCGCTTGGTGCGAATTCCTGCTCGCAGACGGACGGAACGGCCGCAGCCATTGACCGCCGTCGCTGATCGTGGGCGCTCGGGCGCGTTTGGATCGGCTTGGGTTTGTCATTTAAGCGCCGGATTTGAAAACGCACCTGCCCACGCAGGGTGGGCCGGCGCAGCAAATCGAACCGTGAAACGATTGAACAGCCTGGACCTAGGGGACGAAGATCAGTGCGCGCTCGTCGGCGTTTTGCCCGAGGGAAAACACCGGCCAGCCATGTGCGGGGGCGCGATGGCCAAGAATAAATTGCCAGCGTGACGGCTTCGGCCGGCGGATGGTCACCCCGTCGCTGAGCGCGATGTTTCCGATGCCGACCCGGCCGAGACCACGCACGCCGAGGCGCAGCGGGGCGGCTGGGTTGTCCAGCGGCAAGGAAAACGGGCGGCGGAGATTTGTGCGCGGGCGGGCCGCAGCCGCACGGAACTCGATGGTGAAACGGCTGTGCAGCTCGTGCCACGCGCCATCGGATTGCTGTTGCTCGACCACGATTTTTTGCAGCGCGGGTTCGAAATTGCGGACGGTGAAGCTGAGCTGCCAGCGCCCGCAAAGCGGGGAGCAATCCCCGGCGCCGGTGGGCCGGCGGCGGACGCGTGCGAGCCACTGCCGCCACGTGCGCAACCGCGCGGCGTCATCCCCCAGAATGGTCTCGTTTGGCGAGACGACGCGCGGGTCGCGGGTGCGCCGCCACATCGCGCGCGCGGCCGCCCGGGCACGAGAGATTTCGGCGGCGAAAGCGGCCGCCTCGGCTCGCATGCCGGCGAGCAAACGGTCGAAGGCGGTGTGGGCGGCGCCCGCCGGCTGTCGGGCAAGCAGATGGCGGAGCCTCAAGACCGCGCGGGCGTTGATACGCACAAAGGCGTCGCGCGTCGCGAGGTAGCGGAGAAACGCGGCGCTGGCGGCAAAAGGCAGCGGGAGTTTCTGGCGGGCGAGGCGCGTGAAGAACCTTGCGCTCCGGACAAAGCGGGCCGCGCCGTCGTCGGTGGAGGCACCCCCGTCCCAACGGCCGTTGGTCTCCCAGCGTGCGTAGCTGGTGAAAGCGTGTTCATCGCAACGGAGCGCGGCACGGGCGGTTGACTGTGCGCTGACGCGGCCGAGGCCGAACACGCGCGCGAAACCGTGGGCAAACATGGTGGTGGCGTCGTCGGCTTCGGGGTTGAGCCAGAGGCTGGCGGCGGCGGCGTCAACGACCGTGGTCATCTCTTGCGCAAGGCGCGACGGTTCCCACGCGGTGACGAGGAAGCCGGCGGCTTGAGTGCGCCCGCAGCGTTGCCACCAGGAGCGGAGGTTGGCGAGACGTTCGCCAAAGACGGGCAGTGGCTCATGGCGGAACGCGCCGTTCATGGGGCAGCCCCAATACTCGATGCCTTGTGCGTGCAGCGCCGGGGCGAGGTCGCACTCGGCGAAGTTAAACAGCTCGACGCGTGGGTGGCGGGTGAAGGGATAATAATACCAGTCACAGGCAATGAGGCCGGGCGGGAGCATCGGGATTGCCTCGGGGATGAAAGCCAGCATGTCGGCCCACATTGCCATCCGCAGGCCGAGGCGCGCGGTGAGCGCGTGCAGGCGTTGGGCGTGGCCGGCGAAATGGGCGGCCAGGCCAACGCGTGCAACCTCGGCGCGGCAGCGCGGACAGCGGGCAAGGTGAAACGACTCGTCGAGACCGACATGAACTTTGCCGGCGGTGCAGAACGGGGCCAGGTCGTGTAGAAGCTTTTCGGCGACCTCCAGCGTGCGCGGATGGAGCGGGCAGAGCTGGCCGCGCGCCAGCGGCGAGCCGTCGGGAGCGCGCAGTTCGTTGAGGTCGCGCAGCCCGGGCGTCTTTATCAGGTATTGGGTGTGCCCGAGGAGATTGACGATCGGGACGACCTTGATGCCGGCGCGCGTGGCGGCAGCGACGAGGCGGGCGAAGTCGCGGTGGGAGTAGGCGTCGGCGCGCGCGACGTCGGGCAGGCTGGGGTATTCGATGGCGTCCTCCAAATGCAGATAAAGCTCATCGTAGCCCCAAGCGGCGTAACGCGGGAGCTGCGCGAGGAGCCAGTCGAGGCGTTCGACTTGGCGGGCGAGATCCCATTGGAAGGCGCGGAGCATGGGTCAGGAAAACGCAGTGCGCCTCCGGCGGAAAGAGGAAAACCAGTCCGTCACACTTGTACGCTTCTCGTCGGCAACTCGCCCTGTGATGTGCAAACCGCGCACCAAGCTACTCCAACAGATTTGCTTGTCCTCCCGCTTCGCGCAACCCGCTTCTCCTCGCTTGCCCCGCGCGGCCTTCCGCGTAGCCAAGTGGCGTGGCAGATTCCCTCACCGGCGTCCTTGAGCGCATCATTTTTCTCAACGAGGAAAATCATTACACCATCGCGGAGTTCCGTCCCGAGTCCGTCTCTGGCAAGGCTACGGCGGGCAAGCCGTCCGCGCGGGAGGAGCTCGTCACCATCACCGGCGCACTGCCCGGCGTCGAATGCGGTGAGACGCTCCACCTCACCGGTGAGTGGATGCGCCACGCACAGCACGGCGCGCAGTTTAAGATCACCACGTTCAAGAGCGAACTGCCGGCAGGTGTCCACGGCATCCGCCGCTATCTCGGCAGCGGCCTCGTGCCCGGCATCGGCCGCGTCTATGCCAATAAGATTGTGGACGCGTTTGGCACCGACACCTTCCGCGTGCTCAGTGAGGAGTCGGGCCGGCTCCGGCATGTCGAGGGCATTGGCCCGAAGCGCGCCAAGGCCATCAAGGCCGCGTGGGATGAGAAACGCGCCGAGCGGGAGCTCTACATTTTCCTCCAGACCTACGGTGTCACGTCCGGACAGTGCGTGAAGCTCGTGAAGCATTTCGGCGCGCAGGCGAAGACGGTGCTGGAAACCGAACCATATCGTGTGGCGCGCGAGATTGACGGCATCGGCTTCAAGACCGCCGATCGCATCGCCATCAACCTTGGCTTTGCCAACGACGCCCCGCCGCGCCTGGACGCCGGACTGATCTATGCGCTGGAGACATTGCAGGAAGAGGGGCACACCGCCTTCCGCGAGGCCGACCTCATCGAACACTCGGCCGCACAGCTCCAGACTGAGACGAAGTTCGTCGAGGCGCGCATCGCCGCGCTGGTTGAAACGAAATCGCTCGTGCGGCACCGGCCCGCCGGCGTCGAGAATCCGCTGCCCGGCTCCGCGCTGGTGCAGTTGCCACACAACGACCGGGCCGAGCAAAAGATCTCCGCCGCCGTCCGCCGTCTTACGCGCGTCGCCAGCGGCCTGCCGCCGATCAAGGCCGACGCGGCCGTCGCGTGGGCGGAGAAAAAAGCGGGTTTTACGTTGCACGAGCTGCAGCGCACCGCCCTGCGCGCCGCCCTCACGCACAAGTTTTCCATCCTCACCGGCGGTCCTGGCACGGGCAAGACGACCATCCTGCGCGCGCTCGTCGAAATCCTAAAGGCCAAAAAAGTCCGCGTGCATCTCGCGGCACCCACCGGCCGCGCGGCCCAGCGCCTCGCCGAGACGACCGGCGGCTTCGCCTCGACGATCCACCGCCTGCTCAAGTTCGACGCGACTGGCGGCGGCTTCACCGCCAACGACGCGGCACCGCTTGCCACCGATTTCCTCGTCGTGGACGAGGTCTCGATGCTCGACACGCGCCTCGCCGCCGCGCTCCTGCAGGCCGTGCCGTCCAAGGCGCATCTCGTGCTCGTCGGCGACACCGACCAGCTGCCCAGCGTCGGCGCCGGCAATGTGCTGAAAGACTTGATCGCGGCGGAACGGGTCCCCGTCACCCGACTCTCCGTCATCTACCGGCAGCAAGGCCAGAGCGCCATTGTGACGACCGCGCACGCCATCAACTCCGGCGACACCAGTCTCCCCGGTGTCTTCCCCGAGGTCGCAGCGGCGCAGGGGTGGAGCGACCTCAACTTCATCACTGCGACCGACGCCGAGGACTGCGTGCGCAAAGTCCTCCAGCTCGTCACCGGGTTTATCCCCCAAAAATTAAAATGGCCCGACCCCATCGCCGACGTGCAAGTGCTCGCACCCATGCACAAGGGCGTAGCCGGCGTCTCCAACCTCAACACACAGCTCCAAGCTGCGCTCAATGGCCACGGGCGCGGGCTGCGCACGGGCGCGGGCGAATTCCGTCCCGGCGACAAGGTCATCCAGCTCCGCAACAACTATGACAAAAACCTGTTCAACGGCGATATTGGGAGCATCACCGCCGTCCACGCCGAGGCCAGCACACTCGACGCCGATTTCGACGGCACTTCGCACCATTTCACGCGCGGCGAGTTCGGCGATCTCGCGCTCGCCTACGCCATCAGCATCCACAAGTCGCAGGGCAGTGAGTATCCCGTGGTCATCGTGCCGCTGCTGAAGGCACATTTCATGATGCTGCAGCGCAACCTGCTCTACACCGCGATCACGCGCGGAAGAAAAAATGTGTTCATTGTCGGCGAGCCGGCGGCCTACGCGATGGCCGTCCGCAACAGCGAGTCAAAGCAACGAATCACGCATCTGCGGGAGAAGCTTGCGACCGCCTCAGGCTGAGCAATTTTTTCCGGTTCAACTTTACACCACACCAAAACCGGCTAGCGGTTGTCGTTCGCCAAATGAGCTCCCGCACCGCCGCCGCGCCCGACGACACACCCGACCTTGAAAAAGCCACCGCTGAGGAGCGGGTGCGCTGGGCGGCGGACCGGTTTGGCCACCGACTCGTACTGACCACGAGCTTCGGCATCCAGTCGGCCGTCATGTTGCACCTCGTCACCCGTGTCGTGCCGGAGATTCCGGTGGTGTTCATTGACACCGGCTACCTGTTTCCCGAGACCTATCGTTTTGCGGCGGAACTGGCCGGGCGGCTCAAGCTTAACCTCAAGACCTACACGCCCGCGATGACGGCCGCGCAAATGGAGGCATTGCGCCCCCGCGTAGGCACCAC
>CAIQBC010000090.1 GCA_903869955.1 uncultured Opitutia bacterium
CGGCATCGAGCATTCCGTCTCTGACCGGATCAACCAAGGCTATCCGGTGGTGCAAAAACGCGTGGATCCCGAAACGGTTTCCTGCGAGGCGCCCAACCTCTTCAAGCGGCTCGGCACCGACACCTATGTGCTCATGTATGATGCCTACGGTGCCAGCAACATGGGCTTCAGCGAGACGACCGATTTCGTCACCTTCAAGAATCTCGGCCTCTTCAACGCCGGCGCGATCAAAGGGACCAACTTCGACCGCCCGAAGCACGGCGCGATCACGCACCTCACCCTCGACGAGCTCAAGGCGGTCAAGGCCCATTGGAACGTGGACATTAAACTGGACTGAATGGGGTAAAATATCCGTTCCGAAGGACATTTCGCCAACTACATTTCTCCGCCCCCCATGCGGCTCAACGGTAACGGCGCCAGTGCCCGGGCCCTGAGTCCGGTGCTGGGGCTGGGCTATCGCCGATTGCGGGCGGCGGCGGGCGAGCCGGTGCTCCGGCGGCCCGGTCCGGCCAAGACCAGGCCGCTGCCCTTGGCGGAACTGCGCCGGGACATCGAGCAACTGCGGCATGGGCGCCAGCGCAGCGCGGGCACGCTGGCGCTGTAGGAGCGTTATCGCCCGGTCATCTCCCGCCGGGACTTGGCGCAGCTCGTGGCCACGGAGCGGGCCGCCCGCGAAGTGGCGCCCGGCGGGAACGCCAGCAGCGGGTGCAGTGGCATGAGCCGGATGTCGCGTGGGTGATCGACGCCACGGAGCGTGGGGCCGACCGCGCGGGCCGGAAGCTCATGGTGCATGCCGTGCAGGACCTCTGCACCCGCTACCGCTTCACGCCGCTGGTGGCCGTCGAATCCAAGGGCCCGGCGGTGGCCCGGCATCTGGTCGCGCTCTTCCGTCGGCATGGCGCCCCGCTGTTCCTCAAGCGGGACAATGGCGGGCCGCTCAACCATGCCGCCGTGGACACCGTGCTCGCCCATCACGGCGTCATCCCGCTCAACAGCCCCGTCCATTACCCCAAGTATAACGGCGCGGTCGAAAAAGGCATCCGCGAGCTGAAGGCCGGGCTTGGCGAATGCGTGCCGCCGGCCCAGCACTGGCACCCGGCCCAGTTGCGGCCTTACCTGCTCGCCGTGCAGCACACCCTGAACTGCCGGCACCGGCGCAGCCTGCACGGCCAGACCGCCTGCGAGGCCTGCGCCCATCGCCTGCGGGACCGCTTCAACCAGCGGGCCCGGCACACCACTTTTGCCTTGATCAGCATCCGGGCAAAGCAGAGCATCAGTCAACTGGAACGGAAGGATCAACGCAGCCTCAGCGCCGCTTGGCGCCACGCTGCGGAAGCTTGGCTCGTCTGCCAAGGCCTGATCACCGTCTCCTCAACCCCAAAAAGTGTCACCCTATTATCCTAAAAAATGCGTCCATGATCACCTTGGCACCACAGGGGCTTCGCCCCGCTGACAGCGGGCGGAGTCCATCCCCTCCCCAAGGAGCGGAGAATTGTGCCGTCCTGATTAAATTAATAAGCAGCTCATTCATTCATGAATCCACGAAAATTTTTTCGTGCAATCGAGATAACATCGGAGGGCGGCCGTTTATAATAATATCCGGAAGTTTGCTCCCGGGAAGACTCACCTTTAATCGTTATTCTCTGATAATGGCATTATGCTTTGTTTCATTTTGTGGCAAAACCGAATCCCAAGCGTCTGCGCCAGTCAGACCGTATGATGATTATATTCCAAGATTCAACGGCAAACCGCCAATTATTCGGAAAGACGAAGTTGTCGCACCGCTGGACGAACGTGAAAAAAAGTTGCTTGACGCCCTATGTTTGGCTCCAAATTGGAGTGAGTTAACCCACCGCGCGGCTGTCAGGCAGGAATTTTACGGGCCAAATGCAGGAGTTCCCGGGCAGGAGGAGCTGTTGAAAATTTGCCTCGATATTTCAAAATTGCCTACAGAAAAAATCAGGAATTTGATATTGGCTTATAAAATATCCCCTGATTGGAACAAAGGTGAATGGATTAACTGGACAAAGATTTATATATTAAATCGAGTCTGTTTTGATATTTCCAATAAAATAGAGTTGAATAGGCTAAAATATCACGATTTTTTGTATGGAAGAATAGGAAGTACGCATCCCTACAGCCTGGATGAAATTGTGGATGGGGCATATCCTGTTTTAGTCGCTGACGGTCATCTTGAGATAACTGGTCGCTTGTACGAATTCTTTTCACAGCGTATCAACGACTCCGATCCTTCGTACCATGTTTTAGAAGAATTTGATTTTTTCGTTAAAAACATTCCCAGAAGAAAATTTTAAGCAGACAATTGCAGTCTGCAATGAATTGCGCCGGACGATCTTGGTCAAAGCACTCAATTCAGCAGTAATTTCCGTCAAGGGTCTGACGCCCCACCCGTCCTTGATGGATAACCTCCGGAATGTTGCGCACATTTCTGAAGCTGACGCCATGGTCAACGAGCAAGCGCCGCCTCACCGGGCTGGGTGCTCACGGCGTATGGCCACTTCCCGGGTGAAACGCGTCCATGGCACGGCCCGCAATCGCTCTGCCGGGATCGCATGACCCGTGGCCTCGCAAATCCCATAGGTGCCGCGGTGCAACCGCTCAAGCGCGCACTCAATCTCTGCCAGCGCGTTTCCTTCGGCGGATAACTCGGCAAATAACACTTCGCGATCCGCTTCGTCGGCTGCCGCCGCCGCGGGCTCGGCGGTGTGGCTCTGCGACGCTGCCGCCGGCCGTCTGCCTCTGCTCGTTACGGTCACGGGCCACCCGCTTGCGCAACGCCCGGAGGGTGCGGAAATGCCAGAGCCATCTGGCGGCTATATTCTCATCGGATGGCTCCTCTTGGTTCACATTGGGTTTCATGGAAAGGGTGGGTTGTAAATGGGCGCGTCGTTTGCGGGCGGATCACTTGGCTGGTGCCGCGGGCTTTTTCTTTTCCCCGTGGACGACCACGACGGGGCAGTTGGCTTTTAAGAGCACGTCGCGCGTGGTGCTGCCGACCAGCAGGTCGTAGAAGCTGCTGTGGTCGTGCGAGCCGATGACAATATAGGCGGCTCCGAGCTTTTCCGCCTGATCCAAGATGTGGGTGACGGGTGGGCCGAAGCGCTGCAGCGTTTCGAGGGCAACGGACTTGGCTCCCAGTGATTTTTTGAGACGGGCGAGCTGGACGGTGGCGGCTTTTTCGGCCGCTGCGGTCAGTACGGTGATGTCGGCCAGCATGACGCTGTATTCGCTCGTGACAATGGGGGGTGGGACGCTGTGCAGCAGCACGATGCGGGCGCGCATAGATTTGGCCAGTGCGACGGCGGTCTCGCAGACGCGACCGGTGACAGCGGTAAAGTCAACGGGGACAAGGATGGTTTTCATGGTGGGATGGGTTGAGGATTGCAGGAAAATGCGGTATCGGTTGCGGTGGTGCAAATTCACCCCGAATTTGCCTTAGCAGCAGACGAGTTGCCAGTTTCCGGATGGTGCCGGCACACGGAGCAAAATGCATCCACCTCCTGCCTCGCAACAGAGCGCACGGCGAGGCAAAGCTCGGCGGCGGCGTGGTCGCGGATGGTGACGGCGAGAATTGGCGGCTCGGCCTGCGCCAGCCGGAGGGTCTCCTGCAAGGCGCGTTCACCGGCTAGGAAATAGGCGAGGAGAACTGGACACCCGAGCAGATCAACGTCCGCGTGAACGAACAGGCCGATCTCATCGCCAAACGTCTCCGCACCGACGGCGCCTCCGTTGCGCCCGACAAGGAGATCGTCGCGCTGATCGCCTATCTCCAGTCCCTCGGTAAATCCGAAAAAATCCCGCCCCAGCCCGGTGCCACGGCCCGCCTGGGCGACTAGTACCAATTTTTGCCGTCACCAACCCGCACCAATCTTCCCCTCCCATGTTTCAACGCCTGATTCTCGCTGACTGGACGAGCATTTTCACGCTCGTTGCCTTCATCACAGCTTTCTCGGTCTTCGTGACAATTTTCTGCCACGCCATCCGGATGAGCCCCCCGCAAATTGAGCGCCTCGCCCGACTGCCCTTCGCAGACGAACCCTCCCTCTCCCGCCATGACGTCGAATGACTCTAGCGCCTCGCCGAGCGAGACCATCCGTCCACATCAGTTCGATGGTATACAGGAATATGACAAACGCCTGCCTAATTGGTGGTTGCTCACGTTTTACGGAGCCATCACCTTCGCCATTGCCTACTGGCTGCTCATCCAGACCTTGGCCGCGCCTTCTGACACCTCACGCCTAGGTGCCGAACTCGCACGTATTTCGATTTCGTGAGTGCGTTCATTTTGCTGATGCTGGTCGGCCGCTGGGCCCAGGTGGCTGCCGTCGAGCGGAACCAGCGCCGCCTGCTCCAGCGCCAGCCTGCGCCACCGCGGGTACGCGTGCTGGCCGACGATGGGACCAGCGCGTTCGTCGCACCGGAGCAGTTGCGCACCGGCCAGCGTTTCGTTGTAGGCGTGGGCCACACGGTGCCAGTCGAGGCAAAATTGGAGACGGACCAGGCCGCGTTCAGCCTCGCCTGGATCAACGGCGAGTCTGAGCCGCGAGTGTGTCACACCGGCCAGCGGGTACCATCGGGCGCCCAAAACCTCGGCCGCACCGAGATCCGCGCCATTGCCGTGCAAAATTGGGACGAGTCTCTGCTTGCCGCACTGCTCCGTCCGGTGGAGCGCGGCGTTGGCCGCGACCGTCTGCTGCAGCGCGTTATCCAAGCCTATCTGGTTGCAATTCTCGGGATCGCGACCTGCGCCGGGGCCGGCTGGTGGTTTGCCACCGGCGACGCCCTACGCGCGGGCGCGGTGGTCACCGCCGTGCTTGTGGTGTCCTGCCCGTGCGCGCTCGGTCTGGCGTTTCCGCTGGCCGATGAACTCGCCACAGTGGCGCTGCGCCG
>CAIQBC010000091.1 GCA_903869955.1 uncultured Opitutia bacterium
CCATCCCGCACAGATTGTCGCCGGGCCAGCAGATTTTTCATCGTGGTCGCATCCGCCGGATTCAAGCCAAGCGATCGGAACAAGGGTGCGTAAATCTGAACGATATTTTGTCGCAGCAGGTAATCGGCGGCGACTTGGAGTTCTGCTTCGGTTGGCGGCGAGCGGGCAATCAGCATTACTCCAGCACTGCCAGCGCGGATGTAGATTCCCCGCTGTTGCGACGGAGGCGGTCCCCGGCCTGCGAAGCCCGAGCTAAGCAGCTCCCCATCTTTTCCATCATTTGGATCCGTGCCGCCCACGCCACCGCCTGCAAATAACTCCCGATCTGAATTCGCGCCGGTCGGCGCCACCATCGGCACCCAATCCCAACTTCCCACCGGGAGCGAAATCTCTCCCCGCGTGGGAGTGTCGAAAGGCTGACTGGGATCAATGGCCCAACTGTAAGGCCAATTGGAGGGCAATAAAAAATGTGCATTGTCGTCGCACCAATTTATGACGTCATCTGGATTCAAGCGCGGCAGGAGAAAATACACCGGATTGCCGAAGTTGTTTGTAAATCTGCCCGCCCAGATTCCACGGTCGCCCACCATCTCGAACTTGAGCAGCAGATACTGCCCGTCGGTGCAGCCACCAGAGATCGCGTTTGTGTATTTGATGCCTCCACCGTTTTCCTGCATCCCGAAGTCCTTCGGAAAACGATATTCTTTCGCGCGCATCGGCGTGGTCAGGCCGGCGAGAATGAAGGTGGCGGCAAAGGCAAAGGCGGAGGATTTCATGGGGCGCGCAGACCCGGATAAACGCGCGGCGTTCCGTGGGCGAGAGGATTTGTGGGGGGCGGAGTTTGAAAAGTAGCGCAGGCTTCCAGCCTGCATCCGACCAATTGCAGGCAAGGATGCCTGCGCTACGTGGCCTCGCGGGCCTGCTCCGTTTGCAGGCGGAGCTGGCCGCAGGCGGCGTCTATGTCGTGGCCTTTTTCCCGGCGGAGCGTCACCGAGATGCGGGCACGCCGAAGGACCTCGGCGAAGCGTTCCTGGCGCGTGAGACTCGGCCGTTTCCACGGCAAACCCTCGACGGTGTTATAGGGGATAAGATTGACGTGCGCGTGCAAGTCACGCGCAAGGTCGCGGAGTTTCTCCGCCTGTTCCAGCGCGTCATTGACCTCGGCGATGAGGATGAACTCCAGCGTGACCATGCGGCCGTGTTTCTCGGAAAACGCTTTTACCGCCGGAATGAGCTTGGCCAGCGGGTAGGCCTTGTTGACGGGCATGATTTTCTCGCGCACCTCGTCGGTCGCGCCGTGGAGCGAGATGGCGAGACGAAAGCCGAGGGGCTCCTCGGCCAGCTTGAGAATTTTCGGGACGAGACCGCTGGTGGAGACCGTGATGCGGCGCGCGCCGAAACCGAGCCCCCAGCCGGCGTTGACGATGGTGAGGGCGCGGATGAGCGCGTCGTAGTTGGCGAGCGGCTCGCCCATGCCCATGACAACGATGTTGTCGAACGAGGCCAGCTCGGTGCGGGCGCGCGGCGTGCGGGCGTCCTCGAGGTGGCAGACGTGGAGGAGCTGCGCCACGATCTCGCCGGCCGAGAGGTCGCGCTTGAGACCGGCGAGCCCGCTCGCGCAGAAGACGCAGCCCATCGCGCAACCGACCTGCGTGGAGATGCAGATGGTCTTGCGCGAATGGTCGAGGCCAACGCCCTCCTGCGGCACGCGGATGATGACAGTCTCGATGAGCGAGCGGTCACGGAGGCCGAGCAGGAGCTTGTCCGTCACATCGGCGGACTGCTTGTTGAGCACGAGTTCGGCGGGCAGGAGGTCGAAGGTCTCGGCGAGCCACGCGCGGAGCGGCTTGGACAGGCTGGTCATGTCGTCCCACGAGCGGGCCCGTTTTTTGTAGAGCCAGTCGAGAATTTGCTTCGCGCGGAACGCCGGCTCGCCCCGCTCTGCGAGGCGCGCGGTGAGCGAGTCGAGTGTCTCGCCGGTGAGCGGCGCTCGGTCGGGCGTGTATTTCATGGCAACACCGAACACTCGGGCGCGCGCCACCGCGAGTCGAGCGCGCAGCAACGGGCGGCGGTGGGCGGACGTGGACGTTTTGAGGTAAGACGTCACTCCGTGGCGTCTGGGGATGGCTTGGAGAGCCGTCCCTCCCTTTGGCGCGCAGCGGGGCCCGTGGAATTTAGGTTGAACGCCTGCCCCGTCCCCCCATGTTTTCCGCCTTCCCCTCAACCCTATGAAAATCCTCCGCCCCCTCCCCTGTCTCTCCCTCGCGCTCCTCGCCCTCGCTCCGCGCGCGGCGTTCGCCTCCGACGAAAAGCCCCATCCGTTTGCCGGCAAGATCGAGCGCATCGATCCGGCCTTCGACAAGCTCATCGCCCCCAGCGCCCAGATTGAAAAACTCGCCGAGGGCTTTCGCTGGTCCGAAGGGCCGGTGTGGTTTGACGGCGGCCTGGTATTTTCCGACGTGCTCGCCAACACCGCCTACCAGTGGAAACCCGGCATGACCGAGGCCCGGGTCTATTTCCGCCCCAGCGGCCTTTTCACCGCCAACGCTGGCATCCGCGAGCCCGGCAGCAACGGCATGACGCGCGACCGGCAGGGCCGCCTCACCCTCGTGCAACATGGCGAGCGCCGCGTGGTCCGCTGGGAAAACAGCTCCTTCACGGTCCTCGCCGACCACTTCGAGGGCAAACGCTTCAACAGCCCCAACGACCTCGTCGTGAAGACCAACGGCGACATCTACTTCACCGACCCGCCCTACGGCCTCACCGACATCGAAAAATCTAAGCTGCGCGAGCTGGACTTCGCCGGCATCTTCCGCATCGCGACCGACGGCAAGGTCACCTTGCTCTCGAAAAGCCTGCCGTATCCCAACGGCGTCGCGTTCTCGCCTGACGAGAAACTCCTCTACATCGGCTCCACCGAGGACAACGCCGCGCACATTTACGCCTACGATGTGAAGCCCGACGGCACACTCGCCAACCAGCGGCTGTTCTACGACGCGCAGCCGATGGTCAACGATCAGAACAAGGGCGGCTGCGACGGCCTCAAGGTGGACCGCGACGGCAACCTCTGGAGCAGCGGCGCGGGTGGCGTCATGGTCATCTCGCCCGCCGGCAAGCTGCTCGGCCGCATCCACACCGGTGAGCAGTCGAGCAACTGCGCCTGGGGCGACGACGGCTCCGTGCTCTACATCACCTCCGACTACTTCCTCGTCCGCGTGAAGACGCTGACGAAGGGTGCCGGCTTGTAAGGGTCGATCTTGACAGGGCCTGCCGCAGCAGGACGTAGCAACAAGGGGCGCAGACTTGCTGCGCCCAAGGGGTGACTGATTCCAAACCGGGCGCAGCAAGACACTGCGCCCCTACAATTCCCGATCCCAATTTGGGCCGGGATGCATTTTGGTCGGGATCCTTGCGCTCCCGAGCCTCCGGCCCTGCTTGTTCAACAAAAGCGAGGGGATCCATACGCCCTGCTGAGAGATTGCACTCCGGCCGGAAAAGCCGACGCTGCCGGTCGCTCCCATCGCCTTTTCCCGCGCAGCATGCACACCCTCCACCGTCACATTTTCCTGAGCGTGCTGTTCACCTGTGCGGTGGCGACGGGGCTGTTCGCGTTTGTGCTGCTCGCGGCCAACGCTTTCAAGGACCTGCTCGGCTACGCGCTCGCGGGCCAGCTCTCACCCGGTGTCATTCTCGGCCTGCTGCCGTTGCTGCTGCCCTATGTGCTCGTCTATGCGCTGCCGCTCGGCGTGCTCACCGGCGTGCTGCTGGTGCTGGGACGGATGTCGGCGCAGCATGAGATCACCGCGATGCGGGCCGCCGGGCTGGGCCTTGGCTACATCGCCCGGCCCGTCCTGCTGCTCGGCGCGCTCGGCACGGCGATCGCGCTGGAGGTCAACTACGAGGTGATGCCCACGACGCGCGCGGCCTACCTCGCGGCCATCCCTGCCGCCGTGCGGCAAAACCCGCTGGGGCTGATCGTGCCAAAAACTTTCGTCAGCAAATTTCCCGGCTACATTTTCTACGTCGGCGAGAAGCGCGCCGGCCAACTGACAGACGTGTGGGTCGAGCACCTGGACAAGGACAAGCGGGCGACCTGGCTGGCCCACGGGCTGCAAGGCCGCGTGGATTTTGACGAACAGGCCAACACCCTCCAAGTCACCCTGCTCGGCAACGTCATCGCCGATCGGCGCAACCCCGCCGACCCGGAAAAATTTTCCTACAACGACTACGAGGCCAAGCTGGATTCCTTGCCTCTCCCGCCCTTGAGCCTCGACACGCTCCTCGGCCCCCGCGCGACGAGCCGGCCCAAGCCGGGATTTCTCACGCTGGAGCAGTTGCTCGACGAACGCAGCCGGCTCGCCGGGCCGCCGCCGGCACCCGGGCCGGCCGCAGCGGCCGAGCGCGCGACCGAGCGCATGCGCGTGGAGGTCGCGCTGCACGAGAAGGCGGCGCAGGCGCTGGCCGTGCTGACGTTTGCGCTGTTTGCCGTGCCGCTGGGCCTCCGGGTGTCGCGCCGCGAGACCTCGGCCAACCTCGCCGTGGCCGTCGCGCTCGCGCTGGGCTTTTTCCTGCTGACCGAGAGCATCCACTGGCTGGAAAAATATCCCGCCGCCCGCCCCGACCTGCTGCAATGGGCCCCGCCTGTGCTGTTCCTGCTCGTGGGCGCGGGCCTGTTCCGCCGCGCCGGGCGCGTGTGAGGAGAGAAGCTGTCCGCCCGTCCGGCCGATGCAGTCGGGGCACCCTCACCCGCCTCGCTGCACCACCGACGTAGAGAACGAGCCGACGAGGCCGGCGTTCCGCAATTCACGCCCACACACTACCGGCGGTAGGAAATCACCGAAGCAGGTGGTCATGCTGTCACAGTTCGGGCCGGCGATGACAAGAGGTTGGGTATGACGGAGAGTGGAGTAGATTTTTTCGGTGGTGGGCATCGCACGTCAACGTGGCCTGTTTGGCGTTGTGAAACACCATAAGTTCGCGTGAACTCAGGCTGGTTTCACCCCCTCGATTAGCCATGAAAAAATCTTCTCGCGCCGCTGTGCTCGTCGGTTTCTTGGTCCCGCTCGGGATTCTCGCGTGCATCAACATCAATGGCACAACATTGGCGGGAGCCAGCAAAACGGTGGGCCGCTCGCCCGCGCAACAGTTGCGTAGAATGCTGCAAATGGCTCCGATGGCAGCTTACACGAGATTACACTTGGAGGTCACGAGCCAAGCGCAGTTCGATGAAATTTCGGACGAAGCCCTTAATGCGGTGGAGCAAATGATTCAGGGTCATTACGACGCCAGCATCGCGACGTTGGAGGCCTTGGAAACAAAATCGCCCGGCAACTACAGCACCGCCTCAAATCTGGGCACCGCATACGAACTGAAAGGAGACAACCGCAAGGCGCTGCAATGGATTTCCGAGGGTATCAAGCGGAACCCCGAATCGCACGAGGGCACGGAATGGCTGCACGAGCTCATCTTGCAGGCAAAGCTCAAGATGGAAAAAGAACCGGACTGGTTAAAAAATCATCACATTCTTGACGCGGATGAGACCCAGATCGCTGCGTCCGATTATCGCTTGCGCGCCAGTGACCGCAGCCTGTCGCTCAAAGAAATCCAGACCGCCCTTCGGCACCAACTGACCGAGCGAATGCTATTCGTGAAGCCGAAGGATCCTATTGTGGCGGACTTGCTCCACACTTACGCGATGGTGGAAGCGCACGCCACGGTGATGGAATCGGCCATCGAACTCATGACCCTGTCCAAGGAATATGGGGTTTCAGACCCCATGCTGATTGACTCGCAACTCGCGGATTTCGAGCGCGCGCTCAAGCGCGCGACCTTACTGCGTGAGGTTCTATTTTATGCGATCAGCATCGGCGTTGTCGGAGCGTTTGTCGGCGGGCTTTATTATTGCCACCGGCGAAAATGGTTTTTCCTGAGCATAAAGGATTATCGGGCCTATCAGGCCGCGCATGCAGAAAAACGCTGAGGGCTTTGGAGCGAACCGGCCCTCACACGCTCAGCAGCAGGCGGGCAGGATCCTCGATGGCTTGCTTCACTTTCACGAGGAAGGTCACGGCCTGTTTGCCGTCCACGAGGCGGTGGTCGTAGCTCAGCGCCAGATACATCATCGGACGGATGACGACCTGCCCGTTGACCGCGATGGGCCGCTCGTTGATGGCGTGCAGGCCGAGGATGCCGCTCTGCGGGGGATTGAGAATGGGCGTCGAGAGCATCGAGCCGAAGATGCCGCCGTTGGTAATCGTGAACACCCCGCCCTCAAGGTCGGCGAGCGTGATCTTGCTTTCGCGGGCGCGCTTGGCGGCATCGGCGATGGCTTTCTCGATGTCGGCCATGCCGAGCGTGTCGCAGTCGCGGATGACGGGCACCATGAGGCCTTTCTCGGTCGAGACGGCGACGCCGATGTCGTGGTAGTGGTTCTCGACGACATGGTCGCCGTCGAGCTGGGCGTTGAGGGCAGGGACCTCCTTGAGCGCGTGGACGACAGCGCGGACGAAGAACGACATGAAGCCGAGCTTCACGCCGTTTTTCTTCACGAAGTCGTCCTGATATTTGGTGCGCAGGGCGATGACGCCGGACATGTCCACCTCGTTGAACGTGGTGAGCATCGCGGCCTCGTGCTGCGCGCTGACGAGCCGCTGGGCGATTTTCTGGCGGAGCGGGGAGAGCTTGCGACGCGTCTGGCGCACGCCGGGCGCAACCGCCACCTTGGGCGCGGCGGCAGGAACTGCCATCGGAGCAGGCCTGGCCGGAGCAACGGCTTCCCTGGCCGGAGCGGCCGCCACCGGAGCGACTGGCTTTGCCGGCTCGGCGGGTTTGGGTTCGGCGACGGCCGGCTCTTTCGCGGCGGCCTTGGCGGGCGCAGCGGCCGGTGACGAGGGTGCCGCCGCACCGGCGGCAGCCTTGGCCGCTGCATCAATCGTGGCGACGACCTGCCCGATTTTCACCTCGGCGCCGGCGGCGACCTTGAAGGTGATCACCCCGGCCGCCTCGGCCACGCCCTCGCTGGTGATCTTGTCGGTCTCCAGTTCGAAGAGCGGCTGGTCTTTTTTGACCAACGCGCCGTCGGCCACGTGCCACTTGGCGAGCACGCCGGTGCTGATGGACTCGCCCATCGGGGGAATTTTGACTTCGAGGAGGGACATGGGTTAAAATTTGTGGGTAGCGGGCAGCGGGTAGCGAG
>CAIQBC010000092.1 GCA_903869955.1 uncultured Opitutia bacterium
ACTCCGACTTAAAACCCAGCCAAAGCGGACACGGGTTCTAGTTGGCGCCGACCTCGACGTATAGCCGGCGTTCTACACTGGTGGCCAAGGGGAAAACTTTTCCGTTCATTCTGGTCTCGCCCCAATGCCCCGACGGTTTGCTCTGGTCGGGGCCCGAAGTGGATGAGTTCGTGGGGCTGGTGGCCAAACGCTACCAGGTCGACCCCCAAAGAATTTATCTCACCGGTCTCAGCCTGGGCGGGTACGGGGTTTGGGAGGCGGCGATCTACAATCCGCAGCGCTATGCCGCCCTCGTGCCGGTGTGCGGCGGTGGTTTCAGCGCCGCACTGGCTGGCCGGCTGAAAGGTATCCCCATCCGGGCCTTCCATGGCGGCAAGGATCCGGTCGTGCCGCTGCGCCAGGCGCAGGCTTACGTGGATGCCGTCAATGCCGCCGGTGGCAACGCCTGTCTCACGGTCTATCCCGAAGGCGGGCACGATGCGTGGACCGAAACCTACGCCAGCCCGGAGCTTTATGCCTGGCTGCTGGCGTAGAGGAAGCCGTGAGGGACGGGCGGGCGCGGATGGGCCCTACTTCCGCTTCGCGCGCGCCGGTGCCTTCGGCACGATATTCAGGTAGGTCTTGGCCAGCATCTGCGACTCGTAGAACTCGACCAGGCGCACCCCTTCGCGGGGTTTGATCAGGTCCTTCTTCGTGGCGTGGTCGATCTGGGTCTTCACGCGGCGGCAGAGCTCCTCCCATTGGTATTGCACGCCCTCGATCACGTCGGCGATGCGGGAGCCGGCCAGCGCCTCCTCGATGTAGTAGCCGTTGGGCTCGTCGTCCTCGAGGAAGACGTGGACTTCGTTGACGCGGCCGAAGAGATTGTGCAGGTCGCCCATGATGTCCTGGTAGGCGCCAGTCAGGTAGATGCCGAGGTAGTAGGGGTGGCGGTTGAGCGGGTGCAGGTTCAGATAGTCCTTCGTGTCCTGCAGGTCGATGAAGCTCGCGATCTTGCCGTCGGAATCGCAGGTGATGTCGGCGAGGGTGGCGTTGACGGTGGGCTTTTCGCGGAGACGGTGGAGCGGGGCGATGGGAAAGAGCTGCTTGAGGGCCCAATGGTCGAGCAGCGACTGGAAGACCGAGAAATTGCCGACATATTGGTCGGCGAGGAGTTTTTTCAGGTCGCGCAGCTCCTCGGGCACATAGCCGGTGCGGTCGGTCTCGCGGCCGATCTCCTCGCAAATCTGCCAGAAGATCTGCTCGGCGGCGGCCCGGTTTTCGAGGTCGAGGTAGCCGAGGTTGAAGAGGGAGAACGCCTCCTCCTTTTTCTGCACCGCGTCGTGGAAGCGCTCGAGCCGGCCGAGCCGGGGTTTGTTTTTCAGCATGGCCTCAAGGTCGGTGACGACCTTGTGCTTCTCCCGGGGGCGGTGCTGCTGGCCGAGCGACTCGCGCTTGTTGATGCGCTCGAAGACCTCGACGACGAGCATCGAATGCGGCGCAACGACCGCGCGGCCGGACTCGCTCACGATGTCGGGCACGGGCACGCCGGCGCTGGCGCAGATCTCCTTGATGTTATGGACGACGTCGCGGGCGTATTCGTCCATCGAGTAGTTGGTCGAGGACTCGAAGTTGGTGCGGGAGCCGTCGTAATCAATGCCCAGGCCGCCGCCCACGTCGAGGTAGCCCATCGGGAAACCCATCTGCGCGAGCTGGCAGTAAAACCGCGCGGCCTCGACCACGGCATTCTTGATCGTGAGGATGTTCGGCACCTGCGAGCCGACATGGAAATGCACGAGGCGCAGCGCGGACTTGAGGTGGGCGGCGCGAAGCCGTTCGACGGCGAACAGGATTTCGGCGGTGTTGAGGCCGAACTTGGCGTTGTCGCCGGTCGAGGTCGCCCACTTGCCCTCGCCGCGCGTCTGGAGCTTGGCGCGCAGGCCGATGAGCGGCTTCACGCCCGTCTCGGCGGCGAGGCGGATGATCTCATCGAGTTCGGAGAGCTGCTCGACGACGAGGATGACTTTCTTGCCCAGCTTGCGGCCGAGGAGCGCGAGGCGGATGTAGTCGTGGTCTTTGTAGCCGTTGCAAATGATGAGGCGCTGGCCGCCCTCGTGCATGGCGAGCGCAATCATCAGCTCGGGCTTTGAGCCGGCCTCCAGGCCGTAATGATAGTCCCGGCCGGCGGCGACGACCTCCTCGACGACCTCGCGGAGCTGGTTGACCTTGATGGGAAACACGCCGCGATAGCCGCCCTTGTAGCCCTCTTCCTTGATGGCCTGGAGAAAAACTTCGTTGAGCTGCACGACGCGGTGGCGGAGCAGGTCCTGAAACCGCACCACCAGCGGGGCCTTCAGGCCCATCTCGGTCGCCTCTTTGACCACGTCCATCAGGCGGATGGCACGGCCGTCGGCGAGCGGTTGCACCTCGACAAAGCCGGCGGTGTCCACGCCGAAATGCCCCGCGCCCCAGCGTTTGAAGCCGTAGAGCTCTTCGGACTGGGCGGCGGACCACGAGGAGGCGGATTTGCTTTTCAAGGCGGAAAACGAGGGCCGGGCGCGGAACGGGTTAAGGCTTGCATAGGCGGGGGTGGACTCGGTTGAGTACCCGTTTCTTTTTTCAAAACCCTCAACACGCAATCCCCAATATGGCCCTCTCCTCCTTCCGCCTCCTTCTCGCCGAGACCCCGGCACCCGCCGCCGGTGCCGCCACGCCCGCCGGGAGCACGGCCGCCCAGCCGCCGGGAGCCATTGGCTATCTGTTCCCGCTGCTGATCGCGGGGGCCTTCTATTTTCTCTTTTTCGCCCCGCAGATGAAAAAGCAGAAGGAACACGGCAAGATGCTTGCCGCCCTCCAGGCGGGCGACGAGATCATCACGACGGGCGGCATTGTCGGCGTCATCACCAGCGTGAAGGAGGACCGTTTCATCGTCCGCATCGCCGAGAACACCAAGGTCGAGGTCGGCAAGAGCTTCGTGCAGACCGTCGTGAAGTCGCAGGCCGCCGACAAGAAGTGACCTCTCCTCGCGCCCGGGCCCCGCGCCTGGGCCGCGCGGGCTGTGTGCCGTTTGTCCGCCGCCGGCCCCCAACCACTTAACCAAAATCCACCATGCCCACTAGCAACCTCTGGCAGCGCCACGCCTGGAAAATCGTCCTCACCCTCGTCCTCATGGCCTGGGCCGGCTATGAGCTGGTGCCGTTGAAAAATCGCGACTTCGACGAGTTCCTCAGCACCCACGCCCTCGCCAGCATCACCCCGGCCGCCCCGGCGCCGCCACCCGGCATCGCCCCTCCGCCGGCCGCCAGCCAGAAAATCACCTTCGCCTCGTTGCTCACCGACGCCCGTGCCCGCGTCAAGGCCGACCCGAAGGCCACACCCAGCGTGCTCGTCGCCCTGCGCCAGCTCGGCCACGAGCGCCAGCTCGATCTCTCGGCGTTTTTTCCCGACATTGATCTCGGCTCGTCGCTTCGGAACATTGACAAGCGCAATACGCTGCTGCTCGGCGAGCTCCAGCGCCAGGCCAAGGGCCGCGTTCAGCTCGGCCTCGATCTCAACGGCGGCGTCGCGGTCACCCTTGAGCTTCACGCCAAGGACGGCAACAAGGTTCCACCCGAGACGCTCGCGACGGCCATCCGCATCATTGACCAGCGCATCAACAGCCTCGGGGTCACCGAACCGCTCATCCGTGCCGTCGGCGACAACCGCATCGAAGTGCAGCTTCCGGGGGAGAATCTCAACGACAACCCCGATCTCATTCGCGAGGTCATCCGTCCGGCCAAGCTCGAGTTTCGTCTCGTCTCCGACCTGATCGCGCCGCAAATGCAGCCGCCAGCCGCTGACAGTGTGCCCCCCGATTACGAGGTGCTCGTCGAGGAGGATGACAACGGGACCAATCCGCCCGTCTATTATGTCATTAAAAGGCGGCCGGAGATGACGGGCGAGGCGGTGGCGCAGGCCAACGTCACTTCAAATATGAACGGTTTTGCCGTCAGCCTCCGGCTCAACGCCCAAGGGGCCAAAGATTTTGCCGCCCTGACCACCGCCATTGTCCATAAGCCGCTCGCCATTGTGCTCGACGGCAAGCTGCATTCTGCGCCCGTCATCCGGGAGCCGATTCTCAACGGTGAGGCCTCGATCAGCGGTAATTTTGACCAGCGCGCCGCCTTCGAGCTCAAGAGTGTGCTCAACAACCCGCTCGATGCCGAGCTCACCGTGCTCGATCAGACCGCCGTCGGCCCCTCGCTCGCGCAGGACGCCATTGAAAGCGGCAAGACCTCGACCGCCATCGCCGTCGGCCTCGTGGCGGTGTTCATGCTCGTGGTTTATACCTTCGGCGGCGTGATCGCGCTGCTCAGCCTGTTGGTGAACATCCTCATCATTTTCGGCGTCATGGCCAACCTCGGCGCGACGCTCACGCTCCCCGGCCTCGCCGGCATCGTGCTCACCATCGGCATGGCGGTGGACGCGAACATCCTCATCTTCGAGCGCATGCGCGAGGAGCTGGCTGCCGGCAAGACGCTCGCCACCTCCAACCAGAGCGGCTTCACCAAGGCGCTCACGACCATCCTCGACGCGCACCTCGTGCAGCTCATCATCTGCGCCGTGATGATCGAGTTTGGCGCCGGCCCGATCAAGGGCTTCGGCGTGACGCTCGCCATCGGCGTGTGCTCGACGCTGTTTTCCGTGCTCATCACCGGCCACTTGCTCATGGAGCTGGCGGTCGAGTCTGGCGCGGTGAAAAAATTCCTCATGCGTCCGCTGCTCAAGGACGTCCGCCTCGACTTTGTGCGCTATGGCAAGCCCGCGATCATCGCCTCCGGCCTGCTCGTGGTCGTCGGCTTCAGCTATGTGCTGTCGCAGGGCAACGCGATCTTCGGCCGCGACTTCAAGGGTGGCGACGAGATCACCCTCGCGTTCAAGCAGTCGGCCCCCGACACCGCCCGGATCCGCGACGCCGTCAAGGCCGCCGGCATCACCGACCTCGGTGTCACCACTGTCAGCGTGGCGGGCGGCGGCCGCGAGCAGGTCAAGCTGGAGACCGCCGAGGGCAAGGGCGCGGCCGCCTTTGCCGCGATTGAAAAGGCGTTTCCCTCGGCTGGCGTCGAGAAGCTCGGCCAGAGCCAGCTCGGGAAGTCCATCGGCTCGGAGATTCTCGTGAATGCGCTCAAGGCGGTCATCATCTCGATGGCGGTCATCCTGCTCTACATCGCGTTTCGCTTCGAGTTCGGCTTTGGCGTGGCTGCGATGGTCTCCATCCTGCACGACATTTTGATGACGATCAGTGTCTTCGTCATCTTTGGGCACCAGTTCTCCGCCCCGATGGTCGCCGCCATCCTGTGTATTGCCGGTTACTCGATCAATGAGACGGTCGTCGTTTTTGACCGGATCCGTGAGGAGCTGAAGCTGAACCCGACCGGCAAGCTGAGCGACGTGGTCAACGACGCCATCCGCAAAGTTTTCGCCCGCACCATCAAGACGTCCACGACCACGTTCCTCGCCGCGTTCGCGCTCTGGGCCTTCGGCGGCGGCGTGCTGCGCGACATCGCGTTCACGTTCCTCGTCGGCATCGTCACCTCGACCTTCTCGGCCATCTTTGTCGCCGCGCAGGTCTTCTACTGGTGGCACAAGGGCGACCGGAAACACGTCGAGGCGCATGCCGACGCCACGCCGGTCTACGAGTGGACGGCCTCCAGCAAGGCCTCGGAATAAACGGTGGCACGCGCCGCCTTCCGGCGCGTCCCCGCCCGGCCTGGAAACCCGTTGCTTAGCGCAGCGTGCCATCCCGGAGCCGCCTCCCTGCCATGCGCTGGAACCACCACCCGCCCGCCCCTGCCACGGTCGCCGCGCTCAACCACGCCGCCGGCGTCAGTCCCGTCCTCGCCACGCTCCTGCTCCGGCAGGGCGCGACCGACGTGGGCAGCGTGACCCGTTTCCTCCGGCCCGCGCTCGCCGAGCTGGGTGACCCCTTTCTCCTCGCCAACCTCCAGGACGCCGCCATCCGGCTCCGTGCGGCCATCGCGGCGCGCGAGGAGATCGTCGTGCTCGGCGACTATGACGTGGACGGCGTGACGAGCACGACGCTCATCGTGAGCGTGCTGCGCCACTTCGGCCTGAAGCCGCGCTTCATCGTGCCACGCCGCATGGAGGACGGCTACGGCCTTTCGCGCAGCGCGATTGACCGTGCGTTTGAGGGCGGCAAGCCCGGCCTCTTCATCGCGCTTGACTGCGGCACCAATGCGCACGACGAGGTCGCATGGCTCCGTGCGCAGGGGGTGGACGTGCTCATCATTGACCACCACCGCTCGAAGGACGCGCCCCCCGTCTCCGGCCTGCTCATCAACCCGCACGCGCACCCGCGCGAGGGCGACGAGGCGTGGCGCAATCTCTGCACCGTCGGACTTGTGTTCAAGCTCGCGCACGGCCTGCTCAAGCTCCTCCGCGCCGAGAACCATCCCGCTGCGCTGCGCCTCAAGCTGCGCGACTGGCTCGATCTCGTCGCGCTCGGCACCGTGGCCGACCTCGTGCCCCTCACCGGCGAGAACCGCGTCTTCGCCCGCCACGGCCTCGCCCACATCCAGACCGCCGTGCGCCCTGGTCTGCGCGCGCTCATGCAGGTGGCCGGCGTGCGCCTCGACGCCGAGCTGCAGCCGGCCGACATCTCCTTCCGCCTCGGCCCGCGCATCAACGCCAGCGGCCGCCTGGCCGACGCCGCCGTCGCCGTCGAGCTGCTGCTCAGCGCCGACGACGCGTTTTGCTACGAAACCGCGCGCCAGCTCGACACCTTCAACCGCGAGCGGCAGGACATTGAGCGCCAGATCACCATCGAGGCCGAGCGCATGATCGAGACGCAGTTTGCCGACCAGCCCGCCATCGTGCTCCATAGCGAGGCGTGGCACCCCGGGGTGGTCGGTATCGTTGCCGGTCGCGTCACCCGCAAATACCACCGCCCCTGCATCGTGCTCGGCAACGAGAACGGCCTCGCCAAGGGCTCCGGCCGCAGCGTGGACGGGCTCAACCTCATTGACGTGCTCGGTACCTGCGCCGACCTGCTTGGCAGTTGGGGCGGGCACCCGATGGCCGTCGGCGTTGCGCTCATGCCGGCGCAGTTGGAGCAATTTCGCGGCCGCTTCGCCGCTGCCGTCCGTGCGGCCACCGGCACCGGCCTTGGCGAGCCCTCGCTTGAGATCGCCGCGTGGCTCGCGCCCGAGGACATCGGCGAGCCGCTCATGGACGAACTTGCCACGCTGCACCCGTTTGGGCAGGCCAACCCCGAGCCGGTGTTTGGCCTGCGAGGCGTGGTGCTGCGCCGTCCGCCGGAGGTTTTCAAGGAGCGGCATTTCCGCTTCACGTTTGAGGACGGCAAAGGCCGTCGCCACCATGGGGTCGCCTGGCAGCAGGCCGCGCATTTGCCGCCGACCGGCGTGCCGCTCGACCTCGCGGTCGAGCTGGCGTGGAACTTTTTCAACGGCCGCAAGCTCCTCCAGCTCGAGTTGCTCGACTGGCGCGCGGGTGCGGGTTGAGGCCTGGGAAATTCCCAGGAACTCGCGGATGAAGCCCGGAGGGTTGGCTTAACGGATCATCCCATCATCTGCGGTCGCCTCGGAGAGGCCTGTTGGCGGAGCAGATGTCAGGGCCGCCCTCTTCACTGCAATGCCTGCTGAATCTGGGCGGACAGCTTGTCGGCTTGCCGGAGCAGTATGCTCACCTGCCACATCTCGTCGTCCGACAGGCTGTTTTCGAAACCCGGCATGCCGGTCAGGCGAATGCCGTTTCTCACCTTCCAAAAGGTGGCGCCGACGGGGTCGTCGGTCACGCCCTTCTTTGGCGGAAGCAATTGCGGAGGATGGGGGAACATGCCCTTGGCGATTGCGCTTTCGGGTTGCCCGAGCCGGCCGTGGCAGACGGCGCATTGGGCCTGATACACCTTGGCGCCCGCGAGCAAGTTCGCCTCGCTGGCCGGCAGCGGGGACGGATGTCCCGCCTCTGGATCCATTGCCTTGTGCAAGGCCTTTTTCGCAAGAAATCTCTCCAGCGGCAGCGGGCTGCCCTTGGTTGCAACCGGCATGCCGCCGAGAATCACGAAAAAATAGGTCCCGGCCAACGGCACCGAGAAACCCAGTAACAATCCGAAAAGAAATTTTTTCATGGTCTCACCGTCTCCTTTTTCCCCGCGGGGCGCAAACCCAAGAACCGGTTGGGTGGCCAGACCGTTTGGGTCGGCTGGCCGGGCGGTCTTATTTTAGGTCGTCGGGTGTACCACGATTTCGGTCACAAAAACGCCGTCTTTGTCCGCATACTGATAATGCAAGGTGGGGCTCGCGTCATGACAGATCATCGGCGGGTGCTCGCGGATTCCCCCTCTCCCGCCGGAGGACGGAACTCCGAACGGTCACTTCGCCTTGTAGGTTTTCCAGACCCATTCCACGGCTTCCAGCATGGTCTGCTTTTCCACGCCGGCTTCGACGTGCATAGCCCCTTCGGACCAGAGGAACTGGTAAGAGTAGCCCTTGGCCTTGAGGGCATTGGCAAAGGCGTTATTTTGAATGCGCCAGTCGCCGAACTGGTTGTTGAGGTCATCGGAGCCGACTTCCATCCAGATGCGGATGGGCTTTTTCTCGGTGTTGGGGATCAGGGAGTCCTGATATTCCTGCGCGCCCTTGGGCGCGGTTGCGGATTTTTGCAGTTGGGTCCAGGAGCCGGAGTAGCTGATGATGCGGTTGAACGCCGGGGTGTGGAACCAGGCCATGCCGAAGGCGGCCGGGCTGCCGGACGATTGGCCGATCGCGCCGCGGGCGTCGGGGTCCTTGGTGAGTTTGAGGTTGCCGGTTTTTTCGGCGAGCGGGAGGACTATTTTTTCGAGGTAGTCGGCATAGACGCCCGAGACCGTGTCATATTCCGGGGAGCGGCTCACCGGGGCGATGAAGACGGCGGCCATCATCGGGATCTTCTTTTCGGCGATGAGGATGTCCATCGCGGCGATGAGCTGCACCTGGACGACGGCGTCGGCGCGGCCGTCGTGATCAACCATGAAGGGGAGCACGTCACCTTCCTTGTATCCGGCGGGAATATAGACCCAGCACGCACGGCTACCACCACCGCGCCCGCCACGACCGCCGCGTCCGCCCGCTGGGGCGTCGCCTGGTGCTACGGTGGGAGCAGTCGCGGGGTCAGCGGCGGGAGCGGCGGCCGCTGCCAGCGTTGGCGGAGCGTTAAAAGCAATGACCTTGCCGCGGGGGATGCCTTCCTTCACCTCAATGTCCTTCACGTCCCGCCAGACGGTCTTGGGTTTGTTCTTGAAGTTGCCCTGCTCCTTGTCGAGCGGGGGTGTCAGTTCGACTTCGACGGCATCGGCGAGCGGCTCAATCCGCACGGCAGGGCCACCGCCGCCCGCTCCGCGACCACCACGACGGCCTCCTGCGCCGGGCGCTGTCGCCGGTGCGGTGGGGGTGCCCTCGGATGCTGCCGCGACCCCGGGCGTTTGCGGTGCGGGTGCGGGTCCGGGTGCTGCGCCAAATGCCAGGAACGGTGCCGCCAAGGCGGCGCATAGAGTGAGTGCGAATGGGGCGCGGGTCATAGGGGGTCCTTTCAATGTGATTATTTGGTCCTTCACGGAATCGGGGTGGAATGAACTGGTCTGAGTGGGAGGCAAAGAAGGAGGCAGGTCAAGCCTGCCGCAGAAAAGTGTCAGCCTTCGGGAAGACGAATTGCGGCTTCCGGCCGCCGACAAGTTAAACCCGGTTGCCGCCTTGATCGTTGGCATTCGTCCGCCCAGCGATCAGTCCGAATACGGGTTTATGCCGAGCACGACGACTATGGTGCCACCCAGGCCACGTTGCGGGGCATCTGGGGCGGGCTCGAGGGGGAAGCGCATGTTTCGCCGGCTGCGTGGGGAGAACATCGCCCTGCCGCAACAGGAGCACCAGACCGTGGGGCACTCCCATGGAGGAGATTGATCCGAGGAGGGGCCGCCGCGTACGCGGCAGGGAGTCAGGAGCCGGGAGTCAGGAGGATGAGGACGGAGGTTACCCAAACAAAGACTCGCTCACCCTCACGGCCGACGCCGGGCATTTCCGCCTGGACAACTTCAAAGGCCAAGTGCGGGCCTACGACCCCGCCCCCAAGTTGGCGGAAGACGCCCCGCCGCCGGAACCCAATGACGCCACCATCGAACCCGACCCGCAGACCTGGGTGCGGATCTGAGCCGGCCTGAATGAGGGCGGAGCAATTAGACGGGCTAAAAGAAATGAAGGGGGCGGGACGCCGGCCCGGTGTGGTCGGCGAACCGGTTGATGGGCGGTGAAGATCGCCACAAAAGCGATGGCCTAAAACCCTCAAAACTCTCGCCGTTATCGGCGTTCGTGTTGTCACCTGCGTTGTCACTTGAGGGTATCCGAGACCACCGATTCAATGATTATCTCGTCATAGCAGCCAGTTACGAAACTGGCGGAGAGGGGGGGATTCGAACCCCCGATAGCCTTGCGGCTATACGCGCTTTCCAAGCGCGCGCATTCGACCACTCTGCCACCTCTCCGGATTTTGGACGAGGGGTCGTTAAGCCTGACCCCGCCCGGCCGGTCAACGGAAATCCCCGCAGGCCTTGGCGGGGCGGGTCGGTCATGCAATATCCGGTGGGCACGCGGCGCGGAGAAATCTTGGCGAATGGAGGCTTGGCCGGGGAAGCAGGGTGGACTTCCGCCGGATTATCTCCACCTTCGCGGCTCATGTGGACCCTCTCTGTCCCGTGGTGGGAGCTGATCATTCGCTCCGTCATGGTTTATGTTTTTCTCATCGCCGTGCTCCGCCTCAGCGGGAAACGGCAGATCGGCCAGTTGGCCCCGTTTGATCTGGTGCTGCTGCTGGTGCTGTCCAACGCGGTGCAAAATGCGATGAACGGCGGGGACAACTCCGTGCTCGCCGGCATAATTTCGGCCAGCACGCTCATCACCCTCAACTATTTTGTCGGCTATCTGACATTTCGGAGCAAGAAGCTGGAGCGTTGGATCGAGGGGCAGCCGGAGGTGCTCATCCACAACGGCCGGCTGTTTGAGCAGGTCATGGCCCACGCGCAGCTCACGCACCATGAACTCAACGCCGCCCTGCGGCAGGCCGGCTGCTCGTCCATTGCTGAGGTGCATTATGCCATTTTGGAAAACAACGGCTCCATCACCGTGACGGCCCGGAAGCTCGGCGTGTGAGCGTGTCGGGACCAGGAAAACACGTCGCGGAGACGACGGGTTATCTCCCACTGCTCCCGGCTGGCGGCGGTGTGAGCCGGCAGTAAAGCCCCTCGACCTTGGCCCGGGCCCACGGGGTTTTGCGGAGAAAGGTGAGGCTCGACTTGATGCTCGGGTCGAACTGGAAGCAGCGCACTGGCACCAGCCGCGCGAGCTCCGCCCAGCCGTGCGCTGCGACGAGCGCGGTGACCAATTGCTCCAGCGTGACGCCGTGCAGGGGATCCTTGGGCCGGGGCGCGGGCATGGACTGCGGGGACACGTGATGAGAGGAAACGATGCACCGGGCCAACCCAGGCCGGACGTCTACCCGATGGTTTAGAACCCTTTTTTCTGCAGCTCGGCGCTGAGGACTTGCATGAAGGCTTGGCTGTCGGCGGGCGTGGGCCGGTAGCCGGGCTGGCTGACCTCGGTGAAGCCGGGGCGGCCGTATTGGTCCACGATCCATTTGCCGGTCACACCGTCGCTGAAGGTCACCGTGCCGCTGGCGACAGCGCCGGGTATGAGGGTGACGTTGTCCACGGCGACTTTCACCGTGCTGGTCCCGGCGAGCGGGGCCTCGGCCAGGTCGCCGTCAGCGGAGGGTGCGGGGGACTCGCCGCCGCCGAGACCGAGCTTTTCCTTCGCCTTTTCGATGAAACCCTTTTTCCCGGGGGCTGGGGCGCCGGCGGGGGGCGTCCCGCCCGCATTGGGCGGAGGAGCCGGTTTGGCGGGCTCGGGCTTGGGGGGCGGGTCTTTGATCTGGAGGTTGAGATCGTCCACCAGGAAGCGGACATCCATGTAGGTCAGGGCGAGGCCGAACTGCTCGCGAAGTTTTTTCTGGACCGCAGAGAGATTGTCGCCGGCGGCGAGCCAGGCGGCGACGGTAACCTTTTGTTCGGATGTGAGCGTCATGGAAAAGGCTGAGTTAACCACGAATTGGGAGGATTGCCACGGATAAAATGAGCCGGGAGCTTGGGGAGAGACGCATTTTAAATCTGAATCCCAAAGGTAGGGACGGCTCTCCGAGCCGTCCGCGGACGCCACGGAGTGACGTCCCTACCAACTTGGCGTCAAGCGGTGTCCAGGAAAGTCCAAGGCCGCTGACGGCTTGCGGTTGCCCAAAATTTCCAGTCAACAGTTTACCCCATGAACGTCCGCCACCTCGCCCGGCTGGCCCAGCTTTCGCCCTCGGCGGTCTCGCTCGCGTTGCGCGGCAGCCCGAAGGTGTCCGCCGCGACCCGCAAGCGCGTGCGCGCGCTCGCCGAGCGGGAGGGCTACCGGCCCGATGCGAAGGTCGTCGCCATGATGACGCACCTGCGCCGCCCTCGTGCGGTGCGGCAGCAGGCGTGTTTCGGCGTCATCTCGTTCTACGACAGCCCGCGGCCGTGGGAGACTTCACGGCATCTCACCCGCATCTACGAGGGCATGCGCCGCCGCGCCGACGAACTGGGGTACCGGCTGGAGCCGCTCTGGCTGCGCGCACCGGGCATGACCTACCGGCGGTTTCGGAGCATTCTCGATGCGCGCGGCATCGAGGGGCTGCTGAGCTTCGGCAGCCCGGACCTGGACCAGGAGTTCCCCGCCGAGCTCGACGCCCACGCGATTGTGACTGTAGGCCTGAGCATCCGCACGCCGCTGCACCGTGTGACCAGTCATTTTTACAACGACACCGTCAACGTGCTCCAACGCGTCTATCAGCTTGGCTATCGGCGGCCCGGCCTTGTGCTTGGGCGCTACGAGGAGGCGCGCAGCGGCCATGCCCACACCGCCGCCTACCTCGGTTGGTGCGAGCACCGGCTCGGCCCGGGGCGGGCACTGCCCGTGCATCTGATGGAGCGCGTTGAGGAAAAACCGCTGCTGACGTGGCTCGGGCGCGAACGGCCCGACGTGTTGGTGTTTGTCCACCTCTATGACCAGGTCGCCGAGTTGCGGGCGGTGCTGCGGCGCAACTTGGTGCGCGTGCCGGACCAACTGGGCGTTGCGGTGCTCAGCCAGATTTTGGCGGGTGCGGGATTCTCAGGCCTGCAGCAAAATCAGCCGCTGATGGGCGCTTGGGCCGTGGAGTTGTTGGCCGCGCGCATCACGAACCGCGACCTTGGCATCCCGGTCAACCCGCGGATTGAGATGGTCGAGGGCGAATGGGTCGAGGGTGGCTCGCTCGCCCGCGGTGCGGCCAGGAGCGGATGAGAAATTAAAAGCAGGTCGTTCGGAAACCAAGCATCAGCGAATACCGAAAACCGTGTGGGGGTGCCGGCCCGGCCCTGTCGCTCCGAGATTTTCAGCCGCCTCCGTTTCATGGGTTCCTGGCTTCCTGCTTAAACCATCCGTGCATTGGCCCGCCGCCCGGTCCCGTGCGGTTGGTCGGCTCACACGCTGAAGCTCTCACCGCAGGAGCAGCTCGCCTTGGCGTTGGGGTTGGTGAACTTGAACCCACCGCCAATCATCCGGTCCGAGTAATCCACCTCCGTGCCGCGCAGGTAGAGCGCGGTCTTTGTGTCCACCAGCACGCGTGCGCCGCCGGTCGCGACGAGTATGTCACCCCGTCGCGGCTCCGGCGCAAAGCGCAGCTTGTAGCTGAGGCCGTTGCAGCCGCCGCCGCTGATGGCGACGCGCAGGAATTCGCCCGTTCGTTCGCGCGCGACCAGCGCGGCGACTTTTGCGCCTGCCGGGGCGGTGAGGCGCACGAGCAGCTCATTGCCCACGCGTACGCCGTCGGGCAGGGCGGCGGGGGCGGGCGGCGCGTTGGCCGTGGTGACGGAGGTCATGGTGGCAGCAAAGCCGGTGGTGCGGCCGACGCAAGCCGCGCGGGAGAGTTCAGCCTCCTTTGTAGGTCAGCAGGAAGATAAGCTGGAGCGGCGAGGTGACGACATCGAGCGGCACGGCGAGCGGCACCAGCAGCAGCGAGCCGAAGTGGTGCCGGGTGTTAATATCAGCAATGGAGAAAGCCACCTCGCCTGCGCCCGGCACGTCGTGGACTTTGAGGACGGGATGGATGCCCACATAGTCTGAGGCGGGCAAATTCGGCTGCATGGGAACGCCTCCCTGATAGATCACTTCCACCCGGGCCTGGGTGGAGGCTTCCGGCGGCGGCACCGCCTTGGCAAAAGCATCACGCTGTTCGCTGAAAACGATCTCCCGATAGCCCCCCCGTTGCAAAAAATCCGCCTCGGGTACACCGGGTTTTAAAATCGTTTGCGGCAAAGTGGGTATCCCGCCCGCTTTGGCCCGTTCCTTCGCCAACGCCAGCAAGTCCAGCGCAAAGGACATGGGCGCGTGCGGGGTTGATCGAGGATTGCCTTGCTGCCACACTCCGCCCTCGACCACCACCACGAGCTGCTGCCGGTCGTTGAGGTAACAATGCTGCACGCGCAACGCGGGGGCGTGGATCTCGGTTTGCGTCCGGGCTGAATCAATCGCCATGGCCGTGAAGCACGCGCTGCCTGCGACCGAGGCGACCGTGATGCTGAGGGCGAGCAGGGCCGGGAGGACGGTTTTCGTTTTCATGGGGTGGACGGGGTTTGCTTCGCCGCGCGGCGCAACACCAGCCTGCGTGCCACCTCGACGGCGTTGGTGAAACTGCGCGCGCTGGCCTTGCCCTGCCCCGCGATGCCGAACGCCGTGCCGTGGTCGGGGCTCGTCCGCACATGGCGCAGGCCGAGCGAGACGTTCACGGCCTCGTCGAAGTCCACCGTCTTCAGCGGCCCCAGCCCCTGGTCGTGGTAGAGTGCGACGATCACGTCGAACTCGCCCCGGAGCGCGCGCGCGAACACGGTGTCGCCCGGCTGCGTGCGCGACAGGCCGGGAAACGCGCCGCGCAACCCGTCGAGGATCGGGTCAATCACATCGCGCTCCTCGCTGCCGAGCAGCCCGGCCTCGCCGGCGTGCGGGTTC
>CAIQBC010000093.1 GCA_903869955.1 uncultured Opitutia bacterium
GTGACCGCGCGATGGCGGTGTCCAAGAAAATATCCTTCTGCAGCAGCGTCCTTCTCAATGCAAAATCATCGAACTCCTTCTGCTTAAAACCCGCCTTTTCAACGCTCCCGACATAATTCATGATTTCCCGATAATCGTTCGCGGCGCGTGGCCCCGAACTCCACAGCACATAGAAGGTCACGACGGAGAAAACCAATGACAATGCGAACAGGATCTTCGCCGTGATTTTCATTTGTCCGGCCCCCGAAAGACCGCGCCCTCTCACGCCGCGTCCTGCCCCGGCTCGGGCTTCTCGATTTTCTCCACCTTGCGGAGTGTGGGCTTGCGGGTGCCGGCGACCACGGCGGCGTCAATCACCACCTCGGCCACGTCGTCGCGCTGCGGCAGGTCGAACATCACCTCCAGCATCAGGCCTTCCATGATGGCGCGAAGGGCGCGCGCGCCGGTCTTCAGCTCGACGGCCTTCCGGGCGATGGCCTTCACGGCGTCGGGCGTGAACTTCAGCCGCACCCCATCCATCGCGAAGAGCTTGGCGTATTGCTTCACCATCGCGTTCTTGGTTTTCACCAAAATTTTCTCCAGGTCGGCCACTTGCAGCGGATCGAGCACCGACACGACCGGCAGCCGCCCGATGAACTCCGGGATCATGCCGAAGCGGATGAGGTCCTCCGGCTCGAGGGATTTCATCAGCTGCTCCGCGTCGGGGGCGGTCTCCTGCCGCTGCGCCTCGATGGCGGCAAAACCCGCGCTGCGCCGTCCGAGGCGACGCTGGACAATCGAGTCGAGTCCGACAAACGCGCCGCCACAGATGAAGAGCACATTGGCCGTGTTGACCTGCACGTATTCCTGGTTCGGGTGCTTGCGGCCGCCTTGGGGTGGGACATTGCAGGTCGTGCCTTCCAAAATTTTCAACAGCGCCTGCTGCACGCCCTCGCCGGACACGTCGCGCGTGATGGACACGTTCTCCGTTTTGCGGCCGATCTTGTCAATTTCGTCAATGTAGATGATGCCGCACTCGGCCTTTTTCACATCATAGCTGGCGGCCTGGAGGAGGCGCAGCACGACGTTCTCCACGTCCTCGCCGACGTAGCCCGCCTCGGTGAGCGTGGTGGCGTCGGCGATGGCGAACGGCACATCCAGGATCTTGGCGAGCGTGCGCGCGAGCAGCGTCTTGCCGGAGCCGGTGGGGCCGGTGAGGAGGATGTTGCTCTTCTCGACCTCGACGTCGTTGAACTCCGGCGCGAGCTCGCCCTCGCCGCGCGGCGTGCGGCCCGCCGCAAACATGAGACGTTTGTAGTGGTTGTAGACGGCAACGGAGAGCACCTTTTTCGCGTGCTCCTGGCCGATGACAAAGTCGTCGAGCGAACGCTTGAGCTCCGACGGCTTGACGAAACGGAACGCCGGCTTGTTCTCGACGGCGGGGGCCTTCGTCTCGCGGTCAATGATGGTCTTGCACACACCCACGCACGAGTCGCAGATGTAGACACCCGGACCCGCGATGATCTTTTTCACCTCCGCCTGCGACTTGCCGCAGAAGGAGCAGAGGGTCATGCGTGTGGACTTGGCCATGCTGGGACTATCGGCGCAAATGGCCCGCGAGTCGAGGGGATTTTGGCCGGGCGGGCCGCGCGTGACGGCGATTGAAAACCCTCCGCCGCTCCCTTCTGCTCCGTGGTATGAGTCGTTTTTCACCGGCACAACCCACGCGATGACGGCCACCCCGCAGACCATGGTGCAGGCCACGCGGCGCTACGAGGCATGGCTGGCCGGGCACATCCGCCTCGTTCCCACCGACCTCGCGGCGAAGCACGCCCGGATGGGCGGCGACGCATTTTCCTTCCTGCGGGCCACTTTTTACCGCTGGGCACAGACGTACCCGGCTTTTTGTCCGGAGCTCGCAACCGCGCCCGTCGTGCTCGCGGTGGGCGACCTGCATGTGGAAAACTACGGCACGTGGCGTGACACCGAGGGACGGCTGATCTGGGGCGTCAATGATTTCGACGAGGCCTGTCCCCTGCCCTACACCAACGATCTCGTGCGCCTCGCCGTGAGCGCCGTGCTCGCGCTCGCCGCCGATCGGCTCGCACTCAGTCCAGCAGACGCCTGTGCTAACATCCTGGATGGCTACCAAGCCGGGCTGGACCGGGGCGGCGAGCCCTTTGTCCTCTCCGAGCGGCACCGTTGGCTGCGCGAGACGGTGACGGGCGCCGAGCGGGATCCGATAGATTATTGGGAAAAACTCACCGCGCTGCCGACGGCGCAGCGGGTGCCGGTGGCGGAGCGGGCACGGCTTCGCGCGGCGCTCCCCGAGCCAGACCTCGCGTTCCGCGTGGTGCATCGGCAGGCGGGGCTGGGCAGCCTGGGCCGGCCACGGTTCGCGGCGCTGGCCGAATGGCACGGGGGCTGGATCGCCCGCGAGACGAAGCCGCTGCTGCCGTCGGCCGCGACGGCGGCCGGTGACCGGCGGATTTATTACGCGGAAATTTTACGGGGCGCGGTGCGCGCGCCCGACCCGTTTCTCCTGGTGAGCAATGGCAGCGTGTTGCGGCGGCTCTCGCCCTATTGCAGCCGCATCGAGCTGCGGCAGATGCCGCGCGGCCACGCCACGGAAAAACTGCTGCGTGCCATGGGCCGTGAGCTGGCCAACCTCCACCTCGGCACGCCGGCGGCAGTCGGCGCGGTGCACCGCGACCTGCGGCGGCGCCAGCCAAAATGGCTGCGTCAGGCCACCGCAATTATGACCGAAGCCACACTCCAAGACTGGCGTGACTGGCGCAAGCAATCGGGCTGAGGGGTCGTGGGTCAGTCTGGTACGTGCGTCGGAAGGGAGGAGCGCCTCTCCGCAGCGACCGCGGAGGGCTCGGAGAGCCGTCCCGACCATACTGACCCGCTGCCGGCTGGGATGCGGTAGGCTTTCAGGGTGGCGGCGAACCGCCACCTATGCCTTCAGCTCCACCACAATCTGCACCTCCGTCGTGGAGTTTTTCGGCAGGCCGCTGACGGCGACAGCGGCCCGGGCATGCTTGCCCGCCTCACCGAAGACGGCCACCAGCAGGTCGCTCGCACCGTTGATCACGGCCGGGCTGTCGGCAAAGCCGGGGACAGCGTTGACGAAGCCGCTGACCATCACGACGCGTGTCACGCGATCGAGCGAGCCGGTCGCGGCACGGATGTTGGTGAGCGCGTTGAGTGCGCACACGCGGGCGGAGTCGTAGCCGGTCTGCACCGTCTGCTCGCGGCCGACCTGCCCAGTGTGCGTCATCGCGCCGTCGAGCGCGCAGATGGTGCCGGCGCAAAAGAGCAGGCTGCCCGTGCGGACCGTTGGGACGTAGTTGCCGGCGGACGCGGGCGAGACCGGGAGCGTGAGACCGAGTTCGGCGAGACGGGCTTCGGGAGTCATGGCGAATTTTCTCAGCGCAAAGACGCGAACTTGCAAAGGGGATTTTTGACCACGGCGGGGCATCCAAACATGGCCGGATCAAGCGCGGACCAGACCGCCAGGTCGGCTTCGAGGTGGCACGCGACGTCCCGGCGCGTTTGAAGCGGGTCGCAGTCGCCGTGCTCCATTCGCCACGCGCTCACGGCCAGCCGAACAGTCGCCGGGCATTGCCGGAAAACAGCGCGGCGCGCGCGGCGGCGTCAGGTACGTTGCCGTCCGCCTCCGCGACGAACGGCCTCAGCCCCGCGCCGGGCCGCGTGCGCGGATACAGGTCGAGCGGAAAATCCGAGCCGAACAGCACGCGCTCCGACGGCACGTCGCGACCCACCCGCGCCCATACTTCCGCGCCGTAGAGCAGCGGGGAGGCGGCGGTGTCGAGAAGCACGTTGGGCAGATCCGCCAGCGGCAGTCCGCCGCCCCAATGGGCGAGGATGAACGTCACGCTCGGATGCGCCTTTGCGAGGCGGGCGAAATCCGCCAGCGGTGTCTCCACCCGACCAGGAAACGGCCGCGACGCCGGGTCGGTCACATGCAGGTTGACCGGCAGCCGCAGCTCGGCGGCAAGTGCGAGCACCGCGTGCCACCCCTCGTCATCCACCGCAACGCCTTGCGAGTGCGGGGAAAGTTCGCCGAGGCCGGCCAGCCCGTCGCTGTGCGCGCGTCGCACCTCGGCGAGCGACGCGGCGCGGCCCGCCGCCGGCTGCACGGTGGCAAACGCCGCCAGCCGGTCGGGATGCGCCCGCACTGTGGCCGCAAAAAAACGGTTCTGCTCCGCGCACGTCGCCGCGTTTTCCCAATACCAGCCCAGGAGCACGGCGCGCTCGATGCCCGCCGCGTCGAGTTCGTGCAACAGTCCGTCGGCCGACGGAAAGCCCTGGACCGCGCGCCCGTCGCGCCGCCGCCGCGTGCAGAGCGTCGCCCAGTGCGCCTCGCCGCGCGCCGCGGCCCAGCCAGCCGGGTCGGCGTTGGCCTCGGGCGGGTAGAGATGGACATGGGCGTCAATGATCCGCACGGCCCCAGCTTCACGCGCGCCGCGCGCCGGGGCAATCTGCGAAATGGGGCGTATGACCCGGCGCACTTCGATTTTCCAATTTGCGCCCTCCGGGCTTTTCAGCCTTTCAGTCCCACGGCCTTTCGGCCTTTCTTCGCCCGTGCTCCAATCGCTCCGCATCAAAAATCTGGCGCTGCTCGACGAGGTCGCCCTCGACTTCGAAGCTGGCTTCACCGCCGTGACCGGCGAGACCGGCGCCGGCAAGAGCATCCTCCTCGGCGCGCTGTCGCTGCTCGCCGGCGAGCGCGCGGACAAGACCATCATCCGCCAGGGAGCGCCCGCGTGCGAGGTCGAGGCGAGCTTGTATTTCGAGAACACAAAAAAAATGGACGCGCTGCTCGGCGAACTTGATTTACCCACCTGCGAGGATGGCGTGCTCATCCTCAAGCGCAGCCTCCCGCGCGACAAGCCACCCAAGATCACCGTCAATGGCGGCCTCGCCACGCTCGCCGCACTCGCCCGGCTCAGCGAACACTGGATTGATTTTCACGGTCCCGGCGAGCCGCGCCGCTTGCTAAAGGAGAGCTGCCAGCTTGAGCTGCTCGATCTGTTCGGACGCGCCGAAAAAACGCTCGCGGCTTACCAGGAAAAATACCGCGCGTGGCGTGAGCTGCTCGCCGACCGCGACCGGCTGGCCCACGAGACGGAACTCTCGCCCGACCAGCTCGCGTTTCTCCAAAACCAGCTCGCCCAGCTCGATGCGCTGGAGCTGACCACCGAGGCGGTCGAAGCGTTGGAGCGTGACAGCCAGCGCGCGGCCCGCACGCAGGAGCTGACCACGCTCGCCGGGTCGGTCGCCGCCGGGCTGACGGGTGACGACGGCGTGCAGACACGCCTCGCCGCGCTCATGCGCGAGGTGAAGCAGCTGGCCACGCTCGACGCCGCCAGCCAGCCGCTCGCCGACCGGCTCGGCGCGACAGCCATCGAGCTGAACGATCTGGGTGCGGAATTCGCCGCACTCGCGCAGTCGCTGGTTTTCGACCCCGGGCACGCTGAGGAATTGCAGGCGAGGCTGAACACCTGGCTTGATGCGAAACGCCGGTACGGCGGCGACCTCGCGGCGGTGGCGACCGCACGCGACGGGCTGCGCCACCGGCTGGAGGCGCAGGGCGATTTGGAGGGGGCGTTTGCCCGGTTGGAAAAACAGATCGGCGAGGCCGAATGCGCGGTTAACAAGGAGGCGGCAGGGTTGCGCGTGTTGCGGGAAAAGGCCGCCAAGGAGTTGGCGAAGGTCGCGGCCAAGGGCATCGCGCAGCTCGGCTTCAAGCGGGCGGATTTCTCGGTGCGCCTCGTGCCGCTCGCGGAGCCCGGCGCGACCGGCGACTGCGGGGCGGAGTTTTTGTTCTCGCCCAATGTCGGCGAGGCTCCGCTGCCGCTCAACCGCGTCGCGTCGAGCGGCGAGCTCGCGCGCGTGATGCTCGCGCTCAAGACGGTGCTGGCCGACCTCGACGGCGTGCCGGTGCTGGTCTTTGACGAGGTGGACGCGAACGTCGGCGGCGAGATCGGCCGCGTGGTCGGCGAAAAAATGGCGGCCATCGCGCGTGGCCGGCAGGTCTTCTGTGTGACGCATCTCCCGCAGGTCGCCGCGCAGGGCGACACTCATTTTGTGGTGGCGAAGGCGGAAGCCGGCGGACGGACGGTGGTGAGCATTACCCCTTTGCACACCAAGCGCGCGGCCCGCGTCGGCGAGCTGGCGCGGATGCTCGGCGACCGCAGCGCGAAAAGCGCGCTGGCCCACGCTGAGGACTTGCTGGGTTCAAGATAGGAATTGCATCGCACGCCCGGCCCCTCGGTTCCCGGCAGGGCATCTTTTGCCCGTCTCAACCACGCGCCTCAAACGTCCCATCCGCCCGCTTCACAATCAGCCTTTTCAGCTCGAGCATCATCAGCGTCCCCGAAAGCTGCGCCACGGGCAGCCCGGTTTGATCGGCCAACGTGTCCAGAGACACCAGCGCGCCGCCGGCGAAGCCCGCGAAAATTTTTTGCTCCTCCGCCGAAAGCTGGGCCGCCGCCAGTACTGGGCCGGCTTGGGTTCGCACCTTCTCCGGAATCGCCTGGGGGCGCAGCCCATCCAGGTAGTTGAGCTCATTCAAAATGTCATCTACGCCGGTCAGCAACGTCGCACCGTCGCGGATGAGCTGGTGGCAGCCCGCACTCGTCACCTGGTCAATCCGCCCCGGCACGGCAAACAGCAGACGCCCCTGCTCGCCGGCAAATTTCGCCGTGATCATTGAGCCGCCGCTCACGTCGCTCTCCACGACGACAACGCCATCGCAGATGCCGGCAATGATGCGGTTGCGCATGGCAAACGACTGCCGGTCTGCGCGCCGGCCAAAGGGAAACTCGGAGACAATTGCGCCCGTCTCCTCAATCTGCCGGTAGAGCGCGAGGTTTTCGGGCGGGTAGATGAGGTCAATCCCGGTACCGAGCACGGCCACGGTCTTGCCGCCGACCGACAGCGCGCCCTCATGCGCCGCCGAATCAATCCCGCGCGCCAGCCCGCTCACCACGCAAAAACCCAGCCGCGCCAGCTCCGCGCCCAGTTTCTTCGCCACGCTCTGCCCGTAAAGCGTTGTGCGCCGCGAGCCCACGATGGCGATGCATGGCTGGTCAAACGAATGGCTCCCTTTGCGGTAAAGTCCGATAGGCGGGTCGTTGATCTCGCGCAGCAGTTTCGGGTAGGCCGCGTCGGGCGTGGTGATGAAGCTCACGTTGGCCTGCGCCATCCGCTCCTCCTCGCGCGCGAGGTCGAACAGCTCGCGCCAGCCCGTGATGCTGGCGCTGATGACCGGCCCGACGCCCCGCACCGACTCCAATTTCCGCGCGCCTGCCGTGAACACGTTGCGCGGATCGCCACCCAGCTCGGTGAGCAGCCGGTTGAGTGTGATCGGCCCGATGTTCGGCAGCGCGTTCAGCACCAGGTAGGCCTGGGCCGTGGTCAGCTCGGTTTCGTTTGCGCTCATGCCTTGTGGCCGGCTTCGGGAGAAGCAGGACGGAGATAGCCCGTCCCGTGAGGAACGGGACGATGGGCGTGTTCAATCCCTGCGCTGCCATCCTCGCCGTGCTTCGTTGCACCAAGCCCGCGCAAGGCCGCGGACAGAAAATCCAGCAGCATCGTCGTCGTCACCGCGACCTGCCCATATGCCTGCGCCAGCAAATCCGCCGCACGCCCGTGCCACACCACGCCGCACGTGGCCGCGCCCACCCCATCGGCCGGCGTCTGCGCCAGCCGCCCACCGATCAGTCCCGCCAGCACGTCTCCGCTGCCGCCGCGCGCAAGGACCGGTCCGCCGAAAAAGCTGTGCCACGTCGTCCGTCCGTCCGAAATCCGAGTCACCGGCCCTTTCAGCACCACCGTCGCGCCGACCGCCGTGCTGAACTCGCGCAGCCCTTGCCCGCCCGCGATGCGGGCAAACTCGCCTGCGTGCGGCGTGAGCACCCGCGGGCTCTTGCCCATGCGCACCAGCTGCGGCTGGAGCGCGTCCGCGTCGAGCACCACCGGCAGGGTGGTCGCCTTCAAAATCTCCGCCACCAGCGCGAGTGTCTCCGCTTCACGACCCAGTCCCGGCCCGATGAGCAACGCCGTCGCGCGCTCCAGCCGCTCCCGCACCAGAGACAAGCCTTCTAGCGCCAGCCCGCCATTTTGGGTGACGGGGCAGCCGACCCACATCGCCTCGGGCGCGCGCGCCGCAAACGCCCCCACCAGCGGCTCCGGCACGAACGCCGTCACCAGCCCCGTGCCGCTCCGCAACGCCGCCAGCACGCTCATCAGCACCGCCCCGGGGTAGCACTGCGAGCCGCCGAGCACCAACAGATGTCCGTGGCCACGTTTGTCCGTTTGCGACGAACGTAATCCGCGCAGCGGCGCGAGTACGGCCTCCGTGAGCACACGATCCCGGCCCGCTTCGTCACCACGAAAAAAGCCTAGGTCAAGATACCGCACGCGGCCCGCGTTGGGCAGCGTGAGCAACGGGGCTTTCACGCTGCCGGTCGCATAGGTAAAGTCGGCCTGGAAGGCGTCGGGCGCATCAAGGCCGCTCGGCAAATCCACCGCCGCGCGCAAGCGGACCGGGAGCGCGTTCACCCGTGCGAGCAACGCCGCCACGCCTGGGTCAAGCGGCGGGCGGAACTGAAAACCGAAAACGCCGTCGAGCACGAGATCGTATGGGAGTGCGGGCGTCCCGCTCGCTTCAGCCGGAATCGCAGGCAGCCCGCCCGCGCTCCCAACCGAGACCCGCGCACCTGCCGCCTGCGCCAGCTCGCGCCACGCGCGCGCCGCAAGGGGACGTAGCCCGCGCTCGCCGAAGGCGAAAATCACTTCGGCCCGCGCCGCGGGGAATTGTTCGAGGATGGCGCGTGCGGCAAGCAGCGCGTCACCGCCGTTGTGGCCTTTGCCCACGAGCACGAGCACGCGACTGGCCGGGGGAAAGCCGCCGATTTCCAAAAAATCGGCCTGCACCGCTTCGGCCACGGTGCGACCGGCAGACTGCATCGCGGGCCACTCGCGCGCCTCGTCGCCACCGAAAAATTTTCCCTCGAAGCTGCTGGCTTCGTCGCAACTGAGGATGGGATGCGCGGCGAAATTCATGGCGAAAGATTCTCCAGTCACGCGGCCCTGACAAGGGCGGCGACGGCCATCGCGGTGGTTTCGGTGTGCGAAAGCGTGAGCAGTACATGGGTGCCGCCGAGGTGCCGCAGCAATGCCGCGCCCTGGGCGTCAAGACGCGCTAGCGGCTCCATCCGTGCACCGTGATGGACGGAGACCGATTTCCAGCCCAGCTCTGCGCCAATCCCCGTGCTGAAACACTTCGAGACGGCCTCCTTGGCGGCCCAGCGGGCGGCGAGATGTTTGTGCGGGTGCTTCATCTCCTGACAGTAGGCGCGCTCCTCGTCGGTGAACACGCGCGCCAGAAACCGCTCACCCTGCCGCTCCAGCACACCGCGGATGCGCTCCACCTCGATGAGGTCGCAGCCAAGGCCGAGCAGGATGCCGCCAGGAGGAAGTTGGAAGTTCATGGGGAAGAGCGCACAGGATTTGAACTGTCGGGGCGGTGCTTGCTGCCGCCCGAGAGCGTCCGTAAGAGACGCCCCAACATTGGTTTCAAGAATTCATGCGCTTTTTCATCTCACGAACAGCCTCCTCGATCCCGGTGAACAGTGCCCGGCTCACGATGCTGTGGCCGATGTTCAGCTCGTGCAGGTGCGGGAGCGTGCGCAGTTCGGCGATGTTGATGTAATTGATGCCGTGGCCGGCGTTGACGGTGAGGCCGAGGCCATGCGCGCGCGCCGCTCCTTCGCGCAGGCGGGCGAACTGCTTTGCGCGTTTGCGGGCCGAGAAATACGCGTGGGCATACGCACCGGTGTGCAGCTCGACCCATGGCGCGCCCAGCTCGGCGGAGAGCTGGATATGCGCGGGCTCGGGGTCAATGAAAAGGCTGGTGGCGATGCCGGCGGCGTTCATTGCGTCCACGCATTTCGTCACGCGGCGGCGGTGGGCGACGACATCGAGCCCACCTTCCGTGGTGATCTCAGCGCGGTTTTCTGGCACGAGGCAGACGGAGTCGGGCCGCAGCTTGAGCGCGAGGCGGGTCATCGCCGGCGTGCAGCTCATCTCAAGGTTGAGACGCGTGGCGATGCTCTCGCGCAGCCGCCACACGTCCCGTTCCTGGATGTGGCGGCGGTCCTCGCGCAAGTGGACCGTGATGCCGTCGGCCCCGGCCCGCTCGGCGAAGAGGGCAAACGTGACAGTATCCGGCTCGACCGCGCCGCCGACAGTGAACGCCGCCGACCGGTAACGCGCCTGGCGGAGCGTGGCGCAGTGGTCAATGTTGAGCCCGAGGAGAATCATGGGAGCGGAAGCTTGGTAAAATGGAGAAAGCCAGGAAACCACGGAAATGCGAGGCGAACATTTCAAATCGCTTTCTTTTTCTGAACCACAGAGGCTGGAAGACACGGAGCAACGAATCTTGGTTGGACTATGTGCCACGGTGTCTCGGTGGTTAATTTTCTTTGCCCGTTTTTCTGCTTCCGGGCTTCCTAGCTTCCCCCTTCACTCCCGGCCGTGAGCCGCCCGCCGCCCAAAAAAGAAAACCTTCTCGTCAACCTCATCTGCAACCTCGTGCTGCCGACCTTCGTTCTCATGAAGCTGAGCGGCGACGACCGGCTCGGGCCGCGTTGGGGGCTGGTCGTGGGGCTTTCGTTCCCGCTGGGCTACGGCGTGTGGGATTTTTTCAAGCGCCGGCATACCAATGTCCTCTCGATCCTCGGCTTTGCGAGCGTGCTGCTGTCGGGCGGATTGGGCTTGCTCAAGGTCGGCGGGCTCGGCTTCGCCATCAAGGACGCGGCGGTGCCGACGGTCATCGGGCTGTTCGTGCTGCTTTCCACCCGCACTAAACGCCCGCTCGTGCGCGAACTGCTCTACAACGACCAGATCATCAACGTGGCAAGGGTGGACGCTGCGCTGGCCGAGCGCGGACAGGGCGCGGGACTCGACCGGCTGCTGGCGCGCACGAGCTACCTGCTGGCGGCGACGTTCCTCGGCAGCGCGGTGCTGAATTTTTTTCTCGCGCGTTACCTGCTCGTCAGCGAGCCGAACACGCCCGAGTTCACCGCCGAGCTGGGCAAGATGCACTTCTGGAGTGTGCCGGTGATCGTGCTGCCGAGCATGGTGGCGATGGTCTTCGCGCTCTGGCGGCTGCTGAAAGGCATTGAGGCACTGACGGGACTAACACTCGATGATGTGCTGCACGCGGAGGCGGGGAAAAAATAATTGCGTTACCAGCGCGGAGGATCAATCGCCGTAGTTCCACTACCGACAAACTCGGTTTTAATCATTTGCCACGTCGCCAAATTTCGCTTGGCGGAATTCAGCCAAAGGTTACTCATGCCTGACCGGTGGTTTTTCTCGACATATGCGATAAAATTTTCACACTCTTTTAAAATCACAGGCACAAAATCCTTGAAAAGCCATTGCTTGGTAATCTCGGTCTGGGTGCATCGGAATTGGGTGAGATGTGCCACTTCTTTGTTCATTCGCTCAACCGTCTCCGCTGCGACATCCAACTTCTTGGCAAGCCAGTGAAAATTCTCTGCGATAATGTCGGTGTTTTGAGCCCGTTTCAATTTGTCTGCCTTCGTTTTGTGGCTTTGATCCAATTTTTTGGTTTGAAAAAAATCGAGCAGACACCGAGCGTGGATCACGATCAACTCGACCAAGTCATTGTCCCTAACGGCCGCAGTCGTTTTAGCGCCAGTATTGAGATAACGCACATAAAGCTCAGCCAATCGGCCGATCTCGTAGCAAACATGATCGAGTGCGTGAACTGATTGTGTTTCAGTAACCATGTTCCCATTGGTGGATTTCCCAAAAAATATTCCTCCCGAATATGCTGCCACCTCACCCCCGCTTCTCCATCGGCAGGTAGTCGCGCTTGGTCTTGCCGATGTAGATCTGGCGGGGGCGATAAATTTTATTCTTCGGGTTGGCGGCGACCTCGCGCCAGTGGGCAATCCAGCCGGGCATCCGGCCGATGGCAAACATCACCGTGAACATGTTCTGCGGTATGCCGAGCGCGCGCATGATCAGGCCGCTGTAGAAATCCACGTTGGGGTAGAGCTTGCGCGCGAGGAAATAGTCGTCCTTGAGCGCGGCGTCCTCAAGGCGGCGGGCGATGTTGAGCAGCGGGTCGTCCTTGATGCCGAGGCTGGCGAGCGCCTTGTCAAAGCTGGCCTTGATGATCTTGGCGCGCGGGTCGTAGTTCTTGTAGACGCGGTGGCCGAAGCCCATGAGGCGGTGGCCGCCTTTGCCGGACTTCGCGGCCTCGACGAACTTCGTGCCGTCGTCACCCTCGGCGTGGATGCTCTCCAGCATCCCAAGCACGGCCATGTTGGCCCCGCCGTGGAGCGGGCCCCAGAGTGCGCAGACGCCGGCGGCGGTTGAGGCGAACATATTCGCGCCCGAGGAGGCGACCATGCGGACGGTGGAGGTGGAGCAATTTTGCTCGTGGTCGGCGTGCAGGAGCAGGAAGAGATTGAGCGCAGCGACGACCTCGGGCGTGGGCACATAGTCCTCGCCGGGGCGCGAAAACATCATGTGCAGGAAATTTTCGCAGTAGGGCAGCGTACTCTTCGGGTAGATATACGGCAGGCCGTGGCTCTTGCGGTAGGACATGGCCGCGATGGTGCGGACCTTGGAAATGGCGATGGCGGAGGCCTCCTCGAAGTTGGCGAGGTCCTGACGCGGGTCGTTGGTCGCGAGGTGCGGGTAGTAGCATCCGAGCGAGTTGAGCAGCGCGGAGAGGATCGCCATCGGGTGCGAACCCATCGGGAAACCTTGGAATAGGTGCTCCATGTCGGCATGGACCGGGGCGTGGTCGCGGAGCAGGTTGCCGAAACGCTGGCGTTGCGCGGCACCGGGCAGCTCGCCGTTGATGACGAGATAGGCGGTCTCGACAAAGTTGGAGTGCTCGGCGAGCTGCTCGATGGGGTAGCCACGGTAGCGCAGGATGCCGATGTCGCCGTCAATGAACGTGATGTCGCTCTGGCACGAGCCGGTGTTGCCGAAGCCGTCGTCGTAGGTGATGAAGCCGGTGTCGGCCCGGAGCTTGCCAATATCCACAGCCTGCTCGCCCTCGGAGCCGATGATGACGGGCAGGATGAGTTCTTTGGCGGGGAGTTTGAGCGTCGCGGTGGTGGCCATGATGGGTATGGCGGCAAATGAGCAGGAAACGCTCCGTTTGGAAAGCAAAGACGTAGTGAAATCTCCCATCCGCCGATAAAATTAGCCCGGCGCGACCGAACAGTTAGAAAATGTGGCCGGGGCGCAGGCAGCAGTGCGTGCCGAAGAAGTAGCGCAGTCTTACTGCGCCCGTTGAGCGTTCGCCCTTTCCATGGGCGCAGCAAGTCTGCGACCTTGTTGCCACACGATCAGAGCCTACGGCAGGTCGAAATACTTCGCCTGGATCCGGCGCTTGAGCGGCAGCGAGCCAAGGCGCGCGAGGAATGGCGCAAGCACGGCTTGAAAAAACCGCCCGCAGCGCACCGTGCCGCTGCGGCGACGCAGCAGCGCGCGGCGGAGTGCCGCAGCAGCATGGGTGGGTGCAGGACCGGAGAGCATCATCCGCCCAAACGCGGCCCACGCGCGCGCCATCGTGGGCGTCATCGCACCCGGCGGACGGCGCACGGACCCCTCAAAGTCCGTGCGGTAGTCGCCGGGCCGCACGTCGAGCACGACGACGCCGGTGCCGGCGGTCTCAATGATGATGCTCTCGTTGAGCGCGGTCAGGCCGGCCTTCGCCATGTTGTAGGCGCTCTGGAACGGCAGCGGGAACTCGGCGGCGAGCGACGAGATGTTCACCAGCGCGCCGTGGTTGCGCGCACCCATCCCGCGCAACGCAGCATGCGACAGCCGCGCGGTGTGGACCAGCATCACCTCCAACTGCTCCTGCCAGGCGACAAAGTCGGTCGCAGCAAAGCTGCCGAACACGCCGTAGCCCGCGTTGTTGATCACGAGGGCAAAGCCGCCGGCGGCTTGGTCGGCAGCGAGGAATATTTTCTCCGCCGCCGCGCCCTCGCGCAGATCGAGCGCCACGGGAGTAAAATGAGAGTTGATCGCGAGCGGCGCTAGCCGGGCGGCATCGCGTGCGGTCCCCCACACGCGCACCCCGTCAGCCAGCAGCATCTCGGCAAATGCACGCCCCAGCCCCGTGCTCGCGCCCGTGACAAAGGCCGTTGGATAAAGTTCGGAAACGCGTGGACTCATGCGAAGACAAACGAAAATGTTTGTTTTGAACCACGGAGACACGGAGAGCACAGAGAGACTTTTCTGCTTTCTATGTGTCCTCTGTGTCTTTGTGGTTCAATTTTCAAGGCAGTAATTCTCATGCCCGTCGCAGCACGAGGCACACATTCGCGCCGCCGAAACCGCTGCTGTTGTTGAGCACGACACGCAGGGTGGCCGGGCGTGTCTCCCGGGGGATATTGAGCCCCGCCGCCGCCGGATCGAGGTTTCGGATGTGCGCCGAGCCGGGGATGAAGCCGTCGCGCAGCGCGAGCGCACAAAAGCCCGTTTCCATGGCACCCGCCAGTGAGAGACCGTGCCCGGTGAGCGCCTTGGTGCTGCTCACCGCAACGCGTGCCGCCTCCGCGCCAAGCACGGCGTGGAGCGCCTTGCATTCTGAGATATCGCCGATGGGCGTCGAGGTGGCATGGGCATTGATGTAATCAAGGTCGGCGGTCGTGCGGCCGGTCGCGGCGAGCGCGCGGCGCATGGCGGCGGCGAGGCCTGCGCCGTCGGGATGCGAAATGGCGACGTTGTGGCCGTCGGACGCCTGCCCCCAGCCGAGCACCTCGCAATACGGCGTGACGCCGCGCCGCCGCACTTCGTCCTCGCTCTCGAGCACCAGCACGGTCGCGCCGCCCGTGCCGACGAAGCCATCGCGCGCCGTGTCAAACGGGCGCGAGGCGGTGTCGGGGTCGGGGTTCAGCGAGAGCGCCCTCATGCCGGCGAAGGGCAAAATTGTCTCCACGTTGCCGTCCTCCGCGCCGACGACCAACATCCGCCGCTGCCGGCCGAGCGCGATCTCGTCGTAGGCAAAACCTGCCGCATGTGACGACGACGCACACGCCGAGGAGAAGCCGGTCGAGGCGCCTTTGATCTTGAAATGCGCGACGAGGTTGAACTGCACCGTGCCGGCGATGCTCGCCACGATGCCGAGCGGCGGACAACGCATCACGCCTTGCTCGTGCATACGGTTGACATGCCGCGTCAGGATGCCCGGCGAGCCGGCCGAGGCAGCATAGAGGCCCGTGCCGTCGTCGGAGATGTCGGCCTCGGTGAGGCCCGCATCGGCCACGGCTTGCTGCATCGCGCAGTGCGCGTAGAGCGAGCCGGGGCCCATGCTTCGAAGCACTTCGCGACGCACCCGGTAGCGCGCCGGCAGCGTCCAGTCCTCGGGGTCGGCGGCGTCAGCTTGAAACTCGCGCACCGGCGCGGCGACTTTCACCGGCACCTCGGGCCGGTCAAACGGTGGGTATCGCACGATGCCGTGGCGCAGCGTACGCAGGCTTTCCCCGACGGCAGGGGCGTCGTTGCCGATGCTGGTGATGAAGCCGAGGCCCGTGATGAAAACTTTTGGCATGGCGCGTGGATGCGCGCCTATCGTCGGGAAACCGGCATGGGCTTAAAGCGAAAAATACGGGCGCAGAGCCGGGCTTCTTTCTATTGGCGCAGGCTTGCAGTGCCGCTCCTTTTTCGAACCACTCATTCGCTCGGATCAGACTGTATCTCACCCAACTATTTCTGCATCGCCCGCCATGCCCGCCTGCACCGCGCCCATCCGTAAGCTCGGCGTGCTCTACACCGTCGCCGTGCCGGCCACCTTGGTCAAGACACTCGGCGGCGGACCGCGTATCCCCGTTGTCATCCGCTGCCTCGGGGAAACTTATCTCTCCACCGTGATGCCCGCCGGGCGCGGACGGGGGCGCGTCCATGTCCGCGCGGACATTTTTCGCGCCGCCGGCCTCGGCCCCGGCGACGACCTCACGCTTGTGCTGAAGCGCGACCGCAGCTCCCGCGATGTCGGGCTGCCCGCCGACCTACGGCAGGCGCTGCAATTTCGCCCGGCGGCGGCGACCGGCTGGGCGCAGGCCCCAGTGTCCTACCGCCGCGCAATGGTCGGCTACCTCGACGCCGCTCGTGCGCCGGTGACGCGCGCGACCCGCGTGGAAATTTTCATCGAGCGCCTGTGCGAACGCGCCAGCCGCCGGACGGGAAAATCGAGTGAACCAAGTCCCCGCAGACCTCACACCGGCTCCCGAAAGGGCGATGGCGGCTCATAAAACTGACGGGTGAACAACGGAGCCCATTGCAGGAGGCCGAGTAACGCCGCAGTGACCATTTCCTTCCGCTCGGCGTGGCCCAGGAAGATGGCGAGCAGGCCGCCGCTCTCTGCCAGCGAGAGCCCGACGATGAAAACCACCAGCGCCATTTGCACCTGCCTGATGCGGGGCATGAGCAGCCAACGCAGACCGAGACTGAATGCGATCGGCCCGAGCCCGATTCAATCCAGCGCCCGTGCCGGTGTGGTGGGGTCGGTTTCCTTCCGCCCGAAAAAATAGTAAATCATCATCAGTCCGTTGAGAATGGCGAACCACAGCACCCACCACACGACCGGATGGGGCCAGTTGGCACGCGGCGGGGCGGGCGGAGTTTCCAGTCTCATGCACCGAGCAGAAATTGCCCGGCAAAAAACTCAAGCCCGGACGCGAGGCGCGCGCCGCACTGTGGCATTGCTCGGACGCCATCACCCGCCACGCTGCCGCCCGGATGAACGCCTTTGCCACCGCCGCCGCCCGCGCAGCCTTCGTTGACCGCCACCTCGCGGAGCTCTATCCGCAGACGCCGGTCCCGCTCGCGCACCGTGATCCCTTCACGCTGCTTGTCGCCGTCGTCCTCTCCGCGCAATGCACCGATGTGCGCGTCAATCAGGTCACGCCCGCGCTCTTCGCCCTCGCCGCCACGCCGGAGCAAATGGCGCACGTCCCCGTCGCCGAGGTTGCGCGCCTCATCCGCCCATGCGGCCTCGCCCCACGCAAATCCGCCGCCCTCGTGGGGCTTTCGCAGCTCATCGTGGAGCAGCACGGCGGCGCGGTGCCGCGCACGTTTGCCGGGCTGGAGGCGCTGCCCGGCGTCGGTCACAAGACCGCGAGCGTCGTCATGGCCCAGGCGTGGGGCGTGCCGGCGTTTCCCGTGGACACCCACATCCACCGCCTCGCGCAACGCTGGGGCCTGTCATCGGGCCGCAACGTGGAGCAGACCGAGGCGGATTTGAAAAACCTGTTCCCGCGTGAGCATTGGAACCAGTTGCACCTGCGAATCATTTTCTACGGTCGCGAGCACTGCACTGCCCGTGGCTGCGACGGCACGGTCTGCGCGGTTTGCCGGACGCTCTTTCCCCATCGCCGCCGCGCGGTGCGAACCAAAAAATGATCTGCAGGCAAGCGTGTGATTCAGGGCGGCTGACTTCACCCCCCATGAAAAGCCGCACCGGGGTGAAGCCACCCGCCCGCCCTGCGCCCTGCCCGCATTTTTCCTCCGCGCGAAAACAAGGTTGATTTGCTGCCGGCCACCCCTCAGCTTCCGCGCTCCTGCATTGGACGCTTAGCTCAGTTGGTTAGAGCACGTGCTTCACACGCACGGGGTCACAGGTTCGAGTCCTGTAGCGTCCACCATGTTATTATTCAACGGGTTAATAATCTTAGCATGAGAAATAAGAACATGATTAAGGACAAATCATTGGTGCTTGCCGATGTCCCCCACGCTCACGCGAGTTTTGATTCTGAGTAGGGGGAAAGGTTGAGCGTAAGCTCACCCTAGGGGCGAATCCCGCTCCGCCAGTCTTAGAAGCTCGCGTTTCCGCAAAGTACAAGAACTTTGAAAAACCGGCCAAGGTGCAGCACGCCCAACCAAATAATTCCTCACGCTCGGCCGAACTTGGCGTGAACGCTGCTACTTGTTCACTCCCATCAAAGTCAGGGTGCCGGAACCGCTCGCGGTGAGCGTGCCAGTCGTCGTGCCAATGACCCCCTTGAGCACGAGGTTGAGCGCGAGACTCACGATCTGCGCCTCGGTAGATTGCTGGCTGAGGCCGGAGGCGCCGAGCGTGAGCGTGAACCCGCCGCCGCTCGCCAGCGTGAACGCCCCTGCACCGTTGGCGAAGACCACTCCCGTCACGCTGCGCGCTGCACCAAGGTCGGGCTGAAACGTGGGCGCAACCGTGCCAAACGAGGCAATATCCGTCGTCGTGTCATTGACAGGCGCGGTCCCCCCCGACCAATTCACCCCGGTGCCGAAATCCGTGCCGGTATTGGCCCAGA
>CAIQBC010000094.1 GCA_903869955.1 uncultured Opitutia bacterium
CGCGCCGCGTTCCGCGTTGACCCACACTGAGCCGTCGTAGGCGACCCCCGCCTCAACGAACACGCGCCCCTGCCGCACGCCGGCCGTGCCGCCGCCGGCGGTGAGCCGCACGCTGCGCTCGCCCGCCTCAAACTTCACCTCGGCCAGCTCGGCCTTGCCGCCTGCGTCGGCGAACGGCTCCCAGTAGTCCTTGAAATCGGTGCCCTCAAATCCCTGCCCGCGCACCTGCTCGGCGTAGAGCCCGTCCTCGACCGAGTGGTTGATGTGCTCGAGAAACTGCCCGTAGATGCGCTCGTCAATCTTCCCCTCCACGCGGTCGGTGTCCACGAGCAGCACGGCCACGCCCGGCTCGGCCGCCGCGCCGCGCGCGGCCAGCAGCCCGGCGAGGATCAACGCGGTCAGCCGGATAAATGAGCACCGGTGAGGACGACGCCGGGGAAGCGGGTGGGACATGGGGTTTGGGTGCGTTGGACAGGACGGGTTAACGCCTGACTCTGCGCCGCCCGCTGCCGCGGTCGCAACACTGAATCCGTGGCGCGTGCGAACTTCCGGCAGAAAACGGTCCGCCCGTCCGCCCCGCTTTGGGCGGGCGCTTGGCCGCTTCCTTTGCTGTGCGATTTCGCGGATCAGAACCCTGACTTGGCGACGAAGATAAAGAGGGCCGTGGATAAAATGCGGAAAGACCGTTTGGAACGCGAAGCTAAGAAATAAGAAGGATGAATCGGCGGGTGATTTTAGCGGATTGACCGAGGTTGCTTTCAGCTTGGGATTTGATCCACCGCACCCCGCCAAATTTTGCTGTGCGAATGACAAGTTCTGCGGAGTCGTGCCGGCCGCGGTGCGCTAAGGTGGCGTCCGCTCTGCTTCGGAACCTCCGTGTTGAAAACACCGCCTTCGTCCTTCCGTCCCCTGACTCCATCCTGCCATTCTTGCGTTGAAGCCCGGCGCAACTTGCCTGAGCCTCCGCCTCGTCCCCCTTCACCCCATGACGACTCCTCCCCGCTTCCTCGCCGCCCTCCGCTTCGTATTCGCCCCGCGCTTCGCGGGCCTCGTCGCGGGTCTCCTCCTTGGCTTGGCTGCGCCGCTGCGCGCCCAGTCATTTTATCCCCTGCGCCCGGACGACGCGCGCGCCGTGGATTTCACCAAGGAGGCCGGCGCCAAGGCCGACGGCGTCGCCGATGACGCCGATGCGCTCCAGCAGGCGATCAACCGCGTGCAGGGCTCCGGCGTGGTGCTCATCCCCGAGGGCCGCTACCGGCTGGGCAAGACCATCTATGTCCCGAAGGGCATCCGGCTCCTCGGCTACGGGGCGAAGCGCCCGGTCTTTGTGCTCGGCGCGAACACGCCGGGATTTCAGGAGGGCGCGGGGCGCTACCTGGTGCAGTTCACCGACGCCCGGGTGCAGCCCGGCCAGCCGGTCGTGGACGGGAGCGAGTTCACTTTCTACAGCGGGATGAGCAACATTGACTTCGAACTGCAGGACGGAAACCCCGCCGCCATCGCGGTGCGGTTCCACGTCGCCCAGCACGGCGTGCTCACGCATATGGACTTCAAGGTCGGCCGCGCCCGCGCCGCCCTTGAGGACATCGGAAATCAGGCGAACGACCTCCACATCCACGGCGGCGATTACGGCATCATCACCAAGCGCACCGCGCCCGTCTGGCAGTTCCTGCTCATGGACTCGAGTTTCGACGGCCAGCGCGTCGCCGGCCTCCAGACCATGGAGGCGGGCTTCACCCTCGTGCGCGTGAGTTTCGCCAACATGCCCGTGGCCCTGCAAGTCACGCCCGGTGAGGTCGAGCAGCTCTATGCCCGCGACCTGCGGCTGGAGCACATTACCGCCGCCGCCCTCGCCGTCGGCGACTGGCGCAACCACCACTCCGAGATCTCCCTCACCAACCTCTCCTGCAGCGACGTCCCGCATTTCACTGCCGGCGACCAGCCGGTCGCCGCGCCGGGGCCGCACTACGTCGTGGAAAATTTCTCGCTCGGCCTCGCCATCGGCCCCGACGGGCGCGAGCTGGGCGTCAATCTCCAGCACCGCGAGCGCGCCGTCACCTCGCCCGTCCCGCTCCCGCCCACCGACATCCCCGCGCTGCCCCCGATGGAAAAATGGGTCAACGTCCGCTCGCTCGGCGTGCAGGGCGGCGCCGTGGACGACACCGACGCGCTGCAAAAAGCGGTCAATGAGCACCCCGTGCTCTTCTTCCCCGCCGGCACCTACCACGTCCGCTCTTCCTTGAAACTGCGGCCCGACTCCGTGCTCATCGGCCTCAATCCCAACTCCACCGCCATCGGCCTGATTGACGGCTCGGCGGACTTCGCCGGTGAGGGCGAACCTATTGGCGTCATCGCCTCCCCGCCGGGCGGCAAAAACATCATCGTATCCATGGGCGTCGGCACCGGCGCCCGTAACCCCCGCGCCGCCGCCGTGCTCTGGCTCGCCGGCAAGGACTCCATGCTCGACGACGTGA
>CAIQBC010000095.1 GCA_903869955.1 uncultured Opitutia bacterium
CGCGAGCGCGAGCGGGGCACGATGGAAAATCTCCTCGCCACGCCCGTGCGCCCGTTTGAGGTCATGGTCGGGAAAATCCTTCCCTACATCACGGTCGGCTATGCGCAGGTGACGCTCATCCTCCTCGCCGCGCATTTTTTCTTCCACGTGCCGATGCTCGGCAGCCTGCTTCTGCTCTATGCCGTCGCGCTGCTCTTTATCGCGGCCAATCTCGCGATGGGCATCACCTTCTCGACATTGGCGAAAAATCAGCTCCAAGCCGTGCAGATGGCGACGTTCTTCTTTCTGCCGTCCATCCTGCTGTCGGGCTTCATGTTTCCGTTTCGCGGGATGCCGGAGTGGGCACAATGGCTTGGCTCCTGCCTGCCCAACACCCATTTCCTCCGCATCGTGCGCGGCATCCTGCTGAAGGGAAACGGCCTCGCCGAGATCGCCCCTGAAATCTGGCCCATCCTGATCTTCCTCGCCGTGGTGATGACCGTCGCCGTTAAACGCTACCGGCAGACGCTGGATTGATTACGGGCTTTAGGAAAGCTGACCGCTTCACCCCTTCCGCTCCGCAATCTGCTTCGCCACCGGGCCATCGAGGTGCATCACCGAGGTCGGGAACGCGAACGTCAGTCCGCGCGCGGCCACCGCACGCATGATGGCGAGATTGATCCGCTGCTTCGTCGCGAAGTGCGCGTTCATGTCAGGATCCCTCGTCACATAGGCCAGCCAGAGGTCGAGCGACGACGCGGCGTAGTCGCGGAAAAAAACCTGCACACTCGCGGCATTCACCTGCGGGTCGGCGCGGATGAGTGCGCGTATGTCCTCGACGATTTTTTCCATCTGCTCCGGCGTGGTGTCATAGGTGAGACCGATGACCTGCTCCGTGCGATGCGACGTAAAACGCGAGAGGTTGATGATGGGTTCGGCCGCGACCGACTTGTTTGGGATAACCGCGAGGGATCTGTCCAGCAGCCGGATTTTCGTCGAGCGCAGGCCGATGTCCTCGACCGTGCCCTGTTGCGCGCCGATCTTCACCATCTCCCCGAGCTTGAACGGCTGGTCAATGGCCACGACCACGGAGCCGAACAGGTTGGCGATGGTGTCCTGCGCCGCGAGGGCAAACGCGAGGCCGCCGAGCCCGAGGCCGGCGAGAAACGCGCCCACGTCAGCGCCGAAACTCTGGGCGATTTTCAGCGCGCCGAATACAACCACGAGCGAAAGCAGCGCCTTCTTGATCCACGGCATGAACGCCGCGACGCCCATCTGTTTTTCCCGTGCGGCATCCTGCAGGTGGTCGAGGATGGCGTTGACGGCGCGGAGCGCCAGCCAGAGCAGCGCGAGCGAGTAGGCGATGGCGGCGGCGTAGTCGAGCCGCCCATGGCTGGCTTCGGACAGCTTCAAGGCCTTCAGCGCCGCGAGCGCGCCGGTGACAACGATCAAAGCGCTGGCCGGAGCCTCCAGCGCGGGAAACAGCCGCTCGTTCAACGTGGGCACGGCGTGCGTGGCGCGTTTTTTAAGAACCCCAAACACCAGGGCTGTGACCGCACGGCGCAGCAGGACGGCAAGTACGAGAAACAGCCCCGCGATCACATAGCGCATCGCGGTGTTGCCGCTGGGCTGCACATGGAAGAGCTCCAGCGCCGAGTCCACGAGATGCTCGACAAAATGCGGCGTGGGCGGCGCTGGGCGTGGTGTTAGCTGGATGGCGGCGACTGCTTGGGTGCTGAGGTCATGCTCCTGTTGCGTCGTGTTTTGTGGCGTGGCTTCGTCCGCCGGCCCCGGCGGGGTTGCCGGTTGATTTTGCGCGTGAATGGCTGGCAGGAGCAGCAGGGCGGCGGTCAGAAAAATGTGACGGAGAAATCTCATGCGCAGGCTCATTTTCAACGCCTGCACGCGGTCAGTGTCAACCGCCCGCCGTCGGCCTGACCGGCCTGGCCATGGCCCTCCTCCGCTTTATCTTCCCTCGTGCGGTTGTTCCGGGTTGCCCAGCGGGAGAAAAATCAGGACAAATGAGGCGAGAGAAAAATTTCCCATGACGCCCGCCGCCTACCTCGACGCCCATGCCGGCAACCTCACTGCGCTCCTGCGGCGGTTCGTGCGGCTCCGCACCGTCAACCCGCCCGGTGAAAATTACGCCGCCATCACGGCCTTGCTCGTGCGCGAGCTGCGCGCCGCCGGTCTCACGGCCCAACGCTATCCCATTCCGTCTGAGCTGCTGAAAAAACAGCTGCCGCGTGCGCAGCATGCGTTTCCGCGCTACAACGTCCTCGGCCGGCTCGCCGCGCCGGGCGCGGGCAAGACCGTTCATTTTAACGCCCACTACGACGTCGTGCCTGCCGGCGGCGGATGGCGGCACGGGAGTGCGTTCAGCGGTGTGGTCGAGGATGGTTGGATTTACGGGCGCGGCACCGCCGACATGAAGGGCTCCATCGCCGCGCTCCTGCTCGCGTTGCGCGCGCTCCGGGCCGCGGGCGTCGCGCCGCTCATGAATGTCGAGGTGTCGTTCACCGCCGACGAGGAGACCGACTCCGCGCTCGGCGCGGGCTGGTTCGTGCGTCACGCGCCCATCGCGCCCGACTACGCCGTGGTCATGGAAGGCGGCGAGGGCAACACCGTCTGCTGCGGCCACAACGGCGTCGTCTGGCTCAACGTCACCGTGCACGGCCGCGCCGCCCACGGCAGCCTGCCGGAGCGGGGCGTCAACGCGTTCGAGAAAATGGCCGCGCTCGTCCTCGCGCTGGACGCGCACAAGCGCGCGCTGGCCCGGCGGACGTTTGCCTCGCCCGACGGCCGGACGATGCGGCCCACGCTCAACATCGGCGGCGTGTTCGCGCCCGGCCCCGGCGGCAAGATTAATACCGTGCCCGCGCTCGCCAGTTTCTCGATTGACCGCCGCGTGCTGCCCCGCGAGACGGTCGCCAGCGCGGAGCGCGAGCTGCGCGCATTCCTTCGCGCCGCCGCGCTGAAAATTCCCGGCTGCCGCATCACCGTGGAGAAAGTCTCCGACAACCACCCGTGCTTCACGTCGCCGACCCACCCGTTCTTCGCCGCGATGGCCGGCTGTGTGGGCCGCGTGCACGGAGGCCGGGCAGATTTCGGCGTCTCGACCGGGTTCAACGACATGCATTTTTTCTCTCACTACCGAAAGATCCCGACGCTCGGCTATGGCCCCGGCGGCCAGCACGAGCACGGTGCCGACGAGCGCGCTAAGGTCAAGGAGCTGGTCGCCAGCGCGAAAATTTACGCGGAGCTGATGACGAGGTTTGCCGGGTGATGCTGGCTCAGCGTCTTCGTCTCCAAGAGTATGAGCCTGTCCAGCGCAGCCTCCACCAACTTTCGCTGGCGCTCCTTGTCGGCAACGGACATTTCGGTGATGAATTTTCGGATTTCAGATTCGCTGGCCAACGAAACAAAGATCGCTTGCATCTCTTGGTGAAAGTAATAAACGGCTGGCCTTGCTCCAAGGTAACATGACAATTGGTCACCCATCAAAGTGAAATCATTGGCACCCACGAATTGGGCCGTTTCTGCCACGGACATTCTATGTTTGTCGCACCATTCGCGTAGCGGGCTGGCATGGCTTTCGGTGGTGTTCCAAAATCCAAACCAAGTTGTGCTGAAAACTGTTGATCCTGTTATGGGAGTGATGCTCACGCTGGTGAGCCTGCAAGGGGCAATAAACAAAATGGCCGCCAACGCAATGACGACGACTGCCGCCAAGAGGGAGCTCTTGCGGAATGGAAAGTTTATCTCCATATCTTCACGATGACCAAGTCGGAACGGTAGACAAGATTTTTCAGAAATTTGGGGTACTCGACAGGCGCAGAAATGCGCGCGTTCTCCTTAGTGTTTCGCATGCCCGACCTACGCACCGATCTCCACGGCCTCACTCGCGAAGAGCTGCGTCTGCTCATTGTGCGCTGGGGCTTCAGCCCCGTCCACGCGGCGCGGCTGTGGAATTACCTCTACCTCGCGCTCGTGGACTCGTTTGACGCCATGCCGGAGCTGCCCGACAAGGTGCGCGCGCGGCTCGCCGCCGAAACTCACCTCGGAGCGCTGCCCGTCGCGCTCGCCACCGACTCCGCCGACGGCTTCACGCGCAAATATCTGCTCGCGCTCCCCGATGGCGAACGCATTGAGACCGTCCTCATGCGGTTCACGGGCCGCGTGACGGCATGTGTGTCGAGCCAGGTTGGCTGCGCGATGGGCTGCGTGTTTTGCGCGACCGGCCAGATGGGCTACACCCGTCATCTCACGCCCGGCGAGATCGTCGCGCAGGCCGTGCATGTTGCGCGGGCGCTGAAATCTCAAATCGCCAATCTCAGATCACCAACTTCACCCGCACCCGACGCGCCAGACGCCGCCAACCCAAAACTCGGAACCTCAAACCCGAAATCGCATCAGCACCACGTTGCACGTCTTCGTAACGTGGTGCTGATGGGCATGGGCGAGCCGCTGCACAACTACGATGCCGTGATGCATGCCATCGAAATCCTGCGCGACCCCAATGGCCTCGCGCTCGGCGCGGAGCGCATCACACTCAGCACCGTGGGCGTCGTGCCGGGCATCCTGCGGCTCGCGGCGGAGAAACGCCCGCTGCATCTCGCCGTCTCGCTGCACGCCGCCACCCAGGCGGAACGCGCCGCGCTCGTGCCGGCCGCGAAGAAATGGCCGCTCGACGAGCTCATGGCCGCGTGCCGGACTTACAGCGAGACGACGGGCCGCCGCATTTTTTACGAGTGGACGCTCATCGAAGGCAAAAACGACTCGCCGGAAAACGCCCGCGCCGTCGGCGAACTGCTGCGCGGCCTGCCCGCGCAGGTGAACCTCATCCCGCTCAACCCGACCGCCGGCTACGACGGTGCGCCCACGCGCAGCGAGGCGGCGAAAAAATTTCAGCGCATCCTCGCCGACGAGTTCGCCCTGCCCAGCACCGTGCGCCAGCGCCGTGGGATAGACATTGCCGCCGGCTGCGGTCAGCTCGCGGTGGCGGAGTAGCCCGAAAGGGTATAGCGCGTTGACCTCAACGCGCTGCGAGCGGTTTGGGATCAAGCCGCTTTCCCTTTGGCGCGGTGTGGAGCAAGGCTCGCGATGGCAGCGCAGACGATTCCGGCAAGATGTGCGAGCGGCACAGGTTGCGCATCGTTGGTGCCAAAATCGGCGAGAAGCGGTTGATGGCTCGCTGTTTCAACGGCGATTTTCAATGCCAGCAACCCGAGCGTGCCTCGCCAAAACCAATGGTCGGAATCGCGGTCACGGAGTTTCAGAAATGCCAGCAGTGCGAGCGCGCCCGCAGCCACCCCGGAGAGGCCGGCGTAGCGCTCCAGCGCGGGATCAAACGCGAGCAGCGCCGCGCCGATCACACCGGGTGCGAGCGCGAGAAACAGCCTTGCGCGCAGCGGAGCGAGGCGCTCGGCCCACGCGGCGGCGGGAACGAACACCGCGAGGTTCCAAAGCAAATGACCGCCGCCGAGATGAACGAGGTGCGCCGTCCACAGCCGCCACCACTCACCGGCGAGCACGAGGTCGTGCTCGTAGCACAGCCGCCCCGACGCGGCCGGTTGGAAATGGGTGGCGAGCGCGAGCGCCGCGACGAGCAACGTCGCCCACGGGAGGCTCGGCCGGACGGCGCGGGCGGGAGCGGAACTCAACGTTTCCGCCACAATTGACGCGCCAGCGCGAGCAGGGCGAGCGCGGCGAAAAATCCCCCGCCGAGCGCGCCGCCTCCGGTGTAGCCGGGCCGGTGCTCAATGTGTGCGACGGCATCGGGCGATTGCTTCACGCGCTCGCGGAAGGCCTCAAGCTGTTGTTTCAAGTTGGCGATCAGCTCGGTGGTGGCGAGGTCGAAGCCTTTCGCGCTGTCGGAACGGAGATCTTCGTCCACATAGACGGCGGCGGAGCGTCCTTGCACACTGCTTATGCCGGGCGCGCGAAAGAGCAGATGCTGGCTGGAAATGTCATAAACCGCCGCCTCCAGCAACGTCTGCGAGTCGTTTTTGTTGCCGTGGAAAAGATAGGCCCCGACGATGGTCCAGTAGGAGAGCGAGAGGAGATTCTCGTCCGTGAACTGCACCTGATCGTAGGCGACCAGCGCGATGACGTCCACGCCGAGCAGGCCGCGAACTTGGTCGAGGTTGGTGAAGCCGCCGCCGGGCCGCAGGTAGGAGGTGGGGACGATCTCGATGCGTTCGATGTAATCGCGGCCCTTGAACTCGTCGGCCACCCGCTGAAGCAGGGTCATTTTTTTTGTTTCGGACAGACTGTCAGGCGCAACATAGCCTCCGCCGCGTTTCCCGCCCGGCGGCACGAAGGCGACCCCTACGCGCAGCGGCAGCCGCAACACCGGGAGGCCGGCCGGTGGGAGCGGGTCAACTTGGTCGGGATAAAGGAAACCGACGACGCTGCTCGCCTGATGTTTCTGGCGCTGGCCGCCCCATATCGAGAAGCAGCCGCCGACCGCCAGCATGAGCGCGCCCCCGAGGGCCAGCAGCGCGGGAAGAAACAGGCGCGAACGGGTGGAGTGCATGGCTGGAAAAATGCGTGCCGACAGATCGAGCGCAACGCGAATTAAAGCGCCGCGTGGATGGTTTAGGTTACAATCACCGACACGGAGTCACGGAGTTGGCCGGGTGATCCACGCCCAGAGGGAGGGCAATCACGGGCCGGGATTATTTCGTTCCGGGCGTTTTTTCCGGCGCGGCCAGCGCGCCAAGGGCGACGCCTTCACGCACCGTCAGCGTGGCGAGCACCTTGGGCACATAGAGGCGCGTTTCGGCAGGAAGCAGGTCGGCGATCTCGGCAAAAGTCTTGGCGTGGTGCGATTCCAGCGTGCGGCTGACCCGGCCCTCGCCGACGTTGTAGGCGGCGAGCGCAAGCGGCCAGGAGCCGAACTTTGCGTGCAGCCGCCGCAGCAGCTGGGCGGAGGCATGGGCGCTTTTCGTGGGGTCCGTGCGGTCGTCGGGCATGAACGTGCTCAGGCCGAGATCGTGTGCGGTCGCGGGCATGAACTGGTAGAGGCCGCGCGCCCCGGCCGGGCTGCGGGCAGACGGATTGAGGCCCGATTCAACCTCAGCCAGCCAGGCGAGCGAGGCGGGCAGCCCCTCGGCGGCGAAAATGGCCTTGAGCCCGGGCATGAGCTCGGCCGCACGCGCGGGTGCGGGGCGTCCGTGCAGCCGGCGAAGCCAGAGGTCGTAAAGGGGGACGACGGGCGCGGCGGCGGCGGGCGGGGGCTTTTCGCCGGGGAGCGGCTTAGGTGGCGGGGCAGGCGGTTGGGCGGCTTCCTTGGCTGCCTCGATCTGGTCGAGCTGCCGTGCCAGCCAGTCGGCGAAATCCTCGGCCCCGGGAGTGGCCCGTGCTGCGTCGAGCGTGTTGCGCACCTGCTGTTCATAGCCGGCCAGTTCGGCAAACGAGCCGGTGGTGAGTGCGGTTTGCAACCCGGCCAGCAAACCGTCCCACTGCTCGCGGGTGACAAACTCATACTGCGACTTCACCTCCGGCGGCGCATACGCGTCAAACAGCGCCTTGCCGATTTCATAGAGGTCCGTGTCCGACGGGGTCGTTGCAACCGGCGGAGCCGGGCTCGTGGGCGGTTTTGCCGGCGGCGAGGCGGCGGCAAAAGCCGTCGCCGGCAGCAGCGGCGCAAGCAAAAGGGCGAGGGGGGCCAGGATGTTCACAAAGGGTGGGACCAGCCCAAACGGTAATGGTTCACCGGTGTAGTGCGAGCCGGGAGCACACTTTCCCGTTTGACCCGCCGGCCGGGCAGTTTAGACCCGCCCTTCCGCCGGATGAACCGCGTCCATATCAAAACCTACGGCTGCCAGATGAACGAGCGCGACAGCGAGGCGGTCGCGGCGATGCTGCGCGCGCGTGGTTACCGGATCGTGGCCGACGAAAACAACTGCGACATCCTGCTCCTCAACACCTGTTCGGTCCGCGATGCCGCCGAACAGAAGGCCATCGGCAAGGCCGGCCACCTTTCCCAGCGTAAAAAAAAGCGGCCCGACTTCGTGCTCGGCATCCTCGGCTGCATGGCGCAGAACCGCGGCGCATCCTTGCTCGACCAGTTGCCCGACGTGGACCTCATCGTGGGCACGCAGAAATTCCATCGCGTGCCCGATTACCTGGATAATCTCCGCGCCGCGCACGAAGCGGGCGTGCCCGTCGGCGCGAGCATCGTGGACATTGCGGAAGAGGCCGGTTCGCAAAACACCATCCGCGACCATCTGACATTCGGGCCTGACGCAGCCGATATTGGGCGCGAAGCGGCACCGCAGGTGGGCGCGTTTGTCTCCATTCAGCAGGGTTGCGACATGCATTGCGCGTTTTGCATCGTCCCAAAAACGCGGGGCGACGAACGCTCGCGCCCGATGGACGAGATCGTGGCCGAGTGCCGCGCACTCGCGGAACGCGGGGTGCGCGAGATCACGTTGCTCGGCCAGATTGTGACGAGCTACGGGCGGCGCGACCACGCGATGGTGGACGGGGTGGGTGCGTTTGTGCAGCTCATCGAGAAAGTTCACGCCATCGAGGGCATTGAGCGCATCCGGTTCACCTCCCCGCACCCGCGGGGTTTTCGGGAAGACCTGGTTGCGGCCTACGCGCGGTTGCCGAAGCTGTGCGAATATGTCCACCTGCCGATGCAGAGCGGCAGCAACCGCATCCTGCGCGCGATGAACCGCCCTTACACGCGCGAGCGTTATCTCGAAATCGTGGCGGCGTTGCGGGCCGCGCAGCCCAAAATGTATTTCTCGACCGATGTGATCGTCGGCTTTCCCGGCGAGACCGATGAGGACTTCGCGCAGACCCGCGAACTTTTCGCGGCGGCGAACTACGACATGGCCTATGTTTTCAAGTATTCCGTTCGCACTGGCACGCCCGCCGCGACAATGGCGGACCAGGTGCCCGATGCGGTGAAAGAGGAGCGTAACCAAATCCTGCTCGACCTGCTCCGCGAAAATTCGCTGCGCCGCAGCCAGACGCTGGTCGGCACGGTGGAGGAAGTGTTGATTGAGGGCCGCGACCAGACGGGCGCGCGTTTTACCGGCCGCACCCGCGGCAACCGCGTGTGCGTGTTCGACGCGGAGCCGCGCCTCGTCGGCTCGCTCGTGCCGCTCCGAATCACGCGCGTCTCGGTGAGCACGCTGTATGGCGAGCTGGAGCTGGTGGGCGTCCCGGGGCAAGCATGAGTGAGAAAGTCCGCCCATTAAATTTCTACCCGATGCGGGCTTCCCCTTTTCGTGTTTTTAGTGTGTTTCGTGGTTGAATATCTTCCATGTCCCTCACCCTTACCACCGCCACCCTCATCCCCGGCCTGTTGCTCTTCGCGCTCGGCACGTTGCTGCTCATTGGCGGTGCGGCCGCCGGGGCCTACCTCAAGGCGCTGCCGCGCTCCCCGGTGGCAGCGGTCGTGTTCTTTGGCGGCGCGGCGGCGTGGTTTCTCAACAATGTCGCCCACATTTCGAAGGCCGACCTGATCGTCTTCGACAGTCCCACGCCACTTGTGGTCGGTTTCGGCGTGCTTGCGGCGCTGTCGTTCAAGTTCGCGCCGGATTTCCTCGCGGTGCGCGGGCTGGCGGCGCTCGCGTTGCTCGGCGCGTCGCCGTTGCTGGCGGCCGGCTTCATGAACTTCGAGCATTGGCAGATTCATTTCTACAAGGTCGCGGTCTACGTCGCCATCACGCTGGCCATCTGGCTCGGTGCGCAGCCGTGGCGGTTGCGGGATTTTTTCAACTGGCTCTTCGCCCGGCCTGCGCGCTCGTCGGCGCTGGGCGGCGCACTTGCCGGCTACGGGCTGCTGCTGGTGATCGTGGCGTTCACCTACTGAAAATATTTCCATGAACGCCGCCGCCCCTTCGCCCGTGTTGCTCGTCCTTGCCGGCCCCGCCGGCTCGGGCAAGACGACGCTTTGCGAGCGGCTCGTTTCCACCGAGCCGGGTTTTGCGCGCGTCATAACCGCCACGACGCGTCCACCTCGTCCCGGCGAGACGGACGGCAAGGACTACCATTTCCTTACGCCGGAACAGTTCGACGCGAAGGTCGCTGCTGGCGAGTTTCTCGAATGGGCATGGGTGCATGGGAAACATCGTTATGGCACCTTGAAGGATGCGGTTTTTGGCCCTCTCGAGGCAGGACAAAATCTCATCATCAACATTGACGTGCAGGGCGTGGAACATTTCCGGCGCGCCGCGGCTATCAGCCCATTGCTTGATCGCGCGCTTTTGACCGTGTTCATCACGGTAGTCCCGTCAGTTGCGTTGCGCCAACGTTTAGCCACAGGGTTCAGCGTTGCGGTTGCAATTCAAGCCGAGCTTGAAAGAAATGCTGAGCTGAAACGCCGCATGGCCGCCCGCGGTGATAACCCTATCGAAATCGAGCGAAGGATAAAGACCGTCGCAAGCGAGCTGCAAGCGATGGGGCGGTTTGACGCCGTAATCGAGAGTGGGACTCGCGAGGAAGACTTCACCACGCTGCTGACCATACTTCGTGGCCGCGCGGCCGGCGGCTTGCCTCAAAAATAAAAAAGGGACGAAGCCCGCAGGCTCCGTCCCTCGAAGAATTCGTTTGTTGGAAAACGACGGTTCAGTAACGGCGCTCGCCGCGGTCGCGGCCACCGCCGCCACCACCGCCGCCGCCGCCGCCACGATAACCGCCGCCACCGCCGCCGCCGTAGCCGCCGCCAGCCGGACGGTCCTCTTTCGGACGGGCCTCGTTGACGGTGAGGGCACGGCCGCCGAGGTCGGTGCCGTTCAGTTTCTCGGTCGCGGCTTTCGCCTCTTCGGCGGTGCCCATGGTGATGAACGCGAAACCGCGGGGGCGGCCGGTCATTTTGTCCATGGCGACGTAAACGTCGGTCACGGAGCCGAACTGCTCGAAGGCCGAGCGAAGCTCGGACTCGGTCGTGTTGAAGGACATGTTTCCAACGTATAGTTTGGAGTTGCTCATGATGTGTGATGATTCGTCTGAATCCCGTCTGCTGCCAGTCCGTTCCCGATTTTCGGGTTTCAAATCATCACGGGAGACTCCCACTGACGACCCACCAGTTCCTGTCACCTAACGTAGCTCTGACGATAACGGTGACAAGCAGGCCCGAAGCCAGGGCGAACGCAAGGAGAATCTTTTGGCCGGCCCGCGCCGGTGGGAGCAAAGGGTCATTAGGCGGCTCACGCGGCGATGCAAAGCCGAGGAGGAGATTCTCTGCTAAGGTGCACCGCATGATTACGATGGTTGCTGTAATTTGCACGGCGTTGGTTCGGGTTCGCCCGGGTTCATTGGCCGATCAAGGGCCTTGTTTGACAGCCGAGGCCTTCTTGGGGACGGCATGGTCAACGAGCAGCTGCGGGTGGCGGGAACGCGGCGTGGGGTCGCCACTTCGTTGTTGTCAACCGCCCCGGCGCACGCCAGAAACAAGCTGACCGAAACTCCCATGCAACCCTCTCATTGATGGCCAGCCCATTCCCTTCGTCCGGCGGCAACCGCTCCGGCTATTACCAGCGCCGCAACCAGGACCCGTTCGCGCATATCAAGCGCAACCTCCGCATCAAGGTTCCTGAGATCCGTCTGATCTCGCCCGAGGGCAAGCAGCTCGGCATCATGCCGACCGAGAAGGCGCTCGCGCTCGCGATGAAGTTCAACCTCGACCTGGTCGAGATGGCGGCCACGGCCACCCCGCCCGTCTGCCGCATCATGGACTTCAACAAATACGTCTATGAGGAGTCGAAGAAAAGCGCCCACGCCAAGTCCACGGCAAGCCGCATCAAGGAGATCGAGTTCAGCGCGCGCATCGCCACGCACGACTTCGAGACGAAGATCCGCCACGCCGAGGAGTTTCTCGACCACGGCAACAAGGTGAAGCTGAGGTTGAAGTTCATCCGCCGCGAGCTGGCGCACACGGAGCTCGGCTTTGCGGTGGTGCAGCGCGCGCTCGCCGAGCTCGCCGGGATGGGCCACGCCGACTCCACGCCCAAGCTTATGGGCAAGCAGATCAACGTCATGCTCACCCCGCACCCCGTCAACAAGCGCAAGCGCAAATACACGCTCGCGCACGGCGAGGAGGCGGTGGACGACACTGGCTCCGACGTTGGCCACGATGACGAGCATGACCAACCCGCGCCCGAGGCTCCGGCTGCCCACTGAACCGGGCACACGCCACCGCGCATGGTGTGGCGACAGTTCTGACGGGGCCCGTGGGGCGGTCGTTCAGCACGAAACATCGGTGGGTTCTGCCACCAAGCGGGGCTGTGGCCCGCGTTTCTGCTGGCTCGTGCTGCTCGCCGGCGCGCTCCTTGCCGGTGGCTGCACGACACCGCCTCCGCCTCCGCGGGTGGAGCTTCCGTCCGATGGACCATCCCTGCCGCCGGCCGTTGCCGTGCCAGCCATCCCACCGCCCATCTCGGGTCTGCCGCCGGGTGTCAACGCGCCGTTCCCCCGTTCGCCGGCCGCGCCCAACCAGCGTCCGTCGTCCCCATCGGTTGTGGGGCCAGCTTTGCCGGGCCAGCGCATCAACGGCACGGACTACGTGGACGCGGCGGCATTTTTTGCGCGGCTTGGCCTGAGTACAACGACAACGCCCGCGCGGGGTTCCCGCACGACGTTTCAGGGCGGTGGCAACCGCTTGGATCTCACCGCCGACGAGCGCGACGCCACCCTCAACGGATTGCATCTGGTTCTCGGCCAGCCGCCCGTCGTCCGCGCCCGTTCGCTCCTCGTCTCACGCACCGATGCGGAGCACCTTCTCGGACCGGTCCTCGCGCCCGCCGGCATCGCTGTGCCGCCGCCCGCGCTCCGGGTTATTGCGCTTGATCCCGGCCACGGCGGGCAGGACGCGGGCGCGGTGAACGCCGCGCTGGGAATCTTTGAGAAAACTTTTGCGCTCGAGGTGGCGCAACGCCTCAAGCCGCTGCTTGAGGCCAAGGGCTACCAAGTGGTGATGACCCGCAACGACGACCGCTTCATCCCGTTGCCCGAGCGCCCCGCCTTCGCCAAAGCGCGCCACACCGATCTTTTCATCAGCATCCATTTCAACTCAGTGTCCAACGACACCCGGACCAACGGGACGGAAATCTACACCTTTGCGCCACAGGGCCAGCGCTCGGTGGACTCTTGGAGCGCCGGGGCAAGGGACGACGCCGAGCTCAAGGCCGACGCGTCAAACCGTTTCGACGCGTGGAATGCCGTCGCGGCGCACGCGATCCATGGCGCGCTGCTCGCGCAGGTCGGCACCGCCGACCGCGGTCAGAAAATCCGCCACCTCGCCGTGCTGCGTGGCCTCGATTGCCCCGGCGTGCTCGTCGAGTGCGCCTTTCTCTCCAACGACGCCGAGGCACGCAAGGCCGCCACGACGGCGTTCCGCCAAAAAATTGCCGAGGGCCTTGCCGCCGGCGTCGCTGCCTACGCCGCGCAGCTCCCCGCCGCGAAACAGCCCTGAGCAAGGGCAAACCCTTAACCACGAATCCTACGGATGGACCCAGATACCAGATTTAGTCGCGACCCACGGGATCCGAAGCGCGGCCCACGGAGAATCCCAAGGGGGAGAAACCCCTCTGTGACCTCAGCTTGGTCCCGCTGCGCGCTCGGTGTCCCCATCCGCTGGATGAAGCTCGGCCATGGCCCGGCTTCGGGGCTGCGGAATTCAGCCGCCTGGATTTGCAAAGCCTGCGACCAAAACCGTGCGGTCAATATGCGTTGTGACAATTAACATGAGCCTGACCAACCTCCTCCTCGCCGCGTTCGGCGGCGCGCTCGGTTCGGCGCTGCGCGCAGTCATTGGCGGGCTGTTTCCCGCCGACACCCGGCTGCCGTGGGCAACGATCCTCATCAATGTCTCCGGCTCGCTCGCCATCGGCTGGCTCATGGGCCGGCTCGGTGGTCTCACGCCGGACAACGCGCGCTGGCACAGCCTGCTCGTTGTGGGCGTGTGCGGCGGGTTCACGACGTTCTCGGCGTTCAGCTGGCAGACGCTCGCGTTGCTGCAAAAAAACCAGCCCGGCACGGCGTTGGCCAATGTGCTGCTCTCCGTCGCGCTCTGTCTCGCCGCGACGTGGCTCGGCTGGCGGTTGGCGCGGTGATTCGTCGAAACCTGCAAGCCAGACTCCCGCTCTGATCTTCGGAGCTGCGCTCGCCCCCATCTTGGAATCACGTCGGCTTGCCCTTGCCCGTGCGGCCGGCTTGGCTCCGGCCATGAACAACTGGTTCCTCTGGGCCTTGCTCTCAGCGGCGTTTGCGGGCGCGACGGCTGTGCTCGCCAAGCTCGGGGTGGAAAAGACCGATGCAAATCTTGCCACGGCCATCCGCACAACGGTCGTCCTCATCTTTGCGTGGGGGGTCGCGTTGCTGACCAACGCTCCCTCGGCCGTGGCGGTGCTGTCACGGCGGACGTGGCTGTTTCTCGTCCTGTCGGGGTTGGCGACGGGGCTCTCGTGGCTATGCTACTTTCGCGCGCTGCAGCTTGGCCCGGCGGGGAAGGTCGCGCCGGTGGACAAGCTGAGCGTGGTGTTCGTGCTGGGGTTCGCGGCCTGCTTCCTCGGTGAACCGCTGACGTGGCGCACGGCCCTTGGCGGTGCGCTCATCACCGCCGGAGCGACCGTGCTCGCGTGGCGGTAGATGGGCTACGGCTTCTTGGCCGGGGGCGCCGGGAGTTTGATCGGATAGTCGCGGGTGACGAAATCGGACTGCGGGTAGCTTTTGTGGCATTCCATGCAGGACTCGATCTTCCCGCGCGCGGTGACGGCGGTGCCCGTGCCGTTGAGGGTGAAAAACTCCCAGTCGCCGCAGTCAGGGTTGAAGCCTTTCTCCTGCTTGAGCATCCCGGTATAGAGTTCGGGTTCCTGCGCGTTCGCCGCCGAAAATTTTTGTTTGAGCAGGATGGTTCCAACCGGGAAGGCCGGCTTGGGCGCAGTCATGGCGGTGACGGCCGCGGGCGTGACGTAAACTTGAAAGACCGCTGCGGGCTTGGGCAACAGTTGGGAATGGCCCGGCATTCTGACCGATGCGCAAGCCATCGCGACCTGTGGTTGCATTGGAATGGGTGACTCCGTCACGCGCGCAAGCGCGCCGGGCTTCGCCAAGAGCAGCAGGTCGTGGTTGGCGGACGGGGTTACGACCTGGACCGTGGCGAGCACGGCGAAGCGGGCAGCGGCAAAGGGGAGGAGCAAACGAGCCGATTTCATGGGGCGATGGGACGTTTGACTGCCGATTGGGCGCTGAGCTCGGATTTGTTTTTCGAGTGCTTCGCGCACAGCTCATGCGTTCGGGTTCTTTTTAATGCGGTGATACTCGCGCAGACTGATATAGAAAACCACAACACAGGCGATTTTTACCAGCAGCAGCCAGAGCGGTCGCCACCACGCCCCGGTCTGTGATTCGATCACGTCGGAAACGCTGAAAACCAAGAACGCCGCGGCCAAGCGGGCAAAGATGCGACACAACCGGCCTTGCGACTGCCAGGCCTTGACGGACAGAATCACGGTGAAGGCCAGCCACAGGCCGGCCTCGAAGAGGTTTCCGATTCGTTCGAGGTCATCCATGGCGCGGCGGGATTGCACGCCTAGCTCAGCGCTTTTTTGATGAGCTTCTCCGTGGTCGCGCCCGCCCCGAGCGCGAGCGCGGCGTGGCGGACGGCTTGGTCGGCGTCGGCAGCCTTGTAGCCCAAGGCCACGAGCGCGGAAACCGCGTCACGCTGGCGGGTGTCAGCGGGTGCGGCGGAGGCTCCGCCGCCACCATCGGCCGAGGACATCGCACCGGCGAGGCCGGTGCCGCCGAGCTTGGCCTTCAATTCCACGACAAGGCGCTCGGCGGTCTTTTTGCCGATGCCGGGGCATTTGGCGAGCGTGGCGATGTCGCCGGCGCGGATGGCGCTTTCGAGGAGCGGCAGCGAGAGCTTGCTCATGATGGTGAGCGCGCTCTTGGGGCCGATGCCGGTGACGTGCTCGATCATCAGCCGGAAAAAATCACGCTCCGCCGCCGTGGCAAAGCCATAGAGGGTCTGCGCGTCCTCGCGGTAGATGACATGGGTGTGCAGCCGCACAGTCGCGCCGGGCGCGGGCAGTTTCTCGGCGGTGGTGATAGGGATGTTCACCTCGTAGCCAAGGCCGTTGAGCTCGACGACAGCGTGTAACGGCGTGGCGGAGGCGAGCGTGCCCTGAAGTGAGGTGATCATAGCGGAAGAAGTGGCGGGTGACGGGTCGTGAGTGGCGGGTAGAAAGACGGTGCGGCGGTGCAATGCTCACGACCCGCTGCTCGATGCACGCGCCTTCATTTCAGCCCCAGCACATCCTGCATGTCGTACAGGCCGGGCTTTTGAGCGACGACCCAGCGCGCGGCGCGCAGGGCCCCGCGGGCGAAAATGGCACGGTCGCTTGCCTTGTGGGTGAGCTCGAGGCGTTCGCCGAGGGCGGCGAACATCACGGTGTGGTCGCCGACCACATCGCCACCGCGCAACGCGTGGACGCCGACCTCGGTAGCCGTGCGCCCGCCAGTGATGCCGGAACGGCCGTGGCGCAGGGCGGCGGCGGTGAGCTTGCGCTCCGTCAGGATGATTTCGAGCAGGCGTGCGGCGGTGCCGCTGGGGGCGTCCTTCTTGAAGCGGTGGTGCATCTCGATGACCTCGGCGTCGTAGTCGGAGCCGAGCACGGCTGCGGCGCGGCGCGTGAGCGCGAAGAGCAGGTTGACGCCGACGGAGTAGTTGCCCGACCAGACGCAGGGGATTTTCGCCGCCTTGGTGAGCAGGCGCTTTTTGTCGGCGGCGGGGTGGCCGGTCGTGCCGATGACGAGCGGCTTGCGTGCGTTGACGGCGAGGCGGATGACCTCGGTGGTGGCGGCGTGGGAGCTGAAATCAATGACCGCGTCACCCAGCGCGATGCCGGCGGCGAGATTATCGCCGGTGTTGAGCGCCGCAGCTACGATCACACCAGCGTCCTTGGCCGCGGCGGCGATGGCCTGCCCCATGCGGCCACGCGCGCCGATGAGGGTGATGCGAAGCTTTGGCGTGGCGTTCATCGGCCGAGGGCCGCGAGCGCGGCGACGAGGATTTTTTCGTTGGCGGGCGTCATCTCGCAGAGCGGCGGGCGCACCTCCGCGCTGCCGATGATCCCGGCGCGGGCGAGGGCGACCTTGATGGGCACGGGGTTCGGCTCGATGAAAATGGTCTTGAAAACGGGGTAGAGCTTGCGGTGGAGCTTGCCGGCCTTGGCGAAGTCGCCCGCGAGCGCGAGCGCGACGAGCTGGGCGACCTCCTTGGCGAAAAGATTCGATGCGACACTGATGACGCCCTCGGCGCCGACGGCCATGAAGGGAAGCGTGAGCGAGTCGTCGCCACTGAGCACCGTGATGTCCGTCCCGAGCGCCTGCTTGAGATGGTCCACCCGATCCACCGAGCCGCCGGCCTCCTTGATCCAACGGACATGGAAAAACTTGGCCCGCAGCCGCGCGACGACGGGCACGCTAATCTCGATACCGCAGCGGCCGGGGATGGAATAGAGGATGATGGGTCGGTCGGTCGCATCGGCGATGGCCGCAAAATGGCGGAAGAGCCCTTCTTGGCTCGGCTTGTTGTAATACGGCGCGACGACCAGCATCGCATCGGCCCCCGCCTCGTGCGAGAGGCGCGTGAGCTCGACCGCCTCGGCGGTGGAATTGGAGCCGGTGCCGGCGATCACGGGCACGCGGCCGCGGGCGGTGGCGATGACAGCGCGGATCACGTCGAGGTGCTCCGCGTGGTCGAGGGTGGGGGACTCGCCTGTGGTGCCGACGGGCACGAGGCCGTTGATGCCGGACTTGACCTGAAACTCCACGAGCCTGGCGAGGTCGTCGTAGGCGACGGCCGAGCGGCGGAACGGAGTGGCGAGCGCGGTGATCGCGCCGGTGAGCGGGCGGAGTTTCATGACGGGAAGGCGGGAAGCGGCGAATGTTACCTTGCGGAGCAAAGCGGCTCCGGCTAGCAAATCCATCACGTTTTTTAACCCACCCAGGTTTCCTGCCTCCTCGCCCGGCCCTTTCTCCCACGATCCTTCCGCGCCATGACCCCGCACACCGAGATTTTTAACGACCTCCTCAAGCTGGCCGTCGAGAGCCGCGCCAGCGACATCGTCATCAAGTCCGGCAAGCCCGGCTACGTCCGTATCTCCAGCCGTCTCCAGCCCGTGGACATGGAGCCCATCGCCAACGCCGAGGCGCAGGCCTTTGTGGACGAGCATGTGCCGCGGGTCTTCAAGAAGGCTTGGGACGACCTCGGCCAGGTGGACTTCGCCTACGCGTGCGAAGGCATCGGGCGGTTTCGCGTCAACGCCTTCCACCAGCGTGGCGCGATCAGCGTCGTCCTCCGCCACATCAAGAGCAAGGTGCCCGAGTTCGAGGACCTCGGTATCCAGCCCGAACCGCTGCTCAATCTCGCCAAGGCGAAGGACGGCATCCTCCTCATCTGCGGCGCGACCGGTTCCGGCAAAAGCTCCACGATGGCCGCCATGCTCAATTGGATCAACCGCAACCAGGAGAAGCACATCGTCACCATCGAGGATCCCATCGAATACACCTTCATTGACGACAAGTCCGTCTTCCAACAACGCGAGATCGGCCTCGACGTGCCGAGCTTCGAGCTGGCGATCAAGGCCGTGCTCCGCCAGAACCCCGACATCATCCTCATCGGCGAGATGCGTGACCGCGAGACGTTCGAGACCGCCATCAGCGCCGCTGAGACGGGGCACCTCGTTTTCTCCACGATGCACGCCGCCACCGTCGCCCAGTCGCTCACGCGCCTCTTTGAGTTTTTTCCGCCCGAGCAGATGGCCCAGGCCCGCCGCCAGATCGCCGGCTCGCTGCGCGGTTTCATCTGCCAGAAGCTCGTCCCGGCGCTTGAGGGCGGTGGCCGGGTTCCGGTTAACGAGATCCTCAACGCCGACTCGACCATCAAGAACCTTATTCTCGACGGCCATAACGAGAAAATCCAAGGTCTGCTTGAGGCCGGAACCGACTCGGCGAGTTTTTCTTTCAACCGCGACCTGCTCCGCCTCGTGAACGCCGGTAAAATCAGCAAGGCCGACGCGCTCCGCTACTCGCCCAACCCGCAGGCGCTGGAGATGAACCTCAAGGGTATCTTCTTTAAAACATAATTGGGCGAGGATTTGCCGGCGTGGATTTCTTCTCCTGCGGGTCCGGCTTGACCGGGCGCGCACGGGCCACCTGCATGCCAAGATCGAGGGCTCAAGGTATCCAAGTGAAATTTTTCCCGCTTGGTTTTGGCGGCACGTGGCCACAGTTTTTCGTTTCACTTATGGCTATCGCACTTCTTTTTTCCGGGCAGGGCGCCCAGAAGGTAGGTATGGGCAAATCGCTCTGCGCAAGCTCGGCCGTCGCGCGCTCTCTCTACGACGAGGCCGGGCGCGTGCTCGGCTGGGACCTCGCCAAGGTCTGCTTCGAGGGGCCGGAGGCGGAGCTCACGCAGACCAAGGTCTGCCAGCCGGCGCTGTTCGTCCAGGGGCTGGCGTTGCACGCGTTGCTGCGCGAGCAGGGGCGGCTGGGTGACGTTAAATTTGCATTGGGGCTGAGTCTGGGCGAGATCACGGCGCTGACGGCGGCAGGGGTGTTTGATTTTGCCACGGGATTGCGGGTCGTCGCCGAGCGCGGCCGGCTTATGCAGCTTGCGTGTGAGCAGACGACCGGCGGCATGGCCGCCATCATGGGGGAGGAGCGGGCGAAAGTTGCGGAGCTGTGCGCGGAGTTCGGCATTGAGGCGGCGAATTTCAACGCGCCCGGCCAGATCATCGTCTCGGGCGAAAAAGCCGCCGTGGCTGCCGCCGTGGCCGCCGCCAAGGAGCGCGGCATCAAGAAAGTCATCCCGCTCAACGTCGCCGGCGCCTACCACTCGCGGCTGATGGAGCCGGCGCGGGCGGCGTTCGCCAAATTTCTGGAGGGCGTGCCGTTCGCCGCGCCATCGCTCACGGTGTTCACCAACACGACCGGCCGCGCAGTGACGGAGCCGGCGGAAATCCGCGCGGCGCTCGTCAAACAGGTCGTGTCGTCGGTGCTCTGGGAGGATTGCATGAGGAACGCGGCGGTGGGCGCGACGGAGTTTTGGGAGCTGGGGCCGGGTGGCGTGCTGGCCGGTCTCGCGCGGCGAACGGAAAAAAGCTGGGTGGTGAAGAGCTACGCCGAGTTTGCCGATTTGGCGACGTGATCCGGAGGTTTTATCGGGTTGGCAAAATTCTCCGCGGCTTGCCGCGAGCAGGGATGCCGCCCGCGGTCGTCAGGGCGAAGGCCCTTTCCGTGATGCGCCGGAGCTTGCTCCGGAGAGGGTCCACGATAAGGATCTTGTCGGCCGAATTTTGAATTCACACTGCAACCGGCTCCTGCCGTGGGGTGTGCTTGACGGCAAATTGGGGCGTCGGTTGCATGGGCCGTAACGCCAGTCACCCCAAGCCCGTCTGGCCTCGCCCATTGTGCCTCCCGACGGGTGCCGCAAATCCGCGTTGCCAACGGAATCGGCGGCGGTCAAAATTTGCCTCCACATGTTCACCCTCGGTATTGATTACGGGACCAACTCCGTCCGTGCCCTCGTCGTGCGTTGCACCGACGGCCAGGAACTCGGCTCCTGCGTCGTCAATTATCCCTCCGGCCAACAGGGAGTGCTGCTCGACCCGCGCGACCACCATCTCGCCCGCCAGCATCCGGGCGACTATCTGTTTGGCCTCGAAAAATCGGTGAGGGGCGCGCTCGCGCAGGCGCGGAAAACCAAGGGCTTCGACGCGCGCCAGGTCGTCGGCCTCGGCGTGGACACAACCGGCTCCAGCCCAATCCCCGTGGACAAAAACAACGTCCCGCTCGCGCTGCACGTGAAGTGGGCGAAAAATCTCCACGCGCAGTGCTGGCTCTGGAAAGATCACACCGGCTGGCGCGAGGCGGCGAAGATCACCGCGCTCGCGGCCCAGCACCGGCCGCAGTTCATCGCGAAGTGCGGCAACACCTACTCGTCCGAGTGGTGGTGGTCTAAAATCTGGCGCTGTCTCAACGTCGCGCCCAAGGTCTTCGACGCGGCTTTTTCTTGGGTCGAGCTGTGCGACTGGGTGCCGTCCGTGCTCGCGGGCGTGACCGACCCGCGCGCCGTCAAGCGCGGTGTCTGCGCGGCGGGCCACAAGGCGCTCTATGCCGCCGATTGGGGCGGCCTGCCCGATGAGGAGTTTCTCGCGCTGCTCGACCCGAAACTTGCCGCCCTGCGCGACCGCCTTTACCCCGAGGCGTACGACGCCTCCGTTGCGGCCGGTGCGCTTTGCGCGGAGTGGGCCAAGAAGCTCGGTCTGCCGGCCGGCATTCCCATCGCCATCGGCGAGTTTGACGTGCATTACGGGGCGATTGGCTGCGGCGTCACCGAGGGCACCTTGGTCAAGGTCATCGGTACGTCCACCTGCGACTGCGGCGTGGTCTCTGCGTCGAAAACCGTGCCGGACATCCCCGGTATCTGTGGCATCGTGAAGGGTGCGATTCTCCCCGGCTACTACGGCATCGAGGCCGGGCAGTCGGCCGTCGGCGACATTTTCAAGTGGTGGGTCGAGGTCGTGTGCGGCGGCGACGCCAAGCTCCACGCCACGCTCACCGTCGAGGCGGCGAGGCTAAAGCCCGGCCAGAGTGGGCTGCTCGCGCTCGATTGGAACAACGGCAACCGCACCATCCTCGTGGACCAGCTCCTCACCGGCCTGCTGCTCGGCCAGACGCTCTACACCACGTCGGCCGAGATCTACCGCGCGCTCATCGAGGCGACGGCGTTTGGCGCGCGCGCGATCATCGAGCGCATCCGCGAATACGGCGTGCGGATTGACCGCGTCGTGTGCGCCGGCGGCATCGCCGAGAAAAACCCGCTGCTCATGCAAATTTACGCCGACGTGACCGGCTGCACGATGCACCTCGCCGGCTCCTCGCAGGCGTGCGCGCTCGGCTCGGCGGTGTCGGCGGCGGTGCTGGCCGGCGCGCATCCGGATTTTCCGACTGCACAGAAGCGGATGACCTCGCTCAAAAAAATTGCCTACCGTCCCAAGGCCGCCGCGCAAAAGACCTACAACCAGCTTTATGCGCTCTACCGCCAGATGCACGACGCGCTCGGCGGGCTGAACCAAGCCGCCGACCTGTCGCGCGTGATGAAGGAGCTGTTGGCGATCAAGGAAGCGCAGCGCGGGAGTCATTGAAAGAGTATGTCTGCCATCAATAGCTACTGCCATCAGCGCTTGGGTTGGATGCGCTGCATCGTCGAAAAGCCACCGCTCCATTATGATCGTGTCGCGGAGGTGGCCATCTACCGCTTGCTTGAAGATACGAATGAATCGGATGACCTCATATGCAAGAAAGGAGATGTGCTTATTGGAGGTGGCAGCGGCGAATGGGGGTTCTTTCGCATTTCGTATCCCTTCGGAATTCGTTTCGCGCTCGGCCTGAATAACGCTATCGAAAAGGACCGAAAGAAGTTGTATGCAGCCGAGTGGTCGTGGGAGGTCGCCTATGCACTTTGCGGTGGCTTTGAAAAGGTCGGGTGGCGATACACTGACGATATTGAGACTTGGCTGGCGGAGCGAGTTGCTGCATTTGCTATTCATACTTACCCAAAATCCTTTCCTGACGTCGAAGCACCCGCTACCTTTTTAGACTGGCACTCAGTTACACGCGCAGATTTTGAAGCATATGATTAATCTCTCCTCCCCCAAGATCTGGTTCGTCTGCGGCTCGCAGCATCTCTACGGCCCAGGCCCGCTTAAGCAGGTCGCCGCCAATGCCCGCAAGGTCGCCGCCGCGCTCGCCGACTCGGATAAACTCCCGCTCAAGACCGTCTTCAAGGCGCTCCTCACCACGCCAGACGAGATCGCCAGCCTCTGCCTCGAAGCCAACTCCGACGCCAACTGCGCCGGCCTCATCCTCTGGATGCACACGTTTTCACCGTCGAAGATGTGGATTCGCGGGCTGACCACGCTGAGGAAGCCGTTTCTCCACCTGCACACGCAGTTCAACCGCGACCTGCCGTGGGCGACGATTGACATGGATTTCATGAACCTGAACCAGGCCGCACATGGCGACCGCGAGGCCGGGTTCATCCACACGCGCCTCCGGCTCGGTCGCAAGGTTGTTGTCGGCCATTGGAGCGACGGCGAGGTGCAGGACCGTATCGGCGCGTGGATGCGCGCGACCCACGCGTGGCACGATTCGCAGGGCGCGCGGTTCGCCCGCTTCGGCGACAATATGCGCCAGGTCGCCGTCACCGACGGGGACAAGGTTTCCGCCGAGATACGCCTTGGCTACGCCGTCAACGGCTACGGCATCGGCGATCTCGCGGCAAAAATTTCAGACGCTGGCATCAACGACCGCGCGGTGGACCGGCTTTGCGCCGAATACGCCGAGCGCTATACCGTTGCAAAAGTGCTGCGCAAGGGCGGCGCGCGTCACGACGCGCTGCGCTATGGCGCGCGGATCGAGCTGGGGCTGCGCGCGTTTCTCGCCGAGGGCGGCTTCAAGGGTTTCACGACGACGTTTGAGGATTTGCACGGGTTGCGGCAGTTGCCCGGCCTCGCGGTCCAGCGGCTCATGGCCGACGGCTACGGCTTCGGGGCCGAGGGCGATTGGAAAACCGCCGCGCTCCTCCGCGCGATGAAGGTGATGGGCGAGGGCCTACCCGGCGGCACTTCGTTCATGGAGGACTACACCTACCACCTCGCGCCCGGTCAGCACAAGGTGCTCGGCGCGCACATGCTGGAAATCTGCGAGTCCATCGCTGCGACGAAGCCCACGCTCGAAATTCATCCGCTCGGCATCGGCGGCAAGGAGGATCCCGTGCGCCTCGTGTTCGACGCGCCCGCCGGTCCCGCGCTCAACGCCTCGCTGGTGGACATGGGCAATCGTTTCCGCCTGATCGTCAACGAGGTCACTGCCGTGAAAACGCCCGCGCTGCCAAAGCTGCCCGTCGCGCGCGCCGTGTGGGAGTGCCAGCCCGATTTCAAGACCGCGTGTGCCGCGTGGATCCTCGCCGGCGGCGCGCATCACACCGGCTACAGCTACAGCGTCACGAGCGAGATGCTCGAGGACTACGCGACGATCGCCGGTCTCGAGCTGGTCGTCATCGGCGCCGACACGCGGCTGGCCGAATTCAAGCAGACCTTGCGCAATAACGAGGTCTATTACCACCTCGCGCAGGGAATCAGAGTCTGATGCGGAAGTAGCGGGTAGTGGGTAGCGAGCATTTTGTCGTCGGTAGTTTTTCTACTCGCTACTCGCTACTCGCTACTCGCTACTTTTATCCATGCTCACCGAACTCAAACGCGAAGCCTATGAGGCCAATGTTGCCCTGCCAAGGCATGGACTTATCAACCTCACCTTCGGCAACGCGAGCGCGCTTGACCGGCGGCGCGGCATTTTTGCCATCAAGCCCAGCGGTGTCGCCTACGCCGCGCTCCGCCCCGCCGACATGGTGCTGGTGGATCTCGAGGGGAAAATCGTCGAGGGCAAGCTGAACCCGTCCTCCGACACGCCGACGCACCGGCGGCTGTTCCGCGCGTTTCAGGCCATCGGCGGCGTGGTGCACACCCACTCATCGCACGCCACCGCGTTTGCGCAGGCGGGCCGGCCGATCCCGGTTTTTGGCACCACCCACGCCGATTATTTTTTCGGCGACGTGCCGGTGACGCGGAAGCTTACCGCGCAGGAAATCGCCCACGCCTACGAGTGGGAGACGGGCAACGTCATCGCCGAGCGCTTCGCCAAAGGCCGGCTCGCCCCCGCCGATTTTCCGGGCGTGCTCGTCAACCGCCACGCGCCCTTCACCTGGGGGCCGACCGTGGCGGTGGCCGTCGAGGTGGCGGTGGCCGTTGAGTGTGCCGCGCACCTCGCGCTGATGTCGCTCGCGCTCGCCCCGGGGCTGGTGCGCCTCGAACCCGCGCTGCTCGCCCGGCACTTCCAACGGAAGCACGGCCCCGCCGCCACCTATGGGCAGGCCCGCCGGGGCTGACCGCCCGCCTTACGGCAGTGGGCGCGTGAGCAGCGGCGAACTCAGCCCTGGCAGGCGTTCGGAAAATTCGTCACTGGCGCCGGCCTGCCGCAACGCGCGCTGTACCATGCCCATCTTGGCATCGAGGTTGTCCACCATCGAGACGAACACCGCCTCCGGCGTCGCGGCATAGACCGCCGCGCCCCACTCGGGTTCGCCCTGATGGCTCAGGATGATGTGCTCCAGCCGCTCCAGCCGCTCGTTGTCGAGCCGGCATTTCATGCCGGCCTTGCGCGCGAGCTGGTAGCCGAGCACGACGTGTCCTTGCAAAATCCCGCGCCGGCTGCGCTTCGTCGCCAGCGTCCCCTCGTATTCGATGGCCTTGCCCGTGTCGTGCAGCAGCACGCCCGCCATCGCGAGGCCGGAGTCCACCTCGGGGTAGAGCGGTAGCAGCGCCTTGGCCGCGCGCGCCATGCGCGTGGTGTGTTCAAGCAGCCCGTGCCGGTAGGCGTGGTGCATCGCGACTGCCGCCGGCGCCCGGCGAAACGCCTCGCCGATCTCGTCAAACACCGCCCGCACCGTCGCGCGCAGCTCCGCGTGGCCGAGGCCTTCGATGCAGGCGTTGAACTCCGCCCACAGCGCCGCGCTGTCCTCGGGCGCGACCTCGACGAGGCGGTCAATCACGCCCGGCGCGCCCAGCTCGTCCTCCGGCACGACGGCGATGCGCGCGAGTTTCGGCGACAGCCGGCCTTGGTAGAAATCAACCTTGCCCTCGACGCGCACCACCGCGCCTTCGCCGGCGGCTTTCAGGGCGTCGAAGCCGGGGTTGTCGCTGAACACCGTGCAGCCAAACGAGCCGGTGCGGTCGCCGAGGTCGGCGCTCAGGAACGGGTTGCCGTTCGACGCGGTCTTGCCCGCGAGCTTTTTCACGACGAGCAGCGCGGTGAAGGCGCGGCCGTTGGCGTTTTCAAGCGACTTGAGTTCTCCGACGGTGAGGGTGGGGGCGGTTTCGGGCATGGATTTTATGGGTAATATTTTTTTCGCGCCTTTACCTGCACGAAGGTGGGCCCGGGCAGCACGCAGGCCGTGAGGCTGCCGCCCATCGCGCACGCCGTGTCAATCCCGGCGGACCACTTGCGCCGGTAGACCTCGGGGCGCGGGGTGTGGCCGTAGATCACGAAAGGCGGTCCGTTCCACAGGTCGGCCCACGGTGGCGCGTCGGGCGCTTCGGTGCGTTTCGCCGGCTCGCCGTCGCGGTCCACGACCTGGATGCGCGTGACGACCTCGGCGGGCTGCTTGCGCCACGGCTTGTCGGGCAAAAATCCCCCGTGGACGCACACCACGTCCAGTTCCGGTTCCTCAAACGTGAGCGGCATCGCCTCCAGAAAGTCCCAGTCCGCCGTTTGCAGCCGGTCATACGTGTCGAGGTCCTGTTCCTTGATGTATTTTCGGTCACCGGTGCGGCGGTATTTCAGCAGCCGCAGCTCGTGGTTGCCCAGCAACGCGACTGCCCGGTGCGCGCGCGCCAGCTCGATTACTCCGCGGCTGTCCGGCCCGCGGTTCACGAGGTCGCCGAGCAGCACCACCCGATCGTCGTGTTTGGGCGCGAGCTCCGCCAGCAGCTCCGCCAGCTCCGCCGCGCAGCCGTGGATGTCTCCGATGACGATGAGGCGTCCGTTCATGAGGGAAAATGCACGGCGGCGGCCGCGCCGGGCACGAAAATCAACGGGAGAAAGACGGCCGCCGGGCCGGAGCCGGCGGGCTCCTGCTCACGGGCAGGACAACGATGCGGTGGGTTCCTCGCCATAAGGGGGGTCGTCAGGGTGCGGCTGGGTGTTTTTCGTGGCCAGTTCTCCGGGGCCGGGTCTGGCCGGAAAGTGCTGGCGTCGGCCCCTTGCGCGCGCAACAAGAAACCCGCATGGAGCCGCATCTTCCTCCGCTCGCCGCCATTTGCGCCGCCACCGGCCGCCCGTTCACCGCCGGCGATCGCGTCGTGAGCTGCCTCGCGCACGATCCTGCCGCCCATGGCGGGCTGGCGCGCTTCGATGTGGCCGAGGCCGCGCGCGCCGGCTTTACGCCCTCGGGCGCGCCCATTTGCCAGTGGGTGCAGGTTTACAAGGCCCGCACCTCCGATGTGGACGCCGCCCGCCTGCTCCGGCTCAACGCCGAAAATCTCTTCCTCACACTGGCCGATCCTGCCACCGAGCTTGCGCCCGAGAACGCGCGCCTCGTGCAGTTTCTCGCCCTCGTCCTTGAGCGTAAAAGGATCCTGCGCCCCAAAGGCAGGACCGCCGATGGGGCGCGCCAGCTCTACGAGCACGTCCGCTCGAAGCAGCTTCACGAGGTTCCCGCCGGCGAGCTCAGCCCGGAATTTTTCCTCTCGCTTCAAAGTCAGCTCGGCGCGCTGCTGGGCGGGCGGTAAGGCGGGGTGCGCCGCCCGGTGCGACCCAGCCCGGGCGAGGTGGTCCTCGTCAAGCTTTGCCGCTTGGGCGCCTTCAAGCTTAATCCCCTCTCCGCATTTTGCGGGCTTGCGTGGCACCGCGCGGTTTTCAGCCTGAGTGCATCCATGGCGTCCAACTACACCGAGGCCAGCGTCAAGACCCTCTCATCCACCGAGCACATTCGGCTCCGCCCCGGCATGTACATCGGCCGCCTCGGCAACGGTGCGCACGCCGAGGATGGCATCTACGTCCTGCTCAAGGAGTCCATTGATAATTCCGTGGATGAGTTCACGATGGGTGCCGGCCGCCGGATTGAGGTCGAGCTCGACGGCCGCACGGTGCGCGTGCGCGACTACGGGCGCGGCATCCCGCTCGGCAAGGTTCTTGAGTGCGTTTCCGTCATCAACACCGGCGCGAAATACGACAGCGAGACGTTCAAGAAGGCCGTCGGTCTCAACGGCGTCGGCCAGAAGGCGGTCAACGCGCTCTCGGTCGAGTATCGCGCTCAGGCGTTCCGCGAGGGCGAGACGAAGGTCGTCGAGTTTTCGCAGGGCAAACTGAAGAAGGACCACCGCGTCGCCAAGACCGACGGGCGCAACGGCACGCTGATCGAGTTCACGCCCGATGAGGTGTTGTTCGGCAAGGACTTCCGGTTCCGCGCCGAGGTCATCGAGGACATGCTCTGGAACTACGCTTTCCTCAACCGCGGCCTCACGCTCACGCTCAACGGCCAGCCATTCCGTTCGGAGAACGGCCTGAAGGATCTGCTCACGAAGGAGCTCAGCGGCGAGCCGCTCTATCCCATCATCCACTTGGAGGGCGAGGACATCGAGGTGGCGTTCACGCACGGCGCGCATTACGGCGAGGAGTATTTCTCGTTAGTCAACGGCCAGCACACCACCATGGGCGGCACGCACCTCAACGCC
>CAIQBC010000096.1 GCA_903869955.1 uncultured Opitutia bacterium
CGCGATGGTCAATTCAGAAAAAGGCATCACCAATCTCCACGTCCCGTCTGACGTCATCATTGATGCTTCCATGCCCGCGATGATCCGCACCTCGGGCCAGATGTGGAATGCGCAGGGCAAGGGCCAGGACACCCTCTGCGCCATCCCCGACAGCAGCTACGCCGGCATCTATCAGGCGACAATTGATTTCTGCAAACAGCACGGGGCATTTGACCCGAAGACGATGGGCACCGTCCCCAATGTCGGCCTCATGGCGCAGGCCGCGGAGGAATACGGCTCGCATAACAAAACCTTTGTCGCACCGGGGAAGGGAGTGATTCGGGTGGTGGAAGTGCGGGCGGGAGTTCAGGAGCTAGGAGCTAGAATTCAGGAGATAGGAGACGGAACGCAGACCCACGCGGGCACGAGTTCTTCCGGAAATCAGTCTCCTAACTCCTCGCTCCTAACTTCTAGCTCCTCCTCGACCCTGATGGAACATCAGGTCGAGCCCGGCGACATCTGGCGCGCCTGCCAGACCAAGGACGCTCCGGTGCAGGACTGGGTGAAGCTGGCGGTCAACCGCTCTCGCCTGAGCCATACGCCCGCCATTTTCTGGCTCGACCCCAAGCGCGCCCACGACCGCGAAATCATTGCCAAGGTCAGCAAAGCCCTCGAAGCGCTCGACACCAAGGGCCTCCTCATCCGCATCCTCCCTCCCGCCGAGGCCTGCGTCGCCACGCTGGAGCGCCTCAAGGCCGGGCAGGACACGATTTCCGTCACCGGCAACGTCCTCCGCGACTACCTCACCGACCTCTTCCCCATCCTCGAGGTCGGCACCAGTGCGAAGATGCTCTCCATCGTTCCCCTCATGAATGGTGGCGGCCTCTTCGAGACGGGAGCAGGCGGCTCCGCGCCCAAGCATGTGACGCAGTTCACGGAGGAAAACTTCCTCCGCTGGGATTCACTAGGTGAATTCTTTGCGCTCGCCGCGAGCCTGGAGCACCTCGGCATCACGCAAAACCACGCCAAGGCCAAGCTCCTCGCCGAGACCCTCGACGCCGCCAACGGCAAATTCCTGGAAAACGACAAGAGCCCCGCCCGCAAAGTCGGCGCCGGCATCGACATCCGCGGCAGCCATTTCTACCTCGCCCTCTACTGGGCCCAAGCTCTCGCCTCTCAAACTATCGACTCTGGACTCTCGACTACCTTCACCCCCATCGCCGAAAAACTCGCCGCCGCCGAAAAGCAAATCGTCGCCGAACTTATCGCCGTGCAAGGCAAGCCCGCCGACATCGGCGGCTACTACCTCCCCGACAACGCAAAGGCGTCAGCGGCGCTGCGCCCAAGCAAGACGCTCAACGAGATTCTCACCACCGTGTGAGCTCATGACTTACCATCATGACAATAGGTGAAGCCTTCCGTGTTGATTGAACGAATCCCCAAGAAACCAACACTGTAAAGGCATCGGACTACCTCGACGCTACTGCCTAAAATTGCACAATGTTGAGCGACTTCCGGCGGAAGCTTTTCGGAGGCGAGGACACCGTCCAACAATGAAGTTTCCGAAGCTACGGTTTGGTGTGCTGAACCGTTCGCAAAGACAGAGACAAAGTGATCTAATCCCCAAATCATCTTGCCGTATTCTTTCATCAGATCGGTTAACTGGCTTTCTTACGGACGGGCTTGTGGCCCATCGTCTGCCACAGCCCGATCATCGCGCCGGTGGTGTCGGTGAGCCGCTGGCGGGGCAGACATCGGTCCGCGCGGCGGTGAGATCTTGCGTTCACGCGCCCGGCCGCCAGAGTCGCCCATCGGCAAAGTCCAACTGCCGAGGTTCATCTTTCCCCCAATAAACCCATGAAAAAACTACTGTGCTTATTGCTCGCGCTCGCCTGCTCCCAATCCCAGGCGGCGAATCCCGTGCTCACGATCGAAGGCGGCCAGGTGCAAGGCGTCACGACCGACATCAAGGGTGTGTATGTCTTTCGCGGCCTCCCCTATGCGGCGCCCCCGATCAAGGATCTCCGCTGGAAAGCCCCGCAGCCCGTGGTGCCGTGGAAGGGTGTCAAGATCGCCGACCAGTTTGGGCATCCCGGCTATCAGGCCGTCCATTATCCAGGTGGCTACACCACCGAGTGGGGCTACGGCGACGAAGCGGCCTACAGCGAGGATTGCCTCTATTTGAACGTCTGGACGAAAGCGCCCGGCTTCGCGAAAAAGAAGCTGCCGGTCGCGCTCTGGATTCATGGCGGCGGCTACCGCGAAGGCTGGGGTTCAGAACCGGAGTTTGACGGACAGGAATGGGGCAACAAGGACGTGGTGCTGGTCTCCATCAACTACCGTCTCGGCGTGTTTGGGTTTCTCACGCACCCGGAGCTTTCCAAGGAAAGCCCGAACCATGTGTCGGGAAACTACGGCATCCTCGACCAGATCGAATCCCTGAAATGGATTAAGCAGAACATCGCCCAATTTGGCGGCGACCCCGACAACGTCACCATCTTTGGCCAAAGCGCGGGCGCCGGCAGCGTCAAGGTGCTGTGCGAATCACCGCTGGCCCGGGGCCTCTTCACCAAGGCGATCATCATGAGCGGCGGCGGTCTCGGTGGCATGGGCACCACGCCGCCCGCAGGCGCGGCCGGTGCCGCCCCCGGTGCCCGCGCCGGTGGGCCGGGCGCACCCGGTGCTCCCGGAGCGGCGGTTGGCGCGCGTGCTGGCGGTCCCGGTGGGCCGGGTGGACCCGGCGGTCCCGGTGGTCCCGGCGGCGGCGCGGCGACGCTCGAGCAAGCCGAGCTGCAGACCAAGGAAATCATGGACTGGGCCGGGCTCACCAGCCTCGACAAGATGCGCGCGGCCTCGACGGAAACCCTCTACACGGCGGGCAGCCTCTACACCGCCGTCACCGGCAAGCGCACCCGGGTGACCGGCGCGCCGATCGTGGACGGCTATGTTTCACTCCAGAGCTTCGATGCGGCGGCGGCAGACAACAAGCTGGCCAAGGTGCCGTATATGATTGGCCACACCCTGAATGATTTGGGCAACATGTCCGCCGGCATCGCGGAGTTCGGCCTGAACCGGGAAAAATTCGGCGGCAAAGCCTACGCCTACGAGTTCGCCCGCCCGCTGCCGACCGATGGCCGCGACAACGTGCTCAAAGGAGCCTTTCACTCATCCGACCTGTGGTATGTCTTCAAATCGCTGAAGCACTGCTGGCGACCGATGACGCCCGGCGACTGGCAGCTGGCGGAAGTGGAGCTGACCGCGTGGTCGAACTTCGCCAAATACGGCGACCCAAACGGCAAGAGCGCTGGCAAGTGGACGCCCTACACGAAGGACAACCCGAAGTTCATGGTCTTCAAACTCGACGCGCGCGAGAAGGAGAACTCCGGGATGGGCGACCCGATCAAGCCCTAGTCTGGAAAATTCAGTTTCCGCCCACGCACATCGGCCTCCCGGCGGCGTCTGAGCGCGCCCGCGTCGTAGCGGTTCGTCCATTCGGGGACCGCAAAATCTGCGCAGGGTTTTTGCTTTCCTGTCCGGCCGGCTGGGCGTGAAACTGCGCGGACTCCCATGCCCCGACCCACTTCACCGACCCCGTGCCGTTCCGGGTGGTTTGCCAGACTGCTTCCGCTCGTCGCCATGCTGGCCGCGCTCGGCGGCGGGCGGCTCTTCGCGGCCGGAAGCGAGGCCTCCGCCGCGCCCCAACCGGTCGCCGCCGAGGTCCCGCAGACCGGCCAGCCTCACACCATCCAGGATCTCGGGCTGATCCTCCTTCCGGTGCGCGCGGGCAAGTTCACGATGGGCAGTCCGTATTCGGAGCCCGGTCGGCTCGACGACGAGATCGAGCACACGGTCACGCTGACCCGGCCGTTCTGGCTCGGCCGCACCGCGGTCACGCAGGGGCAATACCAGCGATTGATGGGCACAAACCCGTCCCGGTTCAAAGACCAGGGGCCGGACCTGCCGGTGGAGACTGTGTCGTGGGATGAGGCGATGGCCTTCTGCCGCAAGCTCACGGAGCGCGAGCAAGCGGCCGGACGCCTGCCCGCCGGCCACAGCTACACCCTGCCGACCGAAGCCCAGCGCGAATATGCCTGCCGGGCCGGCACGACCGGCAGTTATGCCGGAGAGCTCAACGCCATCGTCTGGTATTCAGGCAACAGCGACGAGAAGCCGCAGCCGGTCGCGACCAAGCAGCCCAATGCCTGGGGATTTTACGACCTGCAGGGCAACATCTGGGAATGGTGCCGCGACTGGTATGGGCATTATCCGTCCGAGCCGGTCACCGACCCCACGGGTCCCGCCAACGGCAGCCAGCGCGTGTATCGCGGCGGGGCGTGGTTTCACTCGGCCGACCTGTGCCGCTCGGCGTATCGCTATCGGATCGAGCCGACTTACCGCGGGAGCCTGCTCGGTTTCCGCATCGCCCTGACCCCCGACGACGCCACGCGCCCGGCCGGAAACCGGGAGAGTGCTCCGGTCGAGACGCATCCTCTGCCTTCCGCGCCGAAGGCGCGCTAACGCGGTTTAGATTGAAGTGCAGCCTGTCTGCCCCGGCCCTTTGTCCTCGCGAGGTGCGCGATGCGCGCCGTGGCGAGGTGAAGGGGCGCACTGTTGTCTGGACGCGGGGCCTTGGTTCGTTGAGAAGGAGTTTCTGCCCAAGCCACTTCTCCCTCAATCCCCATCTCTCATGGCTCGCACCTCCCTCTACCTCCACTTCGCCGGCAACGCCGAGGAGGCTTTTCTCTTCTACCGGTCGGTCTTCCAGACCGAGTTCATCGGCCCCATCGTGCGTTTCGGCGACCTGCCGCCGCAGCCCGGCCAGCCGCCGTTGCCGGCCGATCAGGCGAAGCTGGTCATGAACATCTCACTGCCCATCCTCGGTGGCCTTGTGATCATGGGCAACGACGCCCCCGAGGCGATGGGCAAACTCATCCAAGGAAACAATGTCACGATCAACCTTGAGCCCGACACCCGTGCTGAGACCGACCGCCTGTTTGCCGCACTGAAGGAAGGCGGCAAGGTGGAGTGGGCGCCGGCAGAAACGGCCGGGTGCAGCTATTGGGGCAGCCTCATTGATCGCTTCGGGATTGAGTGGATGTTCGGTTGCACGGTTAAGTAACCCGACATGAAACCGAAAAGTACCATCTGCCTCTGGTTCGACATGGACGCGCAGGAAGCGGCGCGTTTTTACGCCGCGACGTTTCCGAACAGCAAAGTGACCGCCGTGGGCAAGGCGCCGGGCGATTTTCCGGGCGGCAAGGAGGGGGCCAGGTCCTGACCGTCGAGTTCACCGTGCTGGGCCTGCCCTGCCTCGGAATCAACGGCGGCCCGATGTTCAAGCACAGCGAGGCGTTTTCCTTTCAGATCGCCACCGAGGATCAGGCGGAGACCGACCGTTATTGGAATGCGATCATCGGCCACGGTGGCACCGCTAGCCAGTGCGGCTGGTGCAAGGACAAGTGGGGCCTGTCTTGGCAGATCACCCCGCGCGTCCTGACCGAGGCAATGGCCCAGGGCGGTGAGGTGGCGAAGCGCGCGTTTGTGGCGATGATGGAGATGGGGAAGATTGACATCGCCCAGATCGAGGCAGCCGTGCGCGGCGGAAAAATTTTAACGCAAAAGCGCAAAGACACGAACGGGAAGAAGCGGAAGAAGTCTTAAGGTCTGAAGGTCGAAGGTCAAAAGTCGGTAGCTGGGAAAGGAGGGAGGTGGAACCGCGAATGGACGCGAAGGGGATAGGAGGAAGAAGTTTGAAAATCTTAAGTCCAAGGTCTGAAGGTCGAAAGTCTGAAGGTCGCTGACGCGCGTAGATGGTAATTTTTGGCGTTCATTCGCGTCCATTCGCGGTTGCTACATGGCATCCGCCCCGGTTCAGCCCAGAGTCGCCCGTGGGTAATCGGTATAGCCGTGTGCGCCGTTGCTGTAGAGGGTGGTGCCGTCGGGCTCGACCAGCGCGATGCCGGCGCGTACGCGATCGGGTAAATCGGGATTGCTGACGAAGTGATGGCCGAACACCACGGCGGCCGCGGTGCCGCCCGCCACGGCCTGCTCCGCCTCGGCCGGGGTGTAGCCCATGCCGAGGAGCAGCGCGCCCTTGAAGGCCTCGCGCGCGGGGGTCACGACATCACCCTTTTGCGCGCCGAAGAAATCGCCGCGCATGAGGTCGAGGAAGGCGATGCTACGCTGGTTCAGCTCGGTGGCGACGTGCCGCGTGAGCGCGACGGGATCGCTGTCCTGCATAAAATTGTAGCTGTTGAGCGGCGAGAGGCGCACGCCCACGCGCGAGGCGCCCCACACCGCCACGGCAGCGTCCACTACTTCCAGCAGCAGACGCGCGCGATGGGCGACCGGGCCGCCATACGGGCCGGTGCGGCGGTTGCTGCTGTCGCGCAGAAACTGGTCGAGCAGGTAGCCGTTGGCACCGTGCACCTCGACGCCGTCGAACCCGGCGGCGCGGGCGTTGGCCGCCGCGCGGCCGAAGCCGGCCACGATGCCGGGCAGCTCGTCGTCGCGCAGCTCGCGCGGGGTTTCATAGGGCTTTTTGCCCTGCGGGGTGTGGGTCTCGTCGTTCTCAATCCGCAAGGGACTGGGCGCGACGGGCTGCGCGCCGTGGTTGAGCAACGAGTGACAGGCCCGGCCGCCGTGCCAGAGCTGGGCGACGATCCGGCCGCCCTGGGCGTGGACGGCGTCGGTGACTTTTTTCCAGCCGGCCACCTGCGCGGCGGAGTAGAGGCCGGGCTCACGGCCGCCGAACGCGGAATGGCCCTCGATGACCATCGTCGCCTCGGCGATGATCAGCCCGGCGCCGGCGCGCTGGGCGTAGTATTCCACCATGAGGCCGGTCGGTACATGGTTGGCGTCGGCGCGGCAGCGCGTGAGCGGCGCCATGACGATGCGGTTGGGGAGCGCGAGGGCGCCCAGTGAGACGGGAGTGAAGAGCGGTTCGTGGGCCATGCGGGAAGTTGGAGAGCGCCAACGGACAAAACGAAAGCGAAATGACAAGCCCCGTGCGCAATATCCGCCCACAGCCTTGGCCCGCGTTGCCTGGCCTCGGCAGCCCGCGGTCTCCTGACCCCCGACTCCTGTCCAGCCTATTACTTTGACACGGAGCTTTGGGCAATCATGCTCCGCAAACCCAACCAACCCCAATCCACCCTGATACCATGAAAGCCCCCACCCATCCTTCTGCCCCGCGTTTCCTGAGCCTGGTTTGTGCGCTGACCGTTGCCACTGGCTCCGTCCGCATCGCCAACGCGCAGCCGGCCACGCCGTTTCCCGCCGCTGCTTTGGCCGCTGGGCCCGGGCTGCCCAGCATCGAGAATCTCACCACCGCGCTGAATCTCACCACCGCGCAGATTGCCACGATCAAGCCGATCCTCGCCGATCTCGACGTAGCATCGAAGAATCTCACGAAGTTGCAGGAGACGGTCACCGGGCTGACCAACAAGCTCAGCCCGATCCTGACCGTCGCCCAGAGGCCCCAACTGACGGCAGTTCTCACCCCCGCGCGCGGCGCACGAGGCGGGCAAACTCAGACGGGCCCCTCCGCGCCCGTGCCACCCCAGGTCGCCATTCCCCGGCCCACGCCGGCCGAACTGGCCCAGATCAACACCACGCTGGATGCGTTCAGCGCCTCGAACCCGTTGCTGAAAAAGTATCCGGCGATCATCACGGTGACGCCCCCGCGCGCCGTGAACGTCGCCGCCACCTACACCGCGACGGGGGTGCGGAACCCGCGACACCAGGCCTTTGTGGACATCGCGAAAAAGGGCGACATTGACCTGCTGTTTGACGGCGACTCCATCACCGATTTCTGGCGCAATTCCGGCCGGGCCGGCGTCGAAAATCCACCGATGGCCGGCAAGGCCGTCTTCGACAAATATTTTGGCAGTTTGAAGGCCGCCAATTTCGCCGTCTCCGGCGACATGACGCAAGGGGTGCTTTGGGGCCTGCAAAACGGCGAAGGCCAGGGTTTCTCGCCCAAGGCCATCATGCTGATGATTGGCACCAACAATACCGCCGCCAACACGGGGCCGGAAATCGCCGAGGGGGTAGGCGCCATCGTGCAGGAAATGCGCAAGGATTTCCCGAATGCCAAAATCCTGCTGCTCGCCATCTTCCCGCGGGGCACGGGCCCGACGGACGCGAATCGCCTCAAGAACGAAGAGGCCAACAAAATTATTGCCCGGCTCCACGACGGCCAGCACGTCTTCTTCATGGACATCGGCAGCAAATTTCTCTCGCCCGACGGCACCATCGCGCGCGACATCATGTCCGACCAGCTGCATCCGACGGAGAAAGGCTACGAAATCTGGGCCGTTGCCGTGAAGGACAAGCTCTCCGAACTGATGAAGTGAGCGGAGCAAATCCGGCGCCCAAGACCGGCCAGCCGGCCCATTTACCTGCCCGGCACCGGTTCCGCAGGTGGGGTAGCTTTCGTCGCCTAACCATGCCCCGACGCGTATGCCCGGCGCGTCAGCAGCTCGCCGAGCCCTGAATCTGAAATAGCGGGAATGAGCTGTCCCCGCCTTCCAGTTTTGCCACTGTCCGGCCGCGCGCCCGCCGTGACCAATGAGCCGCCCTCGAATTCACCCACCCAGCGAAGGGAAGGGGAAAACCAACCCAACTGTCTTCTGACGGTCGAACGGCAGAGGGTGGACGGAAGAATTCAAGCTGACCCCACCCGTTCACCCCGGTTTAGGCCGAGGCGTAACGCGTGATGGTGCGGATGGCGTAGGTCTCCTCGGTGCCGCCGATTTTGACCTTCACGGTGTCACCGGGCTTTTTACCGAGGAAGGCAAGGCCGAGGGGCGTCTGGTAGGAGATGACGTTTTGCTCGGGCACACCGTCCCAAGCGCCAAGGATGGTGTAGCGGACGGTCTGGCCAGTGGAACCGACGACGACATCCACCACGCTGCCGACGCTGACCTGATCGGTGGTGGCGTCCTTGAAATCGGTGATGCGGGCGCGGCCGAGGTCGCGCTCGAGCTGGGCCTTCTGGGCCATGAGGACGGTCTGGTCCTGCTTGGCCATCTTGTATTCGGAGTTTTCCTTGAGGTCGCCGTGCTCGCGGGCGGTGGCGATGGCCTTGGAGTTCTCGGGAATTTTCTTGGAGACGATGGTCTCGTATTCCTCGCGCTTGCGCTCGTAGCTGGGGCGGGAGACAAGCAACTGCTCCTCCTTGCTCTCGGCGTCAGCGGCGACCAGCGACTGAATTTTGGGGAAGATTTTGATGAAGCGGGCGAGCAGCGCTTTTTTGGTCAGCTCCTCGAAGCCTTGGTTGAGCAGGAGGGTGTTCGCAAGGTCGCGCGCGGTCTCGGGGTCGGCGGTCGAGAGGAGGTCGGGGATGAGGTCGGTGTCTTCGCTGAGGATGTCGGCGAGAGGGATGCGGCGGGCGCTGGCGGCCTGGAGCGCCTCGTAGTCAATGGCGAAGAAGATGGCGCCAAGCAGGCGCGGCGTCATCAGGTCGTTGAGGAGCTTGGCGAATTTCTTCGTGTGGCGGTTCTTGACGACCCACAGCAGCACGGGTGCGCGGAGGTTTTGCTCAACCTGCCAGCGCGCGAGGGCGGTGGCGAGGTCGTCGGCATGGCCGTTTTCGAGCAGGAAATTGATGCACTCGGTGGTGAACTTGCCCTGGCTGGTCTTGAGGAGGGTGAAGACGAGGTCGCGATGCTCGCCGGGGTGGGCGAGCTTCACCAGCTCGAGGAACCGGGCTTGGAAGTGGACGGGGATTTTTTCCGCAATGCCGGGGAGGTCCCGGACCTGGGCGATGAGCACGGTCTGCGCGGGCTCAAAGGCCGTGGACTCCACACCGACCAGCTTCGCCAGGCCGTCACGCACGGCGGCGCCGTGGAGGCGCTCGGCGGGGGTGAGCTGATGGCTGTCCTTCACGGATTCGGCGAGACCGGTGAGCAAGGCCTTGAGGTCGGCCTTGGTGCTGCTGGCACCGCCGGTGAGAAGTTTCTCGGCGAGCAGGATGCGGCGGCGCGCGGAGCGGGTCGCACCAAATGACTCGACGATCTCGTCTTCGCTGGAGACGGGCGTCTCGCGCAGAACGTAGCAATCGGTCTTCTTGGCCGGCACCGCGATGCGCGGATCCTTGGCGATGGCCTTCTTGGCGACCGACCACCATTTCTTGAATTTTTCCTCGCCGAGCACCTGCGCGAGCGTGATCTCCAGGTCAATCGCCGTGGTCGCGTGGCCGGGATAGGCTTGCAGGGCCTCGACGATGAGCTGGGCGGGGTCGTCGGCGATGAGCGCGGGGATTTTCTTCGGCTCGGTCTCCTTGCGCACGAGCAGATGGTTGGCGGGCAGCACTTCCATGCTCGTGAGGCAGAAGGCGGGGTCCATCGGGTGCGCCTTCTTGTCGGCAAAATCAATCAGCAGCTTCTGCGAAGCCTCGTGGAATTTCTTGATCTGGCCGAAGCCCCAGCTCCGGTGGATGCAATACGCGCCCGGTTCCATCGCCTCCAGCTTGGCTTTGGCCGGCTTGAGGGACGGGTTTTTGGCAATCAACGTGGCGACGGCTTCGGAGTTCATAATGGTGGTTTCAGCGTGTGAACCGACTAGTCACACGAGCCGCGCCGCCAATGTCAACAGGGCAACTTTCACCTGTTTGGCGCGCAACCCTGGCCTCGGTTTTCGCGGGTTGGTGGTTCAGCGGGTCAGTTCCCGGGCCATGTCCTTCGCGAAATAGGTCAGGATGACGTCGGCCCCCGCGCGTTTGATTGCCAGCAGCGATTCGTGCCGGCAGCGCGCGAGGTCGAGCCAGCCGAGCCTCGCCGCCGCTTGGAGTTGCGCGTATTCGCCCGACACCTGGTAGGCCGCCACGGGTTTCCTTGTCGCCCAGCGCACTTCGTGGATGATGTCGAGATACGGCCCGGCCGGTTTCACCATGATGATGTCCGCGCCTTCCAGCGTGTCGAGGGTCGCCTCCAGGACCGCTTCGCGCCGGTTGGCCGGGTTCATCTGGTAGGTCGCCTTGCTCAGCAGCCGCGTGCCCGCCGCCTGCGCGCTGCCCACTGCGTCGCGGAACGGCCCGTAATACGCGGAGTTGTATTTTACCGCGTAGGCCAGAATGCCCGTGCCGGAAAAGCCCGCGGCGTCGAGCGCCTTGCGGATGGCGCCCACGCGACCGTCCATCATGTCGCTCGGCGCGACGAGATCCACGCCTGCGCGCGCCTGCAACACGGCCATCTGGCAGAGAATTCCCACCGTGCGATCGTTCTCCACGTCGTCGCGGGCGGCGTTGAGCACGCCGTCGTGACCATGCGTGGTGTAGGGGTCGAGCGCGACGTCGGTGATGACCGCCAGCTCGGGCACGGCCTTTTTCACCGCCCGCACGGCGCGGAGCACCAACGCATTTGGATCGAGGGCTTGGGTGCCCTCGTCGTCCTTGAGCTTGGCATCGAGTTTGGGAAACAGGGCCACGCCCCGGATGCCCAGCTTGTGCAGCGCCCGGCATTCTTTCACGAGGTCGGGGATGCTGAGCCGGAACACGCCCGGCATGGATTTGATCTCCTCCGGCGCGGCTTTACCTTCGACCACGAACAGGGGCGCAATAAAGTCTTCCGGGCGCAGCACGGTCTCCTCGACCAGCGCGCGCAAGGCCGCCGTGCGGCGCAGCCGCCGCGGACGCTGGGTCAGGTCAAGTTTGAAAGGGTTCGCCATGGCGGGGTGAGATCAAGCCGGTTTTTGCCCCGCGAATCCATGCTAAATTTATTGAACCACAGAGACACGGAGAGCACAGAGAGTTCGAACCAAGTTTTTCTCTGTGTCCTCTGGTTGCCTTTGCCGGTGATTTGGGAGTCTCGAACAGCTTTTTGAGGATGTCCAAGAAGCGGCCAACGGGCTTCCGGCGTCCGGTTTCCCAGCCGGCCAAGGTGGTAGGATCAATGCCAAGCAGACGGGCGCAAGTCACCCGGCTCATGCCCTTGCTGGAACGCGCCCAGATAAGCCGGGCTGGAAGTCCCTTTGGCTCGGGCAAAGGGTTGTAACCAAGGAAGGTGATGATTTGGGCATGGTATTGAACCTCGGGCTTAATCCCGCGAGTTTCCCAATTCAGAATCGAGGTCGCATCAACCCCGATTTGGGCCGCTGCCTCCCGTTGGAACAGGCCCAAATCGAGCCGCCGCTTCCTGATGTGGTCGCCGATGGTCACAAGGGTCTTCGGATAACCCGGTTTTTTGGGGTGAGGGATGATAATGGTCAGGTGGTAGAAAGGCAACGAAGCGCTGTCCATGCGGGTATCTAGGAGACCCAAAACACGAGTGTCGCTGCTCGCCGTCTCAGATTGTTAGATACAGAGCGAGGATCAGCGGACCTCTGCTCGACCGCATTGATCTCCACATCGAGGCACCCGCGCTCTCAATCCGCGAATTGCAGAATGACAAGCCGGGTGAAAGCTCTGCTGTCATACGTTCTAGGATACAGGCCGCGCGCGAACGCCAGCTCGCGCGCTTCGCGGGAAGCAAGCTCACGTCCAACGCACGCATGAGCCACGCACAAGTGCGCGCGCATGTCCCGCTCGACGCCACGCTGAGCGAAATGCTCCAGCAGGCGATGGAGCAGCTCTCGCTTAGCGCCCGCGCCTACGACCGCATCCTGAAAGTCGCCCGCACCATTGCGGACTTGGCCGCTAGCGACCGCGTCGAGCAACCACATCTCCTTGAGGCCATCCAATACCGTAGTTTGGATCGGAATGTATTTTACTGAGAGCCGTGGGATCACTGGTTCTCTCGTTAGAGCGCAAGAGCATCGTCGAGCAATTCCGCCGGCGGTAGCGCATCCATAAATTCCTCGATGTTACGGTCGGAAAGCACCTCGGCCCCGTAGGCGCTCATCTCGTGCGGCCAGCGCAACTTCGGATCATTGGCGACCGATTCCATGATGAAAAGCATCCGGCCTAAACGCAAAGTTTCCCAGCCGTGGGACAACACCCCGCTGGTGTCGTCGGCCTCTGCGATCACAGCTCAACTTTTGGCGGTTGTCTGGATCCCGGGCATGCGTTTCACCAACTCGGCCACCAACGGATTGGGAAACCGCCGGCTCGGAGTGATGGCGTAGAATGTTTCCTGCAGCTGCGGCACACGATGCGTTTCAACCAATTCGCCGCGCGCGATTTCGTCGCGCACCACGACCGGCGGCACGAGCGCCAGACCTTCACCTTCTCGTGCCAAAAGTCTCAGCATCGCCATGTCGTCCACTTCCGCAATGACACGCGCCCTAACGCCAGCCGCCGCCAGGATACGATCAAAGCCAGCGCGGCTATTACTTTCCACACTCGGAAGAATGACGGGCACATCGGCGAAGCCTTCAGGAAACTTCAGACGCTTTTTCTTCCATGCCACCGTTCCCACCAGACTCACCGGCTGTTCCGCGAGCAGATGACAGTGCCAGGGCGTTTCTGCGTCCCTCCGCGCGGGCTGGTTCGAGAGGACAAGGTCATATGGAACCGATGCCATATATCTTACCTGGGCAAGTTCAGAGTTCGTGCCACCAGAGCCACGCCGGACCGCGGCTCGGCATTGTCGGGGGGGGGCAACTCGCGAAAATGATCGCCCGGGCTGCGACGCAGCTCGGCTGTGAGTTGGTGGTGCTCGACCGCAACGCCAACGTCCCGGCGGCGGGAGCCGTTGGTCGGGTCCTCGTTGGCGATTGGGATGACCCGCAGACGTTGGTTCGACTCGCGAGGGAGGTCGACGTGGTCACGCTTGAGAACGAGTTTGTAGACGCCACAGCGCTGGGCGCGGTTGAGTCCGCCGGTCACCGGGTTTTTCCCACCGCCGCGAGTATCGCGCTGGCCCAAGACAAGCTGATACAAAAACAGGCGCTCGCATCGGCCGGGTTGCCCGTGGCGGAGTTTCGCCCCGTCACCTCCCGGGAGCAGCTCGTCGCCGCGGCACGGGAACTCGGATTTCCTGTCGTGCTCAAGACGCGGCGCAATGGCTACGATGGAAAGGGCAATTTCACGATCCGTCAGCCCGAACAGATAGACGAGGGCTGGCTCGCGCTGGGAGGCGGCCGGCACGGATTGCTGATCGAGGCGTTCGTGCCCTTCGTCCGGGAACTTGCGGTTATCGTCACACGTGGTTGCGGGGGCGAAACAGCCGTCTATCCCGTGGTCGAATCCATCCAGCAGAATCACATTTGCCAGGCGGTGATTGCTCCGGCGGCGGTCGCCGAGGAAATTCTGGGCCGAGCCAGGGAAATTGCTCTGGGCGCCGTCGCGGCCGTCGACGGGATTGGTAGTTTCGGCGTCGAGATGTTTCTGACACGCAAAGGTGACATTATGATCAACGAATTGGCCCCACGGGTGCACAATTCCGGTCACTATACGATTGAGGGCTGCGAATGTTCCCAATTCGAAAACCACGTTCGGGCCGTGCTCGGCTGGCCCCTCGGCCAAACGCGTTTGCTGGCGCACGCAGTGGCGATGGTGAATCTGCTGGGCAAGAATCGGGGACCGGGAAATCCCCAGGGATTGAGCGCTGCACTGGCGGTGCCCGGCGCGCATGTTCACCTTTATGGCAAGGCAACAAGTGACGTTGGTCGCAAGTTGGGTCATGTGACGGCCCTTGGCGGCACCCCGGCCGACGCCTTGGAGACGGCGAAGCGCGCGGCTGACGCAATTTATTTTGGCGAAAACTTTAGATGAAAAATAAACTCAAACCACAAGTCGGTATTGTCATGGGCAGCGACTCCGACTGGCCCACGCTGGAGGCTGCCTTCAAAGTCTGCCGGGAATTCGACGTGCCGTGCGAAATTGCCGTAAAATCGGCGCACCGCACTCCGGAGGACATGGCGGCCTACGCGAAGTCCGCACATCGCCGCGGTCTGCGAGTCATCATCGCGGGAGCGGGGGGCGCGGCCCATCTACCCGGGATGGTTGCCAGCCATACGCCACTGCCCGTGATCGGCGTGCCCGTCGAAAGCAAGCAACTCCATGGACTCGATTCGCTACTCTCTATCGTCCAGATGCCTGGTGGCGTGCCGGTCGCAACCGTCTCGATCGGTGGGGGACGCAACGCTGGACTGCTTGCCGTGGCGATCCTCGCTACCTCGGATTATCAACTCCAGACGCGTCTCCTCCGATTCAAGGCTGGCCTCGCCGCCGAATCGCGGCGCCGTGGAAGGCGTTTACAAAAGCGGATACTAGCTAGTGCCTAAATCGCGCACTGATTTTTCGAATGGATGCCTCCACCCTGTCCACGGGCAAGGACAGCTTCGATTCACACCGACGTGCTGCTCGGGTTGAAGATGTTTGCAATTTACCGCCACCGGGCAGATATTTCGCTGTGATCCGAATGAACGTTGCGATAGTTTTCATTATTCTGACGGCCGTCCTGCTGCTGGCAGGCTGCCAGACAACGCGAGCTGGTTATGCCTCGGCTCCTTATACCGTTGTCCGCACCGCCGACGGAGTCGAGCTGCGTGATTACCCCGCCTTGTCCGTTGTGGAGACAACCACCGCCCCCGATGCAAATGGGTCGGACGGCAGTTTCGGTCGCCTGTTCCGCTTTATCAGCGGCAATAATTCGGCTCAACAAAAGATCTCCATGACCACCCCCGTTTTCATGTCGGGCGGTGAGAGCACCGGCACGATGGCATTTGTTCTGCCGGCCGGTTTGTCCGGCACACAGGTGCCCAGCCCGGCTGATGGCAAGGTCGCGGTGCGGGAGCTGCCGCCGGGCCGTTTCGCCGTGCTGCGTTACAGCGGCGGGCGGAACGCGAAGAACGAAGTCGAGGCGCTTGCTCGGCTGCGGTCATGGCTGCTGCAGCAGGGGTTGAAATCAACGGAAGCGACCCCCGTGTATGGATATTTCGACCCGCCGTGGACCCCGTGGTTTTTAAGACGCAACGAAGTTATGCTCCGACTGGTGTCGGCCCCCTGACTTACCCGCTCTCGTTGACTGACTTCATCCATATTTTTTCCAATGCTTGTGGCGACCGCTTTGGCGGTCTCGGCGGTCGGTTTTTTCCGGGTGGTGTGGTTCATCAGCATCGGCTACGGCTACGCCATCGCGGCAATGGCCGGGCTGCTGGCCTGTCTGGCTGGCTCCGGTATGTCTTGGCTGCTGGCGACCCAACTCGTGGTCCTGTTTGCCTATGGGGCGAGACTCGGGACCCATGTGCTGATGCGCGGCGGTCAGGCGGCCTATCGGCGGGCGGCCCAGGCGAGTTACGGCGAAATCAACATCGGCCTGGGTAAAATATTCATGATCTGGATCGCGGTCAGCCTGCTTTATGTGATGATGTTTTCGCCGGCGGCCTTCCTTGCCCGTCAGCCCCCGGCGGTGCCGGCGCTGGCCGTGGCGGGTCTGATGCTTATGACCGCGGGCCTCGCCTTGGAAGCGGCGGCCGACTGGCAGAAGTCCGCGGCGAAAATATTCGCCTCGGAGCGTTTCTGTGATCGCGGTCTTTTCGCGTGGCTCAGGTTCGCGGTGCACGGAGGGCGGCCAATTTAGTC
>CAIQBC010000097.1 GCA_903869955.1 uncultured Opitutia bacterium
ATATCCCGCTGGCCAAGGCGCGCAAACCAAGCAAAGTGTCCCCAACCTTTGCCAAAGTGTCCCCAACCGATTTCGGCGTTACACGGCAAGTTGATCCGCGAGCACATCGGGCTACTCACCCTCGCGCAGCACGACGACGGAGCCCCGCAGGCCGTCGCCATCTGCGATCAGCAGGAAGGCACGCCGCGCTGCGAGCAAACCGTTGCCACCAGGATGCTCGAGACGTGGCCCGCCTTGGATGACAAAACGATCACCGCGGACGCCTTGCATTGCCTGCGGCCCAATGCCCGCGCCATCGTGGAAAAAGGCGGCGAGTACCTGCTGCAGATCAAGGCCCACCAACCGAATCTCCTTCGGCAGGCCGAGGCCTTCGACGCCCTGCCCGGCCCGCCTTTTTTTTCGAAACCAACTGCGGCCACGGCCGCGTCGAAACCCGCGGCGTCCACGCCTTCGCTTGCGACCCGCTCGCCGCCGATTTTCCCTTCGTCCGCAGCCTGATCGCTGTGCGCAGCGAGCGCACCGTCAAAGCCACCGGGAAAACCTCCTGCGAGACCCGCTTTTATCTCTCCAGCGCAGAACCCGACCCGCGCACGCCCGCGCAATGGCCGCGGCTGGTTCGCGGGCACTGGGCCGGGGTTGAAATCCGCAATCACTGGCAGCGCGATGCCTTCTGGGGCGAGGATCGCTCCCGGACCCGCAACCCCAATGCCCTCGCCAATCTCGCGCTCCTGCGCAACGCCCTGCTCGCCCTCCTCCCCCACCACTTTCCCGACGTGCCCCTCCCCATCGTCAAAGAGCAACTCTACTCCTGCCCTGCTGCCTGCCTTCGCATCATCAGCTCACAATGAGCCCTCATAACAAAAGACCCTGGGCCAAGGCCGGGCGGCAACCGATTTTTGTTGATTTTAGGAAATGGTGTCCGCAACTATTGCGGACGTCCGTTTGGGGCCTTCGTTCAACTTTGGACGGAGAGCCGAGAATCGATGGGCTCGCCAGAATGCCACCAAGCCGAAGGCCGTAGATTAAGCAGGCTAAACGGCGGGACGGCGAAACACACGAAAACACGGGTAAACACGCGAAAACACGGGAAACCACGGGTAGTCGCCTTTTGGGAACGAGGAATTGATGTCCGGTCGAGTGGAGCGTGGTGCGCACGACCCAGCGCGGTCGGCGAGCATGAGTAAGGGTTCTTTGACAACGTCAGTGCGGCAAGGCGGTTAGAGACCGTGGCTGCGGGAGGCGCGGAGGCGCGAAAAAGTCGGGCCAGTTCCAAGCGGATCAAAGCCAATCAAACCGGATCAAACCTGGCGAGGTCTCAGCGGCGGCGGGCGGGACAAGATAAACCGTGGAACGAAGGTCGGTGTGGCCGGCGGAGAATTGAGTGCCGATGCCGCGTTAGGCGAAGACGGCGGAGCGTTCGGCAAGGGTGAGCTCTCGCCATCGCCCGGGGGCGAGGTCGCCGAGAGGGAAATTGCCGATCCGGGCGCGGAAGAGGCGCAGGGTGGGGTGCCCGACGGCGGCGGTCATGCGGCGGACCTGGCGGTTTTTGCCTTCGGTGAGTTCGAGGGCGAGCCAGGCGTCGGGAATGGTGGGTCGGACGCGGATGGGGGGATTTCGCGGCGGGAGAGCGGGCGGCGGATCGAGGAGGCGGGCCCGGCAGGGCAGGGTGCGGTAGTCGTCGATGGGGAGGCCGCCGCGGGCGAGG
>CAIQBC010000098.1 GCA_903869955.1 uncultured Opitutia bacterium
CGAGTGCGGGTTGTGCGGCGTAATGTTCGGAGAGGAGGGCAAAAGCGTGCGTGAGCAGCGCGTCGCCGGCGAGGAGTGCGGTGGCCTCGTCGAACGCCTTGTGCGCGGTGGGCCGGCCGCGGCGCAGGTCGTCGTTGTCCATGCACGGCAGGTCGTCGTGGATGAGCGAGTAGGTGTGCAAACACTCAACTGCCACAGCGGCCGGGAGCGGATTGGGAATTCTGAATTTTGAATTTTGGATTTTGGATTGTCGGACGGTGCTGCGTGTCGGAGCCGGTGTGAACAATTCCGCGGCGGCGAGGACGAGGACGGGGCGGAGGCGCTTGCCGCCAGCCTCAAGCGAGTAGCGCATGGCCGTGTGCAGACGCGCGGGGCGCGTGCCGGCCGCAGGCACGAGTGTGGCAAGGCCGCATTCGACACGGGCGACGTAGGCGTTGAGCTGGGGGGTGAAATCCATGCGGTATCGTCCATGCCGTCTGCGTGCGGGCCGGTTGGCAAATGTCTTTTGCGCTCGCGGTGGTGCAGCCGGCGCGTTGCTATCAGCGAATGGACGGAAGACCCGCGGTCAATTGCACTCAACTACCGCGTCGAGCGCGCCGGTTGCTTTGGCCGGGGATTTTTTTCGTCGTAGTTGGCGCGGTGCTCATCCTCTACGCGAGCACGATGCCGGTCTTCACTGAGGCTGGCGCTCCGAATAGGGTGCAGGATGAATTACGGGGCGAACTGGACGAAATCTACACCCAAGCGCAAACCGCACAAATTGACGACGGGCGATTTGATCAGCTTACGCAAGAGTGGTATGCGCGCATGGACGCTTACGAAACGCCGCATAAATCGCTGTTCGACTTGGGTGTGGGCCTGCTGGCGTTGGGCGCGGGACTGGTGGCGAGCTTTCAGTTTGTCCGATGCTATCACCAGAATGAGCGGTATCGGGATGTGGGATTCTTTCTGAGAATCTGGTTTTGGCTTTGGGCAATCCAAATCCCGTTCTCATTTCTGTATTTTTCCGTGAAGATACTCCGAAATGATTCTCCTGGATGGAGTGACTCCATCGCTATCCCAATTTTTAACGGATGGGTTTTTACTATCGTGGGCTGGGCTGTAACCAGAATGATTTTGCGGCGGCTGCTCCGGCGGCGGGTGTTGGTTGCACCACCTCAACTTAACCTCCGGCCTCAATCACTGCGGGCATGGGGGCGGACAATTTTCGTTAGTTTTTGGATTTGTTTGCTCGCCCTTTGCGTGGTTGGTGCTGTTCCCGAAGGCGATTTCGGAACGGTCTTTCCTTGCATGGTGGCGGGCGTGTTACTCTGCCTTGTCTTGATCGCGCCAGAGGCAGTTCAAATGTCGGAAGACGGCTCGGAAAATTCGTAAAAATTCGCCTAGTGTGAGGCCTTGCACGGATTGCCTTCGTTTCCAAGCCTCGACACGGGGTTGAGCCTCACGTCGAAAGCGTCACGCCGGCACGCCGAGTTTTTCGAGGATACGCTGTAGGTCCTCGTTACCACGATACTCGATGATGATCTTGCCGAGCTTGGGCGTGTGCTGCACCGACACACGCGCGCCGAGGTGTGAGGTCAGTTTTTTCTCCACATCAGCCACAGCGGAGGCATCGGCGGCGGGGAGCTTGCGGCGGCGAGCGGATGTACCAGGTTTGTGGGACGACACGAACTGCTCGGCGGCGCGCACGCTCAGGCCGCCCTCAATCACACGGCGCGCGAGCAGGGCGCGCTGGGCGGCGTCGGCGATGCCGAGGAGCACCTTGGCGTGGCCGACGGTAAGGAGGTTTTTGCCGAGGTAGCCTTGGAGCTCGGCGTCGAGCGAGAGGAGACGGAGGGAGTTGGCGACGCTGGCGCGGCCTTTGCCGACGCGACCGGCGGCGGTCTCCTGCGTGAGGTCGAAGTCGCGGATGAGGCTGGCGTAGCCGTGGGCCTCCTCGATCGGGTTGAGGCCCTCGCGCTGTAAATTCTCGATGAGGCCGATGGCGGCGGCGGAGGCGTTGCCCGCCTCGACGAGGCGCGCGGGGATGGTCTTGAGTGCGAGCTGCTGGAACGCGCGCCAGCGGCGCTCGCCGGCGATAAGCTGAAATTTTTCCCCATGGCGGCGCACGACAATGGGCTGGAGCAGACCCTCGGCGCGGATGCTCTCGGCAAGCTCGGTGATCTGTTCGGGAGGAAACTCGCGGCGGGCCTGATAGGGACTGGGCTCAATGCGGGAGACGGAGATTTCTTGGTAGCCGGGAGCCGCCGGGGCGGCGGCGGATTTTGGATTTTGGATTTTGGATTGCGGATTGACGGATCCGCCGTCGTCGGGGGGCTTCGGCGTGGCAACGGGTGTGGCGCTGGCGATGAGGCCGCCGAGGCCGCGGCCGAGACGGGATTTTTGAGGAGCGGGCATGGGGAAAATCGGTTTGGGCTTCTATGTTACGGTCTTAAAGTGCGGGGCTTAAGGGGTGGACGGCGACAGCTTGCCGCCGGGGATTTGGAGGGTTTGGCCGAGCTGGATGGTGTAGGGGGCGGCGAGCTTGTTGGCGTTGATGATGTCCTGCTTTTTCGCTCCGGTCTTTTTGACAATGAGGTCGAGCGAGTCGCCTTTTTGCACGGTGTAGCGGAGGACGGCGTCCTTGGGATAGTCGTCGGTAAAGGTGGGGGTTACGGGTGGGCGCGCAGCCAAGCCCTTGGCGAGGGCGTCGAGGGCGGCGTTGGTTTTGTCCGCCAGCATGACGATTTTTTTGTCGGTGGCCTCGTTGGAGGCATGTTCAGTGGACTGGACAAGGGCGCGGAGGTCGGCGACGGCGGCGTTGAGCTGCGCGGTGGTCGCGGTGGGCGCATTCTGGGCCGGCGCGGCGAGCTTGGCGCGCAGGGCGGAGTTCTCCTTCTCAAGCTGGTCGAGCCGTACCGTGAGGTCGCCGACTTGGGCGGCTAGGCCACGGACTTGCTCCGAGAGGTTGGCCAGCTCGACGGCGGCCGGCGCGGCGGCGGTCTGGCCGTGGGCGGGGGAAAAGGAGAGGGCGAGGACGGCGGCGCAAAGATAAGTTTTCCACATGGCGCGCAGCGTGGCGGCTTTTTTTGGGAAAACAAGACGGAGCTTACAGGGCCGGCCAACTGCTCAGGCGAGCGGAAGGCTGCTCTCGGCGCGGGTGAGGCGGTCGTGCTCCACGATGAGCGGCTGGATCGCAGGGGCGACCGGGGCCGTGCCGATGTCCAGCAGCCGCAGACAGGTCGCGTGGCCGGACGCCGCACGCTCGTAAGCGTCCTGCCATTTTTTCATCGCGGTGGCTTGCCGGGCGTCGGTGAAAGGAAAGCGGTGCGGCGGCCTGTCCGCGCCGCAGCGCCAGGACTTGGGCGTGAGGCGGGCGCGGAAACTTTTTTGCACCTGGCAGAGGCGGCGGTAATTGGGATCGGCCCCGGTGGCCGCCATGGCGTCGGCCACCAGCGGGTCGTCGGGCACGAGCAGCGCGGAGGTGAGCAGGTAGCGCAGGCCGGCGGCGGTGCGATAGACGCGGAACGAAAGCTCGGGATGGGCGCGTTGCCACGTTTCAAGGCGGGCGATTTTATCGGCTTCGGCGCGGATGCGTGCGTCCTCGCCGTTTGCTGGCTTGCGGCCAAAGAGCGCGGCGAAAAATCCGCCGCCCGCCGGCGTGAGGGCCGGCAGATCCACGTCAATGAAGACGATGCGGTCGGTGTTGAGCACATCGCAGCCATGGGCATTGCGGGTGATGACAGCCTGTGCGTCCGGCAAATCGGCGAGGCGGCGGAGCACCGGCTCGCGCAATGGCCGGTCGGGGTAGCCATAGGAGTTGTCCTGGGCTTCGCCGAAGGGTGTCTTGGCCAGACGCTGGGCGCGTTGCTCGGCGACCTGATGCGCGTCGCCGGGGCTGGTATCGGACCAACCCCAAACTTCACGGCTCACCGGATCGCCTTCGGCGTTGGTGCCGCGCCAAGTGGCCTTGGCCCAGTGGGAGGGGAAGTGCATGGGAGTAATTGTCTCAGGCGGCCCCGGCGAGCAAGGGCATGGGCACATCGAGGGTAGCGGCGAGGGCGCGATAGAGCACCCCTTCCTCCACCGTTACCTGGCCGTCGGCGGAGATCACATGGGCGGCGGCGGCGAGGAGGCGCTGCTTGATGACGGGCGTGGCGTCGGCGAGTTTGTCGAGGGCGACATCCAGCGCGGCGAGGGTGCTGGCAGCGGGGGAGAGGAGCGCGAGCGCACTGTTGATGGCCGGGAGCTGTGTGATACCGGTCGCAAAGGCGGCGGCAGCGGCATCCTCGTCCCGGGTGCCGATATGCGCGAGAACGGAGAGAACGACAGCGATCTCGACGGCAACGTCTTCGAACGAATAATAAGCGATGCGGGGGTGGGGCGCGCGGGCGAGGCCGAGCTGGCGGGCGAGCATTTTTTGCAATGCGAATTCGAAGGGAGTGACGACCCCGTCGGCGTGGACAAGCTCGTCGAGCGTGGTGAGGAAGGGGCCGAGCGCGGCGGGGTCGAGGAAGCGCAATGCAGGCAGCGTGAGCTGGAGCAGCGCGAGACGCGTCTCCTCACCGACGGCGGCGAGCGCGGGGAGCAATCCTTCGAGCGCCTCGGCAGCCGGCGGACCGTCCTGCGCGGCTACGAGTGCAAGTTGGCGGGTACGGACGGTTTCATCGGAGTCAAGGAGCAGGCCATAGACGAGCGTCGGAGCTTGCGCGGGGTCGCGGGCGGCAGCGCGCAGGGATGCTGGCATAGCGGAGAGGAGCGTTTGCGCGTCGCGGAAATGACTTTCAGCGAGCGTGCCAACCGTGGCGACGACGGCGGCGGGCTGGAACGCGACGCGGCGCAGTGGGGGACGGGAACCTTGAAACGACTGATGCAGCGGGGCGAAGCCGGCGCTACCGAGATTATCATGCTCCACGTCCACGATCTCGGACTGGTCGGACATTTTCCCGTCAAATTGCGGGTCAATCGCGCGGATGCGCTCGTCCAGCGGGGGGTGGGTGGCCCAAAGGCCGCCGAAGTTGGAACGGAAGCCTTGTGCGAAAAAAAAGTGGCTGATTTGCGCGGTGCGGTGGGCGGTCACATCGGAGCCAAGTGTGTAGCCGCCGATCTTTTTAAGCGCGCAAGTGATGCCCGCCGGATTGCGCGTGAATTGCACGGCAGAGGCGTCGGCGAGGAACTCGCGCTGGCGCGACACGGCGGCCTGGATGAGACGGCCGAAGAAATAACCGATGTAGCCGAGCACGAGCAGCGCTACACCGACAAGCGCGATGGCGATGACAACGCCGCCGGAGTTTTTATTGTCGCGCGAACTGACGCGGGCGCCGCGCAGCGACCACAGCACGCCACGCCCGGCGAGGCCGAGGACGAGACTGCCGAAAATGACGGCGGTGAGGCGGAGGTTGAGCCGCATGTCGCCATTAAGGATGTGGCTGAACTCGTGCCCGATGACC
>CAIQBC010000099.1 GCA_903869955.1 uncultured Opitutia bacterium
TGGAGCTCGATCTCGACGGTGGTGTTGTCGCCGGGCATGATCATCTCGACACCCTTCGGCAGGTTGACTACGCCGGTCACGTCCGTCGTGCGGAAGTAGAACTGCGGGCGGTATCCATTAAAGAACGGCGTGTGACGGCCGCCCTCGTCCTTTGTGAGAACGTAAATCTCGGCCTTGGCCTTCTTGTGCGGCGTGACGGACTTCGGGGCGGCGAGCACCTGGCCGCGCTCAATGCCCTCCTTTTCCACACCACGCAGGAGGATGCCGACGTTGTCGCCCGCTTGCCCGCTGTCGAGCAGCTTGCGGAACATCTCGATGCCGGTGACGACTGAGGTCGTGGTGTCGCGCAGACCAACGAGCTCGACGGTGTCGTTGACCTTCACGATGCCACGCTCAATCTTGCCGGTGGCCACGGTGCCACGGCCGGTAATGGAGAACACGTCCTCGACGGACATGAGAAAGGGCTTGTCCAGCTCGCGGACGGGTTCGGCAATTTCGGAATCAATCGCGTCGAGCAGCTCGGCGAAAGCCTTCTCGCCCTCGGGCTTGCCCTCAAGGGCCGCCGTGGCGGAGCCGCGGATGATCTTGGCATTGTCGCCGTCGAACTTGTATTTCGAGAGCAGCTCGCGGATCTCCATCTCGACGAGGTCGAGGAGCTCGGCGTCGTCAATCAGGTCAACCTTGTTGAGGAACACCACGATCTTCGGCACGCCGACCTGGCGGGCGAGGAGGATGTGTTCGCGAGTCTGCGGCATCGGGCCGTCGGCGGCGGAAACGACGAGGATCGCGCCGTCCATCTGGGCCGCGCCAGTGATCATGTTTTTGACGAAGTCGGCGTGGCCAGGGCAGTCCACGTGCGCATAGTGGCGCTTCGCGGTCTCATACTCGACGTGGGCGACGGCGATGGTCACAGTCTTGGTGGCATCGCGCACGGTGCCGCCCTTTGCGATGTCAGCATAGGCCTTGACCTCGGCGAGGCCCTTACGGGCCTGCACCGCGAGGATTGCGGCGGTCGTGGTCGTCTTGCCGTGGTCAATGTGGCCGATGGTGCCGACGTTGACGTGCGGTTTCTTGCGTTCGAATGTGCCTTTAGCCATGTGAGTGTGGGACGGGTTGGGTGGTTGAGTTGGGAAAAGTGGAAGCGGTGATAGTGTTATCTGACCTGGAGCCCAGAACCGGATTCGAACCGGCGACCTCGTCCTTACCAAGGACGTGCTCTGCCAACTGAGCTATCTGGGCAGACCAAGACAGGGTCAAACAACAAAGGAAAAGAGGGGAGACCATGAACTGCCGGTTTTGGCCCGTCAACTGCAAATTTGCCTGTTTTGAAGAATTTTCCATACGATGCCAAAGCTGCTGGCAGCCGCCCGGAATCGTCGCGTTTTTGCCGTTTTCCACCCATCCCCACCGCAAATAAATTTGCGCCACGCCGGCAAAGTTGAAAACCAAGGCAGCGTGCGAAAACTCCTTCCTGCCTTCGCCATCGTCTCCGGCCTCGCGCTGGCCACGCCCGCCTTCGCCAGCCTCGGCCCCCCTGCCCCTCATTTCAACGGGGAACTGGGCACCGCTGACGCCGTCACACTTGGCGTGGTCGAAGGCGTGACGGAATTTCTCCCCGTTTCCTCCACCGGCCACCTCATCGTCGCCACCTCTGCGCTTGATCTTGAGTCTGGTCAACCCCTCACCGACTCCGCCGGCAAACCGCTCTGGCATAAGCCTCCCTCGGCCAAGCACCCCGAGGGGGTGCCGCTCACCCTCAAGCTCGCCGCCGACACCTTCACCATCGTTATCCAGTTCGGTGCCATAGCCGCCGTGGCCCTGCTCTACTGGGCCCAACTCGTCTCAATGTTCAACGGCCTGCTCGGTCGGGATACCGCCGGCCTGCGCCTGCTCTTAAATCTGTTCGTCGCCTTCCTGCCCGCAGCCGTCGTCGGCCTGCTCGCGCACGACTGGATTGAAACCCACCTTTTCTCCATTCCGGCTGTCATCGCCGCACAGGTCGGCGGTGCATTTTTTATGTGGTGGGCCGAAAGCTGGCGAACCCGGCAGTCCCAGCCGGCAAAACAGGGGATGCCCGCCGAGCTGTCCATCGAGCTTTCGGCGCTCACGGTCGGGCAAGCCGCCGGCATCGGGGCACTGCAATGCGTCGCCCTGTGGCCCGGCACCAGCCGCTCGATGATGACCATCGTGGGGGGCTACTTCGCCGGGCTCGACCCGCGCCGCTCGGCCGAGTTCAGTTTTCTCCTCGGCCTCGTGACGCTCACTGCCGCCACCGCCTACAAAAGCTGGTCGGGGGGTGCGGCGATGATCGCCGTCTTCGGCTGGCCGCACGTCCTGCTCGGCTGTGCGGTCGCCACGGTGACGGCGGCGCTCAGCGTGCGTTTTCTTGTCCGGTGGCTGTCAAGGCACGGTCTGATGTTATTTGTCTGGTATCGGCTCGCCTTCGCCGTGCTGCTCAGCGGCCTGCTCTGGGCCGGATTATTCAAATAACCCACCGATGTTACAGGCGCATGAGCATACTTTGATGGATTCTCGGACCCCAGTTGCCACTGTTGGCACTGTCTGCTGTGAGGCACCCGTGCATGTTTGAGCGGGATAATCAGCGTGGATTTGCCTTCATGGGTTCCCGGCTTCCTGCTTTCCCCATGGCTGAAACCTTCGCACCTGCCCGCACCAAACACACCGGCGTTTGCCCGCCGGCACGCGGTGCAGTCGTAGCCGGGCTGATCCAAGCCACCCCCGTGCCGGTGTGGCTCGTCGTGGTTGAAAATCCCCGCGAGGCCGAGCGGCTCGCGGAGGATATCGCACTGTTCGCTCACGCCGCCACTACGCGGGGTGAGGATACCCCGCCTCTGTCAGAGCCTCAACCGGGTTGGGGAAACGCAACCGGCGTCACACCTGCATTGGAAACGCTCGTCTTCCCCGAGTCGCTTGCCGACAGCCGCGACATGCGCGAGGCGTTTGCCGCCTCGGCCGCACGGATGGCCGTGCTTGCGCGCCTCCGCACCCTGTCCGCTGCCGCCGACTTAAAACTCAAAACCAAAAAGCCGGAACCATTGCTCCTCCTGACCACGCTCGCCGCGCTGCTCCAGCCAGTGCCGGCGCGCGAGGCCGCCGCCCAGGCCGAGCTCACGCTCACGCGCGGGCAGGCGCAGCCGTTTGCCGCATTGCTGGAGAAACTCCACGGGCTCGATTACGATGCCGAGGCCGTCTGCGAGTCACCCGGCCACTATGCGGTGCGTGGCGGTATCATTGACGTTTATCCCGTCACTGCCGAGCAGCCATGCCGGCTGGATTTTTTCGGCGACACCATCGAGGAAATCCGCCTGTTCGATCCTGTGACGCAGCGCTCCGGTGCGGCGGTGGAGCGCATCACGCTGCCCGCCTCGCCCCGCGTGCGGCTCGCGTCCTCGCCCGCCGGGCTGGCCGACTACCTGCCGGCCGGAGCACACCTCGTCCTCATCGAGCCTGCCGCGATGGACCATGAGTCCTGCTCGCTCACGCCGGAAGTTCGCCTGCCGGCATCGGGGCCAGATAATTTTGGCCACGTGCTCGCCCATTGCGCCGCCGTTATCGGCGTCAGCGACCTCGACGAGGCCACCGCGCTTTTCGACGGTCCGGACGTTGCCGAGGTCACGTGGGACACCGAAAGCCTCACGCACCACCGCCGCTACCCGGCCGACGCGCTCATAGCCCAAGAGCGGTTGCAATTCGAGGAGGATGCACGCCGGGAGTTTCTGGGCCGGCTCGCGGCGTGGAATAAAACCGGCCACGGGATCGCCATTGTGACCGCGCGCGCCGGTGAGGAGCAGCGCGTGCGGGAAATTCTCGCCGCCGATCCCACGTTGAAAAAGCTGCGTCCGCAATTTTTGCGCGGCGGGCTAAACGAGGGCTTTCGCGTCAATTACCGGTCCGGGACCCGGAACCCAAGGCTCGAAAATCCCGGGCCTGCGCCGCCGGTGTGCGGCCTCGTCGTGGTCACCGAAACGGAAATTTTCGGCCGCACGCGCCCGCGCCGTGCGCCCACCGCGCGCCAGTCCTCGGCCCCGCCCCGCGCGCAGGTGGACCAGCTCCTCGATTTTTCCGAGCTGATCGAGGGCGACTTCGTGGTCCACCTCCAGCACGGGGTCGCGCTGTTTCGCGGGCTCACGAAGCTTGAGGCGACCGATGGCACGCGCGAGGTCATCTCACTGGAGTTCGACGACGCGGTGACGCTGCACCTCCCGCTGACGGAATCGCATCTCGTCTCGCGTTACGTCGGCCTCGGCAAGGCCCGTCCGCAGCTCGGCCGCGTCGGTTCGGGCCGCTGGGAAAAAACGCGGGCGGCCGCCGAGCGCGCCACGCTCGACCTTGCGGCCGACCTGCTGCTCGTGCAGGCGGCGCGCGAGGCGCAGCCGGGCGAGGCGCTGCCGCCGGACACGGATTGGCAGCGCGAGTTCGAGGCGGCGTTTCCGTTCACCGAGACGCCCGATCAGCTCCGCGCCATCAACGACACCAAGGCCGATCTCGAGCGTGCCCGCCCGATGGACCGGCTCATCTGCGGCGACGTGGGCTTCGGCAAGACGGAGGTGGCCATCCGCGCCGCATTCAAGGCGGTGCAGGCCGGGAGGCAGGTCGCGCTTCTCGTGCCGACGACCGTGCTGGCACAGCAGCATCTCAACACGTTTCGCGAGCGAATGGCCGGCTATCCCGTCGTGGTCGAGCTGCTCAGCCGCTTTCGCACGCCGCGCGAGCAGAAAAAAATTCTCGCCGCCACCGGCGCCGGGCAGGTGGACATCCTCATCGGCACCCACCGGCTGCTCCAGCGCGACGTGGTTTTTCGCGCGCTCGGACTGGTCGTAATTGATGAGGAGCAGCGCTTCGGTGTGCGGCACAAGGAGCGGTTCAAGGCTCTGCGCGCAGCGGTTGACGTGCTCTCCATGAGCGCCACGCCGATCCCGCGCACGCTCTACCTTGCGATGACCGGCGCCCGCGACCTGAGCGTGATCGAGACGCCGCCGACCAACCGCCACCCCATCCAGACCGTCGTGAAAACCTACGACGAGCCCACGGTCGCCGACGCCATCCGCCACGAGTTGCGGCGTGGCGGACAGGTTTTTTATCTGCACAACCGCGTGCTCACCATCGAGGCGGTCGCCGCGCGGCTGCGCGAGCTGCTGCCGGGCGTGAGCATAGGTGTCGGCCACGGGCAGATGGACGCGGGCGGGCTGGAACGTGTGATGACGGAGTTCGTCGCGGGGAAATTTTCCGTGCTCGTCTGCACGACGATCATCGAGAGCGGCCTTGATATCCCAAACTGCAACACGATCATTATCGAGGGCGCGGACCGTTTCGGCCTCTCGCAGCTTTACCAGCTTCGCGGCCGGGTGGGCCGCTTCAAGCATCAGGCCCACGCCTACCTGCTCCTGCACCGCTCCACGCGGCTGCTTGACGTCGCGCGCCAGCGGCTCACCGCGATGCGGACGCACAACCAGCTCGGCGCGGGCTTCCGCATCGCCATGCGCGATCTCGAACTGCGCGGCGCGGGCAACCTCCTCGGCTCCGAGCAAAGCGGTCACATCGTCGGCGTGGGCTTCGAGCTGTATTGCCAGTTGCTCCGCCAGTCGGTGGCACGCCTGAAGGGCGACCGGGCCGCCGCCGTGATCCGCGCGGGCGTGAAGCTCGATTTTGTTTTCATGGGCGAGGCTGCTGGCCGGGCGCAACCACCGGCCGTGCCGGTACCCGCCGGCAAGCCGCAGCGTCATGGCATGCCCGCCGGTCTCCCCGGAGCTTCCACCCGCGGCCGCCACGAGGACGGATTCACCGCGCTGCGCGACGCCGAGCAGATCTCCGATGGCGCGGCGCCCGTCGCCCGCATCGCCGCGCGCCTGCCGCGCGCCTACCTTGGTGAGACGCGGCTGCGGGTTGATTTTTACCGTCGGCTCGCGCTGGCCGGCTCCCTGCCTGTGCTCGGTGAGATTGAGGCCGACTTGCGCGACCGCTTCGGAAAATTCGGTGACGAAGTGCGCGCGCTGCTGCTCGTGACGGAAATCCGCGTCCGCGCCGAGCAGAAGGGCATTGTGGCCGTCGAGACCGATGGCAGCCGCCTGAAGTGCCGGCGCGGGGGGGGCGGGCACAACGACTGGGTGCAGCACGGTGCGCGGTTTCCGAGGTTGACCGCCACCCGGCCGCTCCTACGGTTGAAGGAAATCATCACGTTTCTGAACCACCTGCCCGCACCTTCCGCCTAATGTTCCGCTTTCTCCGCGCCCCCGCCCTGCTGCTCGCCGCCGTCCTCGCGGCCCGTGCTATTGCCGCCAGCGTCGGGCCGGTTTCCCTTGGGCCCGCCGCGCAGTCGCCAGCCGACGACCTGCCCGGCGACACCATCGTCGCCGTCGTGGAGAACCGCATCATCACCTTCGCCGATCTTGACCGCGAGGTGGGGCCGCGCCTGCCCGCCCTCGCCAAGCAGGCCCGCAACGAACAGGAGTTTTACCAGCTGCGCGACGCGCTGGTGAACGATGTGCTCAATGAGCAGATCAACCGCGCCCTCGTCGTATTTGATTTCCAAAAGGACGGCAAACGGCGGATCCCCGCCAGCTACATTGACCAGTTTATCGCCGACACCATCCTGAAAAAATATGACGGGGACCGCCTGAAGTTCCTCGCCGAGCTGCGCACCAACGGTTGGTCGCAGCGCGACTACCGCAAGCACGCGGAAGAAGACCTGATCTATGACATCATGCGCGGTCAGCAGAGCAAAAGCGAGACCGTCGTCAGCCCCGCCAAGGTCGAGGCCTACTACAACATGAACAAGGAAAAGTATCAGCAGGAGGATGCCGTTCACTTCCGCCTCATCACTTTCACCCGTGCTGACGGGGAGGATGACGCCCATTTGCTTGGCCGTATCCAGCCCGTGCTCGCCCGGCTCAAGACCGGCGAAAAATTTGAGGAGCTCGCCCGCACCCTGAGCGACGACGAGGCCCGCCGCGCCAAGGGCGGTGATTTTGGCTGGACGAAAAAAACCGCCCTCAAGCCCGAGTTTGCCACCCCAGCGTTCACCCTCGAAAAGGGCGAAACCAGCGGCCCCATCGTCACGCCCGAAGCCGCCTATCTGCTCTATGTCGAGGACCGCAAGGCCGCCGGCCTCAAGCCTCTCACCGAGGTTAGTGGCGAAATCCAGAAAGACCTCGCCGGTCAGCTTGGGCGTGAGGCCGAGGGTCGCTGGATCGCCCACCTCCGCGCCAACGCCTACATCCGCGTCTACCTGCCCTCCGCGCCGGCCGCCGCTCCGACCCGCCCCACCCCCTGAGTCGCGCAGGCGAAGCTGGGTAGCACGGCTCACCGCAGCCCGTCGGCTGAGGCTTGATAAGGGGTTTGGAAATCAGGCGCACAAAGCTGAATCAGGGCTAAAAATCACGCACTACGTCAGCAGTAGCGCGCCAGACATGTTTGAGAGGAAATCCGCCAAAACTGGTCTCTTTTATTTTTTCACCGCCGCCTCGCGGTATTGCAGGTAGCCGTTGCGGACGGCGAGGTAGGGGTCCACAGCGGATTTCAGAAAGTCGTCGTAGGTTTTAAGGAAATCGGGGCTGCTCTGGATCACATCGAGCGTCTGGACGCTTGTGCGCCACCACCAGCGGTAGCCTTCGAGGTGCTCGAACGCGCCCCAGTTCGTTGGGATGAGCCACACGTCACCGGCGAAGCCGACGGTGTCGCGCGCGTCGTTGGGGCCAATAACGGGCAGCACGAGAAACGGCCCGGGCCCGATGCCCCACGCGGCAAATGCAGTACCGAGACCGGCGGGCGGCACGTCCTTGAGCGCAGGCACGGAATCGGAGACGTTCACCAAGCCAGCGAAGCCGACGGTGGTGTTGACCAGAAATTTCCCTGTCTCCTGTGCCGCACGCTTGGGCCGGCCCGCAAGCACGTCACTGACCAAGCGGATGGGAAATCGGAGGTTGTCAAAAAAATTGGTCAGACCACGGCGCAGGGGTGGTGGGGTAACGTGCTCATAGCCGCGCGCGACGGGTCGCAGCACATAGGAATAAAAACCGTCGTTGAACTTGAAAACAGCGCGGTTGAGCGGCTCAAGTGGATCGGAGACGGGCTTGACCGCGAACTCATCGGGCTCGTCAGCGGGGGGCTTGGCGGTGTCGGCGGCGAACGTCGCGGGCGCGACGGCGAGCAAGAGGAGCAGCGTGAGGGCGGAAACAGTTTTCATGGTCTCGGGGAAAAGTTTTCAAGGATGGGGGCGATGGCGACTCAATCAGTAGTGCTCGCAGGGCCGACAACGGAATCCGGCATACTTCCAACTACCGCCTGGAGGATCTTAACGATGATTTCATGGGCCTTGTCATTGTCAGGCACAGCTTGTTCGATGGCCTGCACAACGGATAGGACGATCCTCTGTATTTTGCCGGAGTCGGAAGTCGTCTGGACGGCGACGATGGCAATGTCAGGAGCGAGGGTCGGGTTGGCAGCGGTGAGGGCCTTGAACGCGTCGAAATCGCTGGCGTTGGCGGCTGCCTTCACTTGCGCGAGGAGATCCGCCGGCAGAGCAACACTGACAGTTGGTGGCGCTGCCGGAGTTGCGACCTGCGGCATGACGGGAGTTGCGACCGGCAGTGCCTGAGGACTGGCGGTCTGACAGCCGGCGGCGAGCAAAAGCGTGAGGACAGAAAGCGCGACGAGGGCGTCGCGGATCCAGTTGTAGGCCCAGTCGCTGACCGGGCTGCCCGCCCAACGGTCGGGCCTACAGACGGACATCGCCTGCGTGCAGGCTGGGATGGACGGCGTGGGCGGTTTCATTTTTTGGCGGCGGCGTAGTCGGCGATATTTTTCTCGATGGCGGCGATGATGGCGGCGGCACCCCCTTTATCGAAGAGCGGGGTGAACTGGGCGCGGTAGTTGTTGACCATGCTCACCCCTTCGACGTTCACGTCGTAGATACGCCAGCCTTCGGGCAACTGGCGGACACGGTAGGAGACGGCGTAATTTTTGCCGGCATAGCTAATGGTGCTCGGCAGCTCACGGCTCGTGGCGTTGATCTCAACGGGCTTGGCGTAAGTGATGCCGGGGCGCGCGCCGGGCTCAAATTTGTCCGAGTAGGTGCGGATGACGAGCTCGGTAAAAAGAGTGATGAGGCGCTTCTGGTCCTCGGGCTTGATCTGGCTCCAGCCGGGACCGACTGCGCTGCGGGTAAGGAGCTCAAAGCTGAAATATTTTTCCAGCACCGGGCGCACGCGCGCCGCGAGCGATGGAAGCGCCGCTGCGGCCGGGTCGGTCAATTTTTCAGGGTAGGCAATGGCGAGCACCTCGTCCACCGCAGCACGGAGCAAAACCTGCGGGTCGGTCGCCGGGACGGAAGGTGCCGGCGGTGCGGCCGGCGTGGGCGCAGGCACGGCGGCAAATACCGCGGATGAGACAACCGCCAACGCAACGAGCGCGAGCCCGCGGCATACGCGGCGGGCTGCAAGGCGGGCGTAGCCCTGCGCGTGAGCGCAAGGACGGGCGGAGAGAAAAGCGGTGGAACCGGGCGGAAGCATTTTCATTTTTTGTCGGTGGCAGGACTTTGCACGGAACCGAAGGCGAAGCGGCTGATGAGCGAGGCGATGTCCACATCGGACTCGGTTTCCACGATTTTCCCACCCGGCCCGATCATGTCCGGATCGCCGCCAGGTGCAATCGCAATGTATTTGTCGCCGATCAGCCCGGCCGTCTTTACCGAGGCGATGGAATCAGTGGGGAGCTGCACGCCCTTGGTCACCCGCAGGCTCACGACAGCGCGGTAATTTTTCGGGTTCAGCTCGACCCGATCCACGCGGCCAACAGGGACGCCGGCGATCAGGACGTTGCTGCCGGGGTTGAGGCTGCCGGTGTTGGCGAACTCAGCGGTCACGGTGTAGCTGTCGGTGCCGACGAGCGCGCCCGCGCCGGTCCTGAGGGCGAGCCACGCGACGGCCGCGAGGCCGATGGCGACAAAGATGCCGACGGCGAGTTCGAGCTTGGTTTGTTGTTTCATAGAAAATCCTCCGAGGGCGGGGCCTCGCCGCGGCGCACGGCGGCGATGGTGTCGCGCAGCGCGCCGGCACTGTCACGGAAGGCGCGCACGGCCGGGTCGTCCGACCGCGCGAACTCGGCGGGCGTTCCCTGAAAACGCATCCGGCCGCTGTCGAGCAGCGCAATGCGGTCGCTCACGGCGAGCGCCTCGGGCACGTCATGCGTGACGAGCACGGCGGTGAAGCCGAACTGGCGCTGGTATTTTGCGATCATCTCGAAGACGGAGTTGCGCCGCAGCGGATCAAGGCCGGCCGTAGGCTCGTCGAATAGCACCAGTTCCGGACGCGTGACGATGGCGCGGGCCAGCGCGAGCCGTTTCTGCATGCCGCCGGAAAGCTGGCCGGGGTGCTCGTCGCGGAAACGCTCGAGCTCGAGCTGGCGCAGCGCCTCAAGGCAGCGCTCACGGATCTCGGCGTTGGGCACCTGGGTGGTCTGCTCCAGCGGGAGGGCGACGTTTTCGAGCGCGGTGAGCGAGTCGAACAGCGCGTTGCTTTGAAAAAGATAGCTGCAGCGGCGGCGGAACTCGGCCCGAGCCACGGCATTGGCGGCGTTGAGGGCGTGGCCGTCGAAACAGATCTCGCCTGCGTCGGGCGTGACGATGCCGGCCAGGCATTTCAGGAAGACGGACTTGCCCGTGCCGCTCTTGCCGAGCACGGTAATGACCTGCCCGCGCGGCACGGTGAGGTCCACGCCACCGAGCACGGTGAGGTCGCCGAAGCGCTTGTGGACGCCGCGCACGTCGAGGAGAAACTCGGCGGAGGCGGCCGGAGCTGGAATGGTGGCGGTCATGTCCCAACGAGCAGCGAGGTGATGATGTAATCGGCCGCGAGCACGGCAATGCTCGACACGACGACGGCGCGCGTAGTCGAGGCGCTCACGGCGCGCGCGCCGGTGGCGCGGCTGCGGCGGTGGGTATTGTAGCCGTTGTGCGCGCAGATGGCGGTCGTGAGCAGGCCGAAGACGACGGCCTTTAGGAAACATTCGCGGATGTCGGCCGGCTTGACCGCGAGGTGGACGGACGACCAATAAACGCCGCCCGAGAGCGGCAGCAGCCACGAGCCGGATAGAAACCCGCCCCAAATGCCCACCAGAGAGAAAAAGGCCGTCTGAATCGGGAACGACAGCGCCGCCGCGATGAGCCGCGGCGCAATAAGGTAGGCGTACGGGCTGGCTCCCATCGTCTCCAATGCGGCGATCTGCTCGCTGTTGCGCTGGATGCCCAGCTCCGCCGCGAGCGCGGAGCCGGCCTGCCCGACCAGCATCAGCGCAGCGAGCACCGGTCCGAGCTCGCGGATGAGCACGAGCGACACCAGCTCGCCGAGCACGCTCGTCGAGCCGTAGCGGTTGAGCACATAGTAGCCCTGCAGCCCGAGCACGAGGCCGGTAAACAGGCCCACAATCACGATGACGGGCAGGCACCGCACGCCCTGCTCGTAAAGCGCGCGCATGATGCGCCGGCCGAGCTTGCGCGAACCGACGGCGGACGCGAACGACCGCCCCGCAAACAGGGCGAAATTGCCGAGTTCGCCGACGACGGCGAGGGAGGTGCGGCCGAGGGTTTCGAGCATAAATTGCCGCGACCGTGACAAATCGCGACGCCGGCGCAAGCACGCGGATGCGATGCCGTATTCTCGCTGATTCTTTCGCCCAATCTGGCCGGGGAAAAGATTGTGATTGGTTTTCCCGCCCCGCCCTGCCAACTGTCGCCTCCCTCCTTTTACTCCCATGACCAAATCACGCTCCGACATCGGACTCATCGGCCTTGCCGTCATGGGTCAAAACCTCGCCCTCAACATTGCCGACCACGGCTTCCAGATCTCGGTCTACAACCGCACCACGGACAAGACGGACAAGTTTGTCGCCGAAAACCCCAACACGCCCGGCGGCGTGGTTGGCACCAAAACTCCGGAGGAGTTCGTCGCCTCCCTCGCCAAGCCACGCAAGATCGTAATCTTGGTGCAGGCGGGCAAAGGCACCGACGCCGTCATCGACAGCCTCGTGCCGCTGCTTGAGGCCGGCGACATCGTGATTGATGGTGGCAACGCACTCTGGACCGACACCATCCGCCGCGAAAAAACCCTTAAGGAAAAAGGCCTGCGCTTCGTCGGCAGCGGCACGTCGGGCGGCGAGGAAGGCGCGCGTTTTGGCCCGTCACTTATGCCCGGCTGCGATTTCGCTGCGTGGAAAGAAATCAAGCCCATCTGGGAGGCCATCGCCGCCAAAGTTGATGCCAAGACCGGCAAGCCCATCACCGGCGCCAAGCCCGGCCACCCGGTCAAGGGTGGCGTGCCTTGCACCGCGTACATCGGCGAGAACGGCGCGGGCCATTACGTCAAGATGGTTCACAACGGGATCGAGTATGGCGACATGCAGATGATCTGCGAGGCCTACGCCCTGATGCAGGGCCTCCTCGGCCTCAAGCCCGCCGAGATGGGTGCCATCTTCTCCGAATGGAACGCCGGCAAGCTCGACAGCTTCCTCATCGAGATCACCGCCGACATCCTGAAACAAAAAGATCCTGTCACGAAAAAACCCTTCGTGGACATCGTGCTCGACACCGCCGGCCAGAAAGGCACCGGCAAATGGACCTCCGTCAACGCGCTTGATATGGGCGTCGCCGCGCCGACCGTCGCCGAATCCGTTTTCGCGCGCTGCATCTCCGCCATCAAGGACGAGCGTGTCGCCGCGTCGAAAATCCTCAAAGGCCCGTCGAAGAAATACCGCGGCTCGAAAAAGGCGCTCATTGCTGCCATCCACGACGCGCTCTACTGCTCAAAAATCTGCTCCTACGCGCAGGGTTTCCAGCTCATGCGTGTCGCGCAGAAGGAATACAGTTGGAAGTTCAGCTTCGGCGAGATCGCGCAGATCTTCCGCGGTGGCTGCATCATCCGCGCGGCTTTCCTCCAGAAAATCACCGAGGCCTACGCCCGGAAACCCGAGCTCGCGAACCTGCTCCTCGATCCGTATTTTAACAAGACCGTGCAAAAGGCCCAGGCCAATTGGCGCAAGGTCGTCGCCCTCGCCGCCGAATGCGGCGTGCCCGCGCCGACATTCTCCTCGGCCCTCTCCTACTACGACAGCTACCGTTCGGCCCGGCTGCCAGCCAACCTGCTGCAAGGCCAGCGCGACTATTTCGGCGCGCACACCTACGAGCGCACGGACAAGCCGCGTGGGAAATTTTTCCACATTGACTGGCCCGAGGCGACCCGCCCGCAGCTTGAGATCGTGAAGTGAGCCGATTGTCCCGCCGCTCACGCGGCGGGTGTCGAAGCTCACGCCCATGTAGCCCTGCGCGTGAGCGCTGGGTTTTTATGCCTTGGTTTCCTCCGGGCAAAGGCGCGCTCAGTTTCCTGAACGTGCCGCCTCCAGCTCCTCCCAACGGGCGAAGGCGGTGGCATGCTCGGCTTCAATCACGTCGAGCCGTGTTTTTATTTCGGTGAATTTCGCCGCCTCGTTTTTGTAAAACGCGGGGTCGGCGAGTTTCGCCGTAAGCTGCGTTTGCTCGGTTTCGAGTTTTTCAATCTGCGCCGGCAGCGCATCAAGTTCGCGCTGCTCCCGGCCGGTGAGCTTGCGCCGCCGTTCCGGCGTCGTGGCGGGCGAAGCCGAACCACCCGGTTCATTTTTGCGGACCGAGGGTGCTCCGCCTCCCGTGGCAGCCACGGTGGGGCGCGTGCCCTCACCCGCCTTTTTCGCCAGCTGCTTTTTCCTGTCCGCCTGCCAGTCGCTGTAGCCGCCGACGTAGTCGCCGATCACACCGTTCCCCTCGAAAACCAGCGAGCTGGTGACGACCTCGTCGAGAAACTCACGGTCGTGGCTCACGATCAGCACGGTGCCGGGAAACTCCACCAGCAGATCCTCCAGCAGGTCGAGCGTCTCGATGTCGAGGTCGTTGGTGGGCTCGTCGAGCACGAGCACGTTGGCGGGCTTGGTGAACAGCCGCGCGAGCAGGAGGCGGTTGCGCTCGCCGCCGGAGAGCACGCGCGCCGGGGTGCGGGCGCGGTCGGGCGCGAAGAGGAAATCCTGCAGGTAGCTGATGACGTGCCGCGTGCGTCCGTCCACGGTGAGGTGGGTGTTGCCGTTGGCGATGTTGTCGGCGACGGTGCGGTTGTCATCAATCTGCGCGCGGAGCTGGTCGTAATAAACGACCTCCAAGTTGGTGCCATGATTGATCACGCCACCGGTGGGCGCGAGCTGGCCGAGGAGGAGCTTGATGAGTGTGGTCTTGCCCGCGCCGTTGGGGCCGATGAGGCCGATTTTGTCACCGCGGATGATCGTGGTGGTGAGATCGCGCACGAGCACCCGGCCGTCGGGATAGGCGAACGACATGTTTTCCACATCCACGACCTTCACGCCGCTGGGCGTGGCCTCGTTGACACGCATCGTGACGTTGCCCACCCGCGCGCGGCGCGCGCGGCGTTCGGCGCGGAGAGTGTGGAGTTGGTTGATGCGCGCGGTGGCGCGGGAGCGCTGGGCACGCACGCCGCGGCGGATCCACTCCTCCTCCTGCGCGAGCTTTTTGTCGGCCAGCGCCTGCGTGCGTTCCTCGGCCTCAAGGCGGTCCTGGCGGCGGACGAGGACCGTGTCGTAATCGCAATCCCAGTTGGTGATGACGCCGCGGTCGAGCTCGACGATGCGCGTGGCGAGCCTTTTCAAAAATACCCGGTCGTGCGTAACAAAGAAGAGGCCGACCTTTTGCGCGAGCAGAAACTCCTCCAGCCAGAGAATGGCGGCGAGGTCGAGGTGGTTGGTGGGCTCGTCGAGCAGGAGCAGGTCGGGCTGGCTGGCGAGCGCGCGGGCGAGGAGCACGCGGCGTTTCAGCCCGCCGGAGAGCGCGGAAAACTCCGCGTGCGGGTCGAGGCCCGTCTGCGCCAGCAGGTCCTCCAACCGCACATCGCGCTCCCAGTCCTCCTCGTGCGCATTGGCGGAACGCAAACCGGCGGCGACGAGGTCGTTGACGTTGCCCGTGAGATCGGCGGGCACCTCCTGCACGAGGCGGGCAAAGTGCGCGCCGGGCTGGCGGAAAACCTGGCCGGTGTCGGGCTTCATCTCGCCGACGATGAGTTTCATCAGCGTGGACTTGCCTGCCCCGTTGCGTCCGAGCAGGCAGACGCGCTCGCCTGCGTCGACTTGGAAATTGACGTGGTCGAGTACCGGCGGGCCGCCGAAGGCATGGGAAACATCGAGAAGACTGAGAAGCGCCATGGGAAACCGGCCATGATAAACGGGCTCAATGGGCGAACGCAATGCCAGCGCGCAGGTGAATCGCGGTTGACGCCAGCAAATCTTTTGTCTGCTTGAAGTTCATGCTGCAACTTTATCCCGCACCTCGCTTCGTCGTCTGACACTGTTGGGCAAAGAATATGACCAAGAAAGAACTCACCTCGCTGCTGATCGCATTTCTCGGGGGCTGGCTCATCATCGAAATGCTCGTCAGCCTCATCAAGGTGGCCACAACCACTGCGGGTGGCGTCTTTGAGGCGCTGTTTGGCCGTCACGATTTTTCAATTTTATTGAGTGTTGGTCTCGCCCTCATCCCTGTCGCCGCTTACGGGCTTCTCGGTTGGCTGATCATTCGTTGCAGCAGCCTGTTTGCCGACATCTTGCTGCGTTATGCAAAAATTAGCAAAGACGACAAAATCGAAGGGATTGGTCTGGGGGGTCTCGGTCCGCTTTTGTTCTCAATGCTTGGTCTTTACTTTATTATTTCCTACACACCTTTGTTTGTGATCGCCGCAGGGCACTGGTTTGTGCTCGAAGCTCAATCGAGCAGTCAATCGGGCAGTTTTGCTGAGCGCATCGGAGAATACCAAGAGGACATGGTTTACAATTTCGTGGTCATCGCGTTGGCTTGCTTTGTGTTTCGTCGGCCCGATTTTTTGATCGTCTGGTGCAGCCGCCAACAAAGAAAGCTAGCCAAGGCAGCACACCTTGAACGTTTCGCCTCGCCTCCTGTCCTGTTCGCCGCCGTCGGCTAGCGAACGCGCTGGCTTTTCGCCGTGAAACCTGCGAGCTTTTCCGCCCCGCAAATGAAATCCGTCCTCGAGTTCAAGGCCCGCAAGACATCCGGCCCGAAAATCAGCATGGTCTCGGCCTACACGCACTGGGAGGCGCGTTTCCTCGCCGCGTCATCCGTGGATTGCATCCTCGTGGGCGACAGCCTCGCGGTCGTGCTCGACGGCGAGCTGACGACGTTTGCCGCCACGCCGGAGACCATGGCCCGCCACACCCGCGCTGTCGCGCGCGGCGCGGACGGCAAGCTCGTTATCGCCGACTTTCCTTTTCTTGCTGCGCGCCGGGGCATCGTCGCCGCCGTGGACTGCGCCGCCGAACTGCTCCGCGCCGGCGCGCATGCGGTCAAAATCGAGGGCGTGGATGGCCATGAGGACGTGCTGCGCCATCTTACGCAATCCGGCGTGCCCGTGCTCGGCCATCTCGGCCTCACGCCGCAGTCCATCCACGCGCTCGGCGGCTACAAGGTGCAGGGGAAAAACGAGCCTGCCGCCACGGAACTCGTTCGCCAGGCACGCGCCATCGAGGCCGCCGGTTGTTTCGGCCTTGTGCTGGAATGCGTGCCTGCCGCCGTCGCCGCCGGGATCACCGCCGCCATCGGCATCCCGACCATTGGGATCGGCGCGGGCCCCGACACTGACGGGCAGGTGCTGGTGTTTCACGACCTCCTCGGGCTGAACCCGGGCTTCAACGCACGTTTCGTCCGCCGCTTTGCCGACGCCAGCACGGCGGTGAACAACGGGCTGGCAGCGTTTGCGAAGGCTGTCGCCAAGGGCGATTACCCGTCAAAAAAGGAAACTTACTGAGAATGAATCAAAAAATTAACTGCGAATGAACGCGAATACATGCGAATGAAAACTAAGACCGGCCCAACCCGCCAAATCCGCGGCAAAGTGGCTCGGCATTTTTCTCCGATGGTTGCATTTCCCTTTCTGGTTGATTCGCGTACATTCGCGTCCGTTCGCGGTTCCACCTCTTAACTTCCGCCATGTCTGCGCGTCCCCCTCGTCTGCTGTTTCTCCTCAGCGGCTCCATCGCCTGCTACAAGGCATGCCACGCCCTTTCGCGTCTCACGCAGGCGGGCATCGAGGTTCGCACGGTCGCCACACCTGCCGCGCTGCGCTTCGTTGGCGCAGCCACGCTCGAGGGCCTGACAGGGACGCCGGTGTTCAGTGACGTATGGACGGAGGGCCGCGCGATGGACCACATCAACCTCGCTCGCTGGGCCGACCTCGCGATCGTCTGCCCTGCCACCGCCAACACCCTCAACCGTCTCGCCGCCGGCCTCGCCGACGACCCGGTGGGCGCGCTCTTTCTCGCGTGGGAAATTCAGCAAAAGCCCTGGTGGGTCGCGCCCGCCATGAACCACACCATGCTCGCGCATCCCGCCACGCAGGCCTCGCTCGACCGGCTCCGTACAATAGGCGTGCGTGTGCTCGCCGCCGGCAGCGGCGCGCTCGCCTGTGGCGAACAGGGCGAAGGTCGCCTCGTCGAGCCGGAGTCGCTCGTCCTGCAAGTGCTCGCCGAGCTTGGCCCGAAGATTGCGTGAGTCAGAATTTTGAACCACTGAGACAAGGAGGATCAGAGCTCCGAGAGCATTCACACGGTGGGTATGGCCGACTGGCCCAAAACATATCGCCACGTTTATTAATATTTATGCTCCGTGCGCTCTGTGCCTCCGTGGTTCTGCTTAACCTTTCTCCATGAAAATCCTCGTCACCTCCGGCGCCACACGTGAGCCGCTCGACGACGTGCGCTTCCTCTCCAACGTCAGCACCGGTGCGACCGGCGCGGCGCTGGCCGACGCGCTCGCCGCGCACGGCCATGCCGTCACGTTGCTGCGCGGCACCGGCGCGACCGGGCCGAAAGCCGTGCGCGAGGTCATCACCTTTTCCTCCACGGCCGATTTGGAAGCGCAGCTCAAACTCCGGCTCCGCACCGTCCGCTTCGACGCCGTCATCCATTGCGCCGCCGTGGCTGACTACAAGCCCGCCCGCGTCACGCGCGGCAAAATGTCCTCCTACGCACCCACGCTCACGCTGCGCCTCGTGCCGACGCCCAAGCTCTTGCCGCAGCTCAAATCTTGGGCCAAGCCCGCACGCGGCACGTCTGCGAGCGTGCGCCCGCCGCTCATCATCGGTTTCAAGCTCACCTCCGGTGCAGACGTTGCCGCCCGTTCCGCTGCCATCGCCCGCCTCTTCGCTGCCGGTACCGTGGACGCCGCCGTCCACAACGACATGACCGAACTCTCGGCTGGCCGTACCCGCCCCTTTCGCGCCTATGTCGCCGGCCATCCTCGCCCGGAAAAACTCTCCGGCATCCCCGCGCTCGCCAGGTGGTTGAACCGTTTTCTCGGGGCTGCACGGCTGTAGGGCTGTGGGGACGGCCCTTGCGGCCGCGCCGCCGGTATAATGCCGCGGGCGTTGCGCCGCTGGCAATTTTCGCCCCCCATCACGCGACAGGGTGGCAGGCGCCAGCCCTACAACCACGCTTGCGCCCGCTCGCCATGTCCGCCACCCTCGCCGCCTTTTCGCCGTGTTCCGCACCTTTCTCAAAAGCAAAATCCACCGCGCCGTCATCACGGCCGCCGACCCCGACTACGAGGGATCGATCACCATTGACCGCGCGGCCTGCCGTGCGGCCGGCCTGCTGGAGTTCGAGCAGGTGGACGTGCTCGACATCACGAACGGTGCGCGCTTTACGACCTACGTCATCTACGGCGCACCCGCCGAGTTTCAGGTCAACGGCGCTGCGGCACGCCTCGTGACGTCGGGCGACCTCATTATCGTCCTCTCTTATTGCCGCCTTGCCGAGGCCGAGATCGCCGCGCACCGCGCCCGCCTCGTCCTGATGGGGCCGGGCAATGTCATCGCCTCGACCCAGGACCGCCCCATCGCCGCGCCGTGATTCAGCCTTCCGGACTGTACTGGTAGGCCAAAGCCCGTTCTTCAATGTTCGGCCGGCTCCCCGATCCTGCAAAATTTCCCCTTGCCATTCCCCCCGGCATTCTCCTTCGTGATGCCTCATCGTCAGAGATACGTTAGGTGACAGCACTGGTGGGTCGTCAGTAGGAGGAAGCTCCTGGGATGATTTGAAACCCGATAGTCGGGAACGGACTGGCAGCGGACGGGGATCGACGACTTCATCATCACATGAGCAATTCCAAACTCTACGTTGGAAACCTCTCCTTCAAGACGACCGAGGACGAACTCCGTTCCGCCTTCGGCGCCTTCGGCTCCGTGGCCGACGTCTACGTCGCCATGGACAAAATGACGGGCCGCCCGCGCGGCTTCGCCTTCATCACCATGGGCACCCCCGAGGAGGCCAAGGCCGCCACGGAGAAAATGAACGGCACCGACCTCGGCGGCCGCGCCCTCACGGTCAACGAAGCCCGTCCAAAAGAAGACCGCCCCTCCGGCGGCTTCGGTGGCGGCGGCGGTGGCGGTTATCGCGGCGGCGGCGGTGGCGGCGGTTATCGCGGCGACCGTGGCGGCGGCGGTGGCGGCGGCGACCGTTACTGAGCCCCATCGCACAACATTGTTTTCGAGGGACGGCGCTCCTCCGGGGCTGCCGTCCCTTTTCATTTTTCAATTCAGAAGCCATGAAACCAAGAAGCTCCAAGCCGCAGTTTCACTGCAGGCCGGCGTTTTCATTTTCCTGGTTTCATGGCTTCTGAATCAAACTCGTTCGACCAAATCCTCATGCCCTTCAACGCCCTCAACCTCTCCGCCAACGTGCTCCGTGGTGTCCAAGCCGCCGGTTACACCGATCCGACGCCCATCCA
>CAIQBC010000100.1 GCA_903869955.1 uncultured Opitutia bacterium
CGGCCAGAACGTTGGGAATGGACGCGGCGGACATAGGGCAGCAGCTTCGCAGATTTATGCGGCGGGTGCAAGACACCTCACGGCCAGGGCACGGAGGACCTCCTCATGCTCGCCCGGGCGGGCGACAATCTCCTCAAAGGCGGCGACAAATTCTTGCTGGTTGTCAATCAACCGACGTAATGCGGGGAGCTTCGCGCCAGCGGCGAGCTTGCCGAGATACCACGGATTCTGGCTGAACAGGTTGAACGAGCTTTTCTCCATCGCACCGGCGAAATGCTTCCCATAGGCGGCCTGCAGGCGCGGAAGGCCGTCGAGTCCGCGCGGGCCCACCCGCACGTCGCCGCTGTCGAGCAATGCTCGGATTTGCAGCAGCAGGCGGTTGCGATTTTGCAACGAACTGATGACTGGGCGCGCGTCACCGCCGGTGAAGAAATGCCGCTCCAGCGCAGAGAGTGTCCACTTGAGATCGCCGCTGAAAAACGCCTCCGCGGCCTCGAAAAAATCGCCCTCGGCAGTGTTGGCCGTGAGCTCGGCGATGTATGCCTCCGTGATGGGCTCGCCCACCCCCGCAAACGTGGCGAGCTTGTGTGTCTCGGCGAGGAGGAGGCGGGTGTTGGCACCGACCTTCGCAAGCAGGAGCTGGAGCGCGTCCGGCTCGAATGAGGTGCCGATCGCTCGTGCCTCGGCCAGCACGACACCGGCGAGCGCCTCGGCCGCGCCCTCGCCCTCGTTACCGACGAGCGTGCAATCGGCATTTTTCTCACACCACTTCGGAAACGACCGGCGGCGGTCCACGGGCGCGGCGGTGACGAGCACGGCGGTCTCGGCGGGGTTCACTTTCTCGAGCAACTGCTGCAAGTCCTCAACGAGCCGGACCGTGCTCTCGGCACGTCCGGTGACGGTGTCGGCGAGAAAACTCACATCCTTGAGCCAGATGACACGCCGCCCACCAAACATCGAGATAGTCTGCACGCTTTCGCGCAAGCGGTTCACCGCCGACTCGACCTCGCCGACATTGCCCGCGAAACCGCTGATGATCTCGCGGGAAAACTCGTCCGCACCAGCCTCGGCGACAAGCGCCTCGAATCGCTCCTTGCCCAGCCGGCCGACGAGAAAGTCGTCGGCTCCGCAAATGAAAGCGAAAGGCTTGGCGGTGGCAGGCATGGCGAGGGAAGTGTTGGGAGGGCCTGCGGAGATGGCACGCGAAAAAATTGCGGCGATTATTTAAGCCAGAAGCGAGTAAACCAGGAGACGGATTCGGGCCGAATTTTGCAAAGGGCACATGGTTGGCTCCCTTAGCGAATCTGCCGCCGTTTGGCAGCCCAAGAGCAGATGACGGCGGGCAGGTCGCGGAGGGTCTTTAGCTCGTGGAAACGGCCGTCGTCCGCCGGGGTTTCCGCGGTACGCTCGTGCAGCCAAAGGAGATGGTAAGGCACGTGCGCGCCGGCGCCGCCGAGTGCCAGCACGGGAAGAATGTCGCTCTTCAAGGAATTGCCGACCATCAGGAAATTTTCCGGAGCAATGTCATGGCGGCGCAGGAGCGCGGCATAGATGGGCGCGTTTTTCTCGGCGACAATCTCAACGTGGTCGAACCGACCGGCGAGGCCGGAGCGGGCCAGCTTGCTCTCCTGGTCCCGCAGGTCGCCCTTGGTGATGACGAGCAGGCGAAAGTCACCCGCGGTAGCAAGGGAGGCGAGCGTGTCCGCGGCACCCTCGAGCAGCTCGACGGGGTGTCCAAGCATCCCGTGGCCAAGATCAATAAGTTGCTGGATCTCGGCAGCACTGATTTTGCCCGACGAAAGATGGATGGCAGTCTCGATAGCGGAGAGGGTGAAGCTCTTCACGCCGTAACCGTAAGGCTCGATGTTGCGCAGTTCGGTGGCAAGGAGCTCGCGCTCGACCGTGGCAGCGTCGTGATAGCGCGCGAGCAGCGCGCCGAACCGCGCATGCATGGACGCAAAAAGATTCTCGTTGTGCCAGAGGGTGTCGTCGGCGTCGAAACCAATAGCGAGTTGGCGGACGGCAGTTTTGGATTTGGCGTGGGCCATTCACTTTGGAAGCAACACACGGGCAACGAGGAGAACAAGGACGAAGGCGATGAGGAGTTGGAGGAATATTAGGAATGATCTGCCGCATGATAATTGTTTATTGGTTAAGCTGGTGCAGCACTACTTTGCCTAAGCTCTGTCTTTCTTGTGGTGGTTGCATTTGACCCGTTTTTCGTCTGTCTCTGACCAAATCATGCAGCTGAAATTCAGCCACACGTTGCTCGCGTTCATCCTCGCCCTTGCCGCCCCGGTGCGTGCGGCCGAGCCAACCAAAGTCACTCCGACTACCGAGTCGAAAGCTCAGGCGGAGCTGAAAGTGCTCGTCGCACGGCAGAAGGAGTTGCTCGCGCTTGCGGACAAGGCCACTGTGCCCGCTGCCGTAGAGGATTTGCGGCCGCAGTTCCAAAAGCTCGTCAATGACTATGAGCAATACCTGAAGGACTATCCGACCGTCGCCGCCGGCTACACCAGCTACGCGCTGCTGCTGGGCAAGCCCGTGCTCGGCGAGCGCCGCCGCGCCGCCGCGCTGCTGCTCAAGGCCAACGACCTCGACCCCGACCAACCGCTCGTAAAAAATCAGCTGGGAAACTATCTCGCCGAGGAAGGCCAGCCGCTGGAGGCCGCGAATTATTTTCTCGCGGCCATCAAGCTCGCGCCGGAGGAGCCGCTCTATCATTACCAGCTCGGCACGCTGCTCACCGAGGCGCGCGCCGATTTCCTCAAGAGCGGACAATGGCCGCGCGCCACACTCGACGACGCGATGCACGAGGCATTCCGACAGGCGATGATGCTCGCGCCCGGCAAAGTTGCCTTTGCCTACCGTTACGGCGAGTCGTATTACGACTTGGAAACAACTGATTGGGACGGGGCGCTAAAATTCTGGCGAGCGCTGGAGGAGAAACTCCCGGCGATACTGGAGAAACAAACGGTCCGACTGCACGAAGCCAACGTGCTGCTCAAGCAAGGTCGGCCCGCCGAAGCGCGCGCGCTGCTCGCCACGGTGGACGAGGCGGCGTTGGAGAAGCAAAGGCAAAAGCTTGCCCTACAACTGCCGGCAGAGATTACGGCGATACCGGCCGGCAAATGAGTGAAACCAGCAGGCCATTTGCAGCCGCTTTTGGAGCATAACAGGGCGGCGGCTTGTCAGCAACTGCAGCACGACGACAAGCGCCGGCCGTTCGCGCTCTCCCACTGAAGCTACGGCGTCGCGGATTCCGGCGGCAGCGTGAATCGCACGGGCCCAGTCGGGACGGGTGCATGGGTTTGTTTTTCGTTCCACTTGCGCAAGATCTCCTGCGCGATCGGGGCGGCATAGCTGCCACCGCCCAAGGTTTCACCGGCCTTGTCACCTTCGAGCGCGACCGCGATGGCGATCTGCGGGTGTTCGAGGGGAGCGAAACAAATGAACCAAGCGACATCCTTGTTGCCGGTGCTCTGCGCGGTGCCGGTCTTGCCGGCGATGCGGAGACCGGGGATTCTCAAGTTGGGATTGGTAAGAGAGTGGGCCGTACCAATAACTGTCGAGGTGGACATCGTGCAACCCTCCATGCCTTCGATCAACGCATCCCTTTGGGCAACGGTAAGACCGGTGCGCTCATGGTGCTGCGTGGCCGCGCCGGGATCGTGCAGGAGTGTCGGCTGCGTGAAAACCTCGTCGCGCGCGAGCGAGGCGGCGAAACACGCCATCGTCAGCGGGCTGACAAGCACGGCACCCTGACCAATGGCCATGTTGGCGGTGTCACCTTGGAACCAACTGCTGTGCTGGACGCGCTGTTTCCAAGCGGAGTCAGGGATAAGCGATCGGTCATTTTTGGCGGAGAGAAACGGAAGCTCGATGTCCGGGCGACGGTCGAGGTGGAAACGGCGGGCCTCGGCGGCAATGACCTCGGGCTTGGTGAGCAAGCCGGCCTGATAAAAATAAATGTCGCAGCTTTCCGCGATGGCCGCGCTGAGCGAGAGAGCGCCGTGGTGGCCTGCGCCATTGTCGCAGGTTTTCCACGTGTTGCCGATAGGGATGCGGCCGTCGCACGGCTGTTCCATCAGCTGGTCGGGCGTGAGCGCGCCCGAGCGGAGCGCAGCAATGGCCGTGATGACCTTGAAGGTGGAGCCAGGCGGATAAAAACCGGCCACTGCGCGGTTGGTCCACGCATTACGGGCGTCCATGTCGTTCACCGTGGCCTGCCCGACGTGCGGGGTGAAATTCTGCAGGTTGTAGCCAGGTGCGCTGGCGAGTACGAGCACCTCACCCGTGTGAACATCGAGCGCGACCGCCGCACCGGCGTAGTCAACCGCCGTGAGCGCGGTCTCGGCCGCAGCCTGCAGGTCGGCGTCAAGCGAGGTCATAAGATCGCCACCGTGCTCGGGCGGAAGTTTAACGAGGGGCGGGTTGAGGCGGTAGCCGGCGGGACTGACACGGATGATGACGCCGCCCACCCCGCCCCGGAGCGTCGCATCGAACTTCCCCTCCAAGCCGTCGCGGCCCGCCCAATCCTTCAGTTGGAACGTGTCGAGATTGTCGCCGGGAAAATCCTCCGGCGGCTCGCGGCTCATACCTGCCGCGACGTAGCCGATGGTGTGCGCGGCCAGCGGACCTTGCGGATATTCGCGCATACTCGCGGCGAAAACCTGCAGCGGCGAGCTCACAGGAAGCTGTTCGACAAGGCGGGCGTATTCCTCCGGAGCAAGGTCGTTGAGCAGAAAGTAGGGCAACAGCGGCTGCTCGCGGTAGTGGGTCTGGAGCGCGATCGGGTCGAGGCGCGTTTGCCGGCCGAGAATTGTGTCCACCGAGCTGAGGTAGCGCTGCACAACCGTGATGCGCGCGATTTGTTCGAGCTGAGCGGAGCTCGGCGGCTCCGCCTCTGCGGCGGCGCGGTAATTTTGCCGGACCTCGCGCGACTCGTCCCGAAACTCGCGAGCCAGCTCGTCGAGCGCGATGGTGACACCGAAACGCGCATGATTGCCCGCCAACACACGGCCCTCGCGGTCGAGGATGCGTCCGCGCGGCCCCGGCACGAGCACGCGGCGCTGGCCCTGCCTTTGCTCGCGCTCGTGGTAAAGCTCCTTCCGCAACAACTGCTGCCACACCAGCCCGCCAACGAGCGTCAACAACAGCCCGGCGGTCAAAAAATAAAACAGCCGCAACCGACGGTCGCGGGCTGAATGGGCGAGGACGCCCTCGGGCAGGTTGGCGGCGGCGCGGCTCATGGCTCAGTCAAGCCTCCGCTCCTCAGCCCGCAAGCCCGCCTGCGCCCGGGCGAGCAAACCGCCTTGCAACGCGAAAAACCACGGCGCGGCCAACGCCGACGCCGCTCCGGTTACCATCAGATCCGCCAGTAACCGCCCACCGCTCACGCGCCCCGGCCCGGCCACTGCCATGACCAGTGCGAACGCCAGCAGCATCGCCCCAGCTGCGAGCAGCGTCAGGACAACGCGCACCACCGTCGCCTCGCGCACCAGCCGACCACGCAAAACAAAGAGCGTCGCATGGCCGGCCAGCAGTATGAGCGCCTGGGTGCCAAATGGCACCGGCATGGCCGCATCGAGCGCTAGCCCGGTGAGAAATACCGCTGTCGCGCCCGCGCTGCCGCCGGCCTGCAAAGCCGCTGTCGCCACCAAGAGCCCACCCGGCCACAGCCGCAGTTGCCAGCCTGCGAGCACATGGTTCGCCTGTGCGACGACGACGCACAGGGCGACGTTGCCGAGCAGCAACGCGAGGGTTTGACGTTGCGCGCGGCTCATGGCTTGGGCGCGGTGGCACGCAGATCCGGGCGGCCCAGCGTCGCGTCCGGCACGAGCACGGTAACCTCGGAGAGCTCGGACAACGCGGCGGGCAGACGTACCTCGCCGATATTGAACAATCCGTCGGTGCTGGGCTCAACCCGCGTGAGCAAGCCGACGGGCAGACCCGCCGGAAACACCCCCCCCAGCCCCGAAGTCAGCAGATGCCGCGGCACTGCCGGCGAAGCGATGAGGTCGGTCGGCACATATTCGACGGTTCCGCGTGCCGGGCCAAACACGGGGTTGTCACCGCCCGCATAGCTAATCGGACGCGAGTCACCCTCGACGGCCACCGCGAGCCTCACACCCGGGTCGCTCAGGAGCGCAACCACGGACGTATGGGCATGCACCTCGCGCACGCGCCCGACCACACCGCCGGCGAACACCACCGGCGCGTCTACCGGGATGCCGTAGTCCGACCCCTTGCGGATGACAAGCTGCTGCCACCACGCCGAGAAATCGCGCACATCCACCGCCGCGTGCTCATAACGCCAACCTGGCTGGGGCGGCATGGCGAGCAACTCGCGCAACCGCATATTCTCCTCCTCGATCGGTCCCAGCCGGGCGACGCCCAGCTCGTAGCCCGCGAGTGCTTTGGCGGTCTCATGGCCGGCCGCGATGAGTTCGTTGGCTGGCCGCGTCCGCAACGCCCAATATTCCTGCAGCTCGCGTACCCGACCCGCCGTCACCAAGATCGGCGCCTGCGCCTCAAACAACGCCGCACGTGCAAACCGCTTCACCGCCGCCGGCACGAGCAGCCACGCGAGCGCGACCATGCCGAGGGTGAAAAAAGGCCGGGCCTGGCCCGAGAGTTGGTTGAACAAGCGCACAGGGGTACAAGCCGTAGGCTGGCCGCGCGCGGCTGTCGAGCCTACGCCTGACGTCGTGGTCCAACAGGTCCAGTCATGACGTGACAGCGAGGCGGAATGGCTGTTACTGTCTGGTTGCGAGGCTTTGGGCTCAGCTTGTTACACCGGTGTCGCGAAAGGCTGGGTGGTAGCGGCGGGCTGTTTGAACTCCAGTTTGTCGCCGTTGCGGACTACCTGCACGGGCTCACCGTCCTTCACCTCGCCCTTGAGCAGGGCCTCGGCCAGCGGGTCTTCAAGGTAGTGCTCGACGGCGCGGCGCAGCGGGCGCGCGCCGTATTTCTCGTCGTAGCCTTTCTCGATGAGCAGGGTCTTCGCCTCGGGCATGACCTCGATGGTGATTTTCCGGTCGGTGAGCCGCTTGGCAAACTTCGCCAGTTCCAGCTCGACGATCTTGATAAGGTCGGTCTTGTCGAGCGGCCGGAAAAAGACCACGTCGGAGATACGGTTGAGGAACTCCGGCTTGAAGACGCGCTTGGCTTCCTCAAGTACTTTCTCACGCATTTTCTCGGCGTCGCAAAAATTGGAGTTGGCGGCGGCAAAGCCCATCGAGGTCTGGCGCTGCAGGAGCTGCGCGCCAACGTTGCTCGTCATGATGATGATCGTGTTGCGAAAGTCCACGGTGCGGCCCAGTGAGTCGGTCAAGCGACCGTCCTCCAAGATTTGCAACAGTACCTGGAGCACATCAGGGTGCGCCTTCTCCACCTCGTCGAAGAGGACGACCGCATAGGGCTTGCGCCGCACGGCCTCGGTGAGCTGGCCGCCCTCGTCGTAACCGATGTAGCCGGGCGGCGCGCCGACGAGGCGCGAGGCGGTGTGCTTCTCCATGTATTCGCTCATATCGAGCTGGATCAGCGCGTCCTGCTTGCCAAACATCTGCGCGGCGAGCTGCTTCGCGGTCTCGGTTTTGCCAACGCCGGTGGGACCAACAAACAGGAACGAGCCAATGGGGCGGCGCGGATCCTTCAGGTCGGCGCGCGAGCGGCGGAGCGCGCGGGCAATGGCCTCGGCGGCGACCTCCTGGCCGATGACGTGCCGTTCAATTTCCTTTTCCAGCAAAAGAAGTTTCTGGCTCTCATTTTTCTCCATCCGGGCGAGGGGGATGCCGGTCCAATCAGCCACCACTTGCGTCATCAGCTCCTCGTCCACGACGATGCGTTTCTCATCGCGGGATTTTTTCCACGCGGCGGTGGTCTCCTCGAGGCTGGCGCGGAGCTGCTTCTCGTGGTCGCGAAACTTGGCAGCCTCCTCGAAACGCTGCGCGGCGATAGCGGCCTCCTTTTGGGCACAGACCTGCTCAATTTCCTTGGTCTGGCCTTCGAGGTCCGGCGGCCGGACGAGCGCGGCGATGCGGGCGCGCGAGCCGGCCTCGTCCATCACGTCAATGGCCTTGTCGGGCAGGAAACGGCCAGTGATGTAACGGTCGGAAAGTTTCGCCGCCGCTTCGACTGCCGCGTCGGTAAAGACGGCCTTGTGATGGTCTTGGTATTTCGAGCGAATACCCTTCAGAATGGTGACCGTATCCTCGACGGACGGCGGTTCGACCTTGACCGACTGGAAACGACGGTCGAGGGCGGAGTCCTTCTCGATATGCTTGCGGTATTCGGTGAGCGTGGTTGCGCCAATGCACTGGAGCTCGCCACGCGCAAGGGCAGGCTTGAAGATGTTGGATGCATCCATCGCGCCCTCGGCCGCGCCCGCACCGACGATGGTATGCATCTCGTCAATGAAGATGATGACATTTTTGGAGCGCTTGATCTCGTCCATCACGGCCTTGATGCGCTCCTCAAACTGGCCGCGGTATTTGGTGCCCGCGACCATCAGGGCGAGATCGAGCGTGATGACCTTGCGGTCGAGCAGGATCTCCGGGACGATGCCGGTGACGATCTCCTGGGCGAGACCCTCGACGATGGCGGTCTTGCCGACGCCCGCCTCGCCAATGAGGACGGGGTTGTTCTTGGTGCGGCGGCAGAGAATCTGGACGACGCGGCGGATCTCGCTCTGGCGGCCGACGACCGGGTCGAGTTCGCCTTTGCGCGCGAGTTCGGTCAGGTCGCGGCCGTAGGCTTTCAGTGCGGGCGTCTTAATTTCTTTCTTGTCGTCGGCCGTGCCGGCGGGACGCTGCGGGCCGTTACCCGTGGCGGCGGGCTGTTCCTCCCCCCCCTCACCGGAGCCGGCCCCGCCAAACTGGGGATCGAGCTCCTTCATGATTTCCTGGCGGACGCGCTCAATGTCCACGTCGAGCGACTTGAGCACGCGCGCGGCGACACCTTCGCCCTCGCGCAGCAGGCCAAGCAGAAGATGCTCGGTGCCGACATAAGAATGGCTGAGCGTCTTCGCCTCGCGGCCGGCGAGCGCGAGGACTTTTTTCACGCGCGGGGTGTAGGGAACGCCGCCCTGGGTGTTGCCCTCCGCGCCGGTGCCGACCTGCTTCTCGACCTCGTTGCGAACTTTCTCGAGGTCGAGGCCCATTTTTTGGATGACGCTCACGGCAACGCCTTGCCCAAGCTTGATGAGGCCGAGGAGGAGATGCTCCGTGCCGAGATAATTGTGGTGGAAACGCTCGGCCTCCTTGCGGGCGAGCGCGAGCACCTGCTGGGCGCGGGGCGTGAAGTTGTTGAGTTGTCCGTCCATGTTTTTTTGTGCGGTCAGTTGCGACCAACAACCATAAAGTCAGGTTTGGCGAAATTGGCAAACTCGGAACGCAGCAGCCCGGCGCGAAGCACGTCGCGCTGGCCGGGCTCAAACGTGCCTTTGGCGGCGTGCTGCAAATGGCCGGGCTGGCACTCGATGAGGAGGCGGTCAACAACCGCCCGGGCCGCAGCAGGGAAGATGCCCAGGTCAATGCCGAGGCGCAGCAGCGAAAGCAGGTTCATCGCCTCGCTGGAGCTGAGCAGGTGGTTGTGCTGAAGGATGCCATAGGCGCGGCCAATCTTGTCGAGGAGCTTGTGGGCGTCAGTCTCGAGAAGCTTGGCCCGGGCGTTGAGCTCGTGTTCGTTGATCGTGTTGAGCACGCTGCCAAGGCGCTGAAGGATCTGCTCCTCGGTCTCGCCGAGCGTGGTCTGGTTCGAGATTTGGAAAATGCTGCCGCTGGCGTCGGAGCCCTCGCCGAAGAGCCCGCGCACAACCAGGCCGAGCTGGTTGACGGCCCGGACGACACGCTCCATCTGACCGGAAATGACCAAGGAGGGCAGATGCATCATGGCCGAGGCGCGCATTCCCGTGCCGAGGTTGGTCGGGCAGGCGGTGAGATAACCCAGCGTGGGCGAGAACGCATAGTCGAGCCGCTCCTCCAGCTCGGAGTCGAGCCCGTCAATCGCCGCCCAGGCTTTTTTCAGCTGGAGGCCGGAACGGAGCACTTGGAGTCGGAGGTGGTCCTCCTCGTTGATCATGACGGAAACGGTCTGTTCCCGGTTGATCACCACGCCCGAATGGCCGGTCGAGCCGCCGAGCTCGCGGGAGATGAGGTGACGCTCAATCAGCATCTGTTTGTCGAGGTCGGACAGCTCCTCGACCGCGGCGCTGGCGGCACGGCGCATCGGCGTGGAGGTGGCGAGCGCGTCACGGCAGGCGGCAAGCACCTGCGCACGCTGAGCCGCCTTGGCGCGGCCCGGAAAGGCGCGACCGTCAAGATTACGCGCCAAACGGATGCGCGTCATCAGCACAATGGCGGTCTTGCTGCTGGCGGTGTCGGTCAGCTCGGAAGGTGCAGCGAGGAGGTCGGCGATGGTCATGGCTTAGCGTTTCTCCGGTGGAACTTCGGGCGCTGCGGACAGCTTGACCTGATGGATCTCATCGCGAGTGCGCGCGGCGTCCTCATAGCGCTCGCCCTTGATCGCCTCGGTGAGGTCGAGCTCAAGCTTGGTGAGACGGTCGTAGAGGGACTTGCGCGCGAGGGCGCGGCGGGGCAGCTTGCCGATGTGTGTGACGCCTTTGTGCATGTTTTCCAGCAGCGGCGCAAGCAACTCCTGAAACGTCCCGTAGCAGCGCGGGCAGCCGAAGCGGCCCTGCTTCTTGAAGTCGGCGGCCGTCGCACCACACTGCTCGCACCGCAGCCCGGCAGCGGATGGGCCGGGGTTGAGTGAGGCCTTGAGCAGCAGGTCGGCCAGCGAAAAGCCGTTCGGGTCGGTCACCCCCTTGGCCTGCGCGCAGGACTCACACAGCTCGACCTTGTGGATTTTGCCATCCACAATCTGGGTGAGATGCACGGTGGCGGGCTGCGGGCAGAGGCTGCATTTGAGCGGGCTGGGCATGGGAGGAAAAATGATGCTGTCACCATATCGGCACACGGCGCGCTGGCAAGCGCCACGTGCAAGCATCGTGCCACGGTGCCAACAAAGGATGCGGCATGAAGCGCGTCAAATGTTCAGATCCGCGTCCCCTCCGTGGGGGCACGGCGGCGGAAAGCAGCGAGCACGCGGGCGGTGATCGGGCCGGGTTTGCCGGTGCCGATCTCGCGGCTGTCGAGCTTGACGACCGGAATGACCTCCGCGCCCGTGCCGGTGAGAAAACACTCGTCGGCGCACCAGATGTCGTACCGGGTCAGCGCGGCCTCTCGGACCCGAAGGCCCAGCTCGGCGGCGATGTCGAGGATCGCCCCGCGAGTGACGCCCTTGAGCGCGCCATGCGAGGCGGAGGGCGTGAATAGCTCGCCCTTGTGGACAATGAAGACGTTGTCCGCCGTGCACTCGGCGACATGGCCTTGGTCGTTCAGCATGATGGCCTCGAGCGCCCCGGCCTGCCTCGCCTCGATCTTCCCGAGGATGTTGTTGAGGTAATTGAGCGACTTCACCGTCGGCGGCAGCGCGGCCGGGCCGATGCGGCGCGTCGGCACGGTGACGATAGCGAGTCCGTTGTCGTAATGCTCCTGGGGATAAATGGAAATTTTGCCCGCGATGATAAACGTGGTCGGCTTTGCGCACGACCACGGAGCGAGGCCCAGATCGCCCACGCCACGGGTGACGACGAGGCGGATGTAGGCGTCGCGCAGGCCGTTGACGCGGCAGGTCTCGCAAGTAGCGTCGCGCAGCGCGGCGCGAGTCATCGGGAGCGTGAGCAGGATCGCCTTGGCGGAATATTCCAGCCGTTCAAGATGCTCCTCGAGTCGAAATACGTTGCCTGCGTAGAGCCGGATGCCCTCGAACCCCCCATCGCCCTAGAGCAGCCCGGGGTCGAACACG
>CAIQBC010000101.1 GCA_903869955.1 uncultured Opitutia bacterium
CGTGGCGTTGGCCGAGGCCAAATCACTCGGGGCGACCTTCGGTTCCGGCGCAGTCGAGCTGTTGCTCGCCAAGGTCGGCGCCAACACCCGCCTGCTCATCGAGGAAACGCGCAAGCTCGCCGCCTACGCCGGCGACGGCGCGGACGGCAAACCCGCCGTCATCGAAGAGGCCCACGTCACCGAGCTCACCGCCAACACCGCCGAGGGCGATTTCTTCGAGGCCGCCGAGGCGTTTTTCAGCGACGACATCCAATGGACGATCGCCGCGCTCCATAGGCATTTCTTCACCGGCGGCGACTCGCGCCCGATCATCGCCGCGCTGCAAAACCGCAACCGCATCCTCCTCCAAGTCCGCGCGCTCGCCGACGCCGGCGAGGTGCGCGTCAGTCAGCGCGGCATCGACGGCCTGCCAAAGGCCGCGTCCACTTACGGACGCCATTTCGTCGGCGCGACCGAGAAAAGTTCGTTCAACCTTTTCAGCCAAAACGCCTGGTATGTCGGCAAACTCGCCGGCTCGGCCAAACTGCCCTCGCTCCGCCGTCTCATCGACAACCAGCAGGAATTCATCCGCGCCTTTGAGGAAGTCATCCAGCGTCCGCACGAGCAGGAGGAAGTCCTCCGCGAGATGACCGTCCGCTGCCTCTCCGCCTGATCGCCCACCCTTTCCAATCATGTCTACCGCCGCCATTCCCAACGTCCTCGCCGAACGCTACGCCTCGCCCCTCATCAAAGACATCTGGTCGCCCACCGGCCGCATCACCATCGAGCGCGATTACTGGATCGCCGTCATGAAGGCCCAGCGCGACCTCGGCCTGCCCATCCCCGCCGCCGCCATCGCCGACTATGAGAAGGTTAAGTCGAAAATCGACCTTGCCGACATCGACGCCCGCGAACGCGTCACCCTCCACGACGTGAAGGCCCGCATCGAGGAATTCTCCGAGCTCGCGAACCGGCAGTTCATCCACCTCGGGCTCACCAGCCGCGACCTCACCGAGAACGTCGAGCAGCTCCAGGTCTACCGTTCGCTGAAGGTCGTCCAGTTCAAGGCCGCCGCCGCGCTCCTCGCGTTCTCGCGCCAGGCCGAGGCGCACCGCGACCTCATGATCACCGGGCGCACGCACAACGTCCCCGCCCAGCCCACCACCCTCGGCAAGCGCCTCGCCATGTTCGGCCAGGAACTGCTGGTCGCCTTCGGCCGGCTCGAAAACCTCATCGAGCGCTACCCCGTCCGCGGCCTCAAGGGCGCCGTCGGCACCCAGCTCGACCAGCTCACCCTGCTCGCCGGCCGCGCCGACAAGGTCGCCGAGCTCGAGGGCCGCGTGCTCAAGCACCTCGGCTTCCGCGGCTCGCTCTTTGCCGTCGGGCAGGTCTACCCGCGCAGCCTCGACTTCGAGGTCGTCACCGCCCTCCACCAGGTCGGCGCCGCCGGCGCGAGCTTCGCCACCACCCTCCGGCTCATGGCCGGCGCCGGCCTGCTCACCGAGGGCTTCCAGGAGGGCCAGGTCGGCTCCTCCGCCATGCCGCACAAGGTCAACGCCCGGAACTGCGAGCGTATCTGCGGCTTCTCCACCATCATCGGCGGCTACGTCACCATGACCGCCTCGCTCGCCGGCCACCAGTGGAACGAGGGCGACGTCTCCTGCTCCGTCGTGCGCCGCGTCGCGCTGCCCGACGCCTTCTTCGCCATCGACGGTCTGCTCGAGACGCTGCTCACGGTGCTGAAGCAGATGGATGTGTTTCCCGCCGCCATCGCCGCCGAGAACGAGCGCAACCTCCCCTTCCTCGCCACGACCACCATCCTCATGGAGGCTGTCAAGCGCGGGGCCGGCCGCGAGACGGCGCACGAGGCGATCAAGGAGCACGCCCTCGCCGCCGCCAAGGCCATCCGCTCGGGCGGCCGCGACGACGACATCGACCTTCTCGCCCGCCTCGCCGGCGACCGCCGCATCGGCCTCGGCAAAAAGGCGCTGCAGGCCATCCTCGCCGAAAGCCACCGCTTCGTCGGCTCCGCCCCGCACCAGGTCGACGCCTTCGTCGAGGAGATCAAGCCCCTCGCCCGGAAGCACAAGGGCGCCGCGGATTATAAGCCGGGCCGGCTGTTGTGACGCCGCGGTGGCGGCGGGGTAATTTGTAGTTAGGAATTTGGAATTGGTCCGGACGCCGCTACGGCGGGAAATTCGTAAATCGTAATTATTTGGAATTACCCGAAGAAGAGACGGCGATGGCCTGGAGTAGTGCGATGCTTTAGCCCGCACTCCCGAGTGCAAAAAAGCCGCGGGCTGAAGCACCGCGCTACCTCGACCTCGGCCTGTCAGTTTTTAATGCGCAACCCGTAATAGGAATTGGTGCCGGAAGGGCCATTGGGGGCTCGCGCGTGTTCCAAATGGCGGAACGGGAAAAGTGCAGGCGGACCCGACGATCCGTGGTTTGGACCAATTACCAATTCCAAATTCCAAATTATCCGCCGCAAACTGCGGCGCGCGCCCCCAATTCCCCACCGCCTCGCGGTGTCCGGACCAATTCCCAACTACCAACTCCTCACCGCCCGCGGCGGTGTCCGAAAATTGAGTTTGCATCCCCCCCTCACGCTGCGCTTTCTTGGCCCTTCACGTTGTTTCCAACCCTTTATCGTTAACTCTCCCTGTCATGCCTGAAGAACTCGTAGGAAATGTCCTGGTGGGCCAGTCCGGCGGTCCCACCGCCGTCGTCAATGCCAGTCTCGCTGGCGTCGTCGCCGAGGCCCTCAATTACGCCTCCATCGAGGAGATTTACGGATCGCTCAACGGCGTGCTCGGCATCCTCAACGAAGACTTCATCGATCTCGCCGCCGAGTCCCAGCAGGCCATCCGCGGCCTCCGCCACACCCCCGGCGCCGCCCTCGGCACCTGCCGGTTCAAGCTCAAGAAGCCGTCCGACCTCGATCGCGTCATCCAGGTCTTCAAGGCGCACAACATCCGCTACTTCTTCTACATCGGCGGCAATGACTCGCAGGACACCGCCGACAAGATCTCCAAGCACGCCGCGGCCCAGGGCCACGAGATGCGCGTCATCGGCATCCCGTGGGGCGCCATGTGCCGGGCGGACGGAATTAGCCGAGCCGGCTGGGGGGAGATGGCCCGCTCCGGCTGCTTTGGCGTGAAGCTCGGATTTGAAAGCGGCTCACAGTGGGTAATCGACAACATTCTCGGCAAGAAGCTCGACCTCAATGCGGCGCGCGACCTCACGTTTTTCCTGCGGTCGCTGGGCATGTCCGTGCACGGCACCTTCACCTATGGCCTCCCCGGCGAAACGGTGGAGCAGCGGCGCGCGACGAAGGAATACATGGGCACCCTGCCGCTCACTTCGTTTCAGGAAACGACGATTGCAGAGCTGGACGGCACGCCGATTCACACCCTGCGCGAAAAGGGTGAACTCAAGGCCTATCCCGGCGCGCATTTCGGCGACAATGCGCAGCAAGAGCAGGACGTGAATCGCAAGCGGGGGCGGATTGCGGCGGAGGACTTTCCATGAATCAGGATACACAATATGGCGACGTAATGCAGGTATTTTGTCAACGCGACCCATGCGCGCAGGGTGTCAGGTTTTGGATTAAGAGAACCGAATGGGATCCGCAAATAAC
>CAIQBC010000102.1 GCA_903869955.1 uncultured Opitutia bacterium
GGGCCGTAGCAGGAGGACGAGAGCCCGTCCGCGCCGAGGCCGACCCACGCGAAGACCGCGATGAGCGAGATTTTGTGGAAGAGGTTATGCTCGTTGAGCGAGCGGGAGCGGCCGAGGAGAAGTGTCTTGAGGGACATGCGGAGCGGGCGTTGAGGGCAGCGCGTCGCCCGCGACGGTTTGTCGCGAGCGGACACAATGCGGTTGCGTGGGAGCGACCGTGACGCGACCGCCCGAGCGGACGCGCAGTGGATCACCCTTCCCATTGCCGACGAGGTTAGCTGACGGGCTAGGTGCTAGGAAGTCACCCGGACCGCGGTTGCCCGCGGACCTGCGCCCCGTCCGCCGCGCGAGAGCGCGCGACGGAATAGTGGGTCCCCCGTGACGCCGAGCAGGAAGGCCCGGCGGCTTAGGCGTGCGAATCCAAAGAACGAGCCGGAGGATGCAATCGCGGCCGGGCTGGGCAAGGTTTCCGATACCCTATATCGCGTAACTCGCTTGAATGAAGCGGGATGGCAGGGTTATTTACACACTATAGGTTTCGCTGTAGAGGAGGATGGCCGAAGAGCAGCGGGCCGTCCTCCCCTGGACAATAGTGGGTGAGGGGGCCGGCGGCAAACTGGCCGAAGCCCGCGACCCCGAGCGAGGGCGCGGTCTAGCGGCCGACGACGATGAGATCGAGGTAGGCGGGCCCGTTGTTGCCGCCGCCCTTCTTCGTGCCCGGGGCGGGAGCCGGCTCCTTCGGGGCGGTCGCTTCGGCGGTGCCGGGCATCGGCTCGGTGGTGATCAGGACGATGCGGTCGAGCTTGGTGTCGAGGGTGCTTGTCTTGGCGCGGGCCTTGGTGGTGACGTTTTGGGTGACGACGAAATCGGTCGGAGAGTTTTCCTTGATGATGGTGAGGGTGCCGTCGCCGTTGGAGCTGAAGGCCTCCATGGTGTGGGGATTGAAGCCGCCGCCGTCCGTGCCGCGGCCGATGGGCAAGGTGGCGAGGATCTTGCCGTCGGTGGCGCTGAGCACCACGCAGGTCTGCGGATTGCGGCAGAAGGCGAAGAGGATGTGGTTTTTCGCATCCAGGGCGAGGCCGGCGGGCGTGCCGCCCTTGCCCTCGAAGCCGTAGTGAGCGGTGACTTTCAGGGTCGCGGTGTCGACCACGGCGACGTTATCCTTGTCCTCGATGTCGACGTAGAGGTGGCCCTGGCCGTCGCTGGCGGCCTGCTCGGGCGCACCGCCGAGATCAATGGTGCCGACGATGGAGCCGTCCTTGGCATCGAGCACGGTGGCATTCGGGGCGGTGTGGCTGAAAATGAAGACGCGCTGCGTGCCGGGTTCGAAAAGGAGACCGTCGGGCCGGCCCTGCACATCGATGGTCTTGATCGTCGCGAGCGTCTGTGTATCCCACATCACGACCGGGCTGCTGCTGGCGAAGCCGTGATGGGACTTCGGGTCAACGACCGCGCCGCGGGCGCGGGTATTGGCGATGGTGCCGGCGGCCTTCAAGGTATCGAGGTCGAAGACGAGGACCTCGCCGCCCCGCGGGACGTAGAGCCGGCGGCCATCGGAATCGGCATACACGTAATCGATGCCACCGCTGCCGGGAAACTGCGCGGTGTTGAGAATCTTATACGGCTGATCGGCGGCGGAGGAGGAGGA
>CAIQBC010000103.1 GCA_903869955.1 uncultured Opitutia bacterium
CGAGCAGGCCGGCCGGGAAGTCCTCCGGCACCTCGAACCCGCGAAGCCGGTGAGCGCGGGCGAGCAGCGCGATGACCTCGGCCGCACCGGTTTGGGCGCGGGGGAAGGCGGCCTTGGCGCGCGCCAGCCACGGCTCCAGCGGCAGCACGCGGTCGAAACCGGAGGTTTTTTTCGCGCGGCCAAACTCCAACGCGCTGAGCACGGCAGTCGTTTTCCCCCGCACGGCGAAGGCGATAAACGGGTCGGGCACGTCGAAGCGGCCGAGGTAAAGCATGTCGGCGCTGCGGGTGGTGTCGGCGTAAAGGAGCTTGGCGGAAGCGGAGTGGGGCACGGTCGGGTGGAGAAGTTGGTGTGGAGCGAGGACGGGCGATTGGCTGGGCGCGCGGCGGGAAACGCAAATTTGTTTTGGGCAGAAAACCCAGAGTTTTAACCAAGGATTACACGGATGAAAACGGATGGATCAATCGAGGCGGTTGGTTTGAAAGCACCTCGTGACGGGGTGAATTCGAATGGGGCATTTGCGGCTGCTTTCCGTCTCAGAGTCCACCCCTTACAATCTGCGGTAAAATTAAACTGCTGAAATGGGGGAGCAATCGGGTGGAGGTGTTCTCACCGCGGCACCACGCGCACCTCGAAAAGTTTCGGCCAGTTTTTGCCGGTTACAAAAATGCGGTCGCCGGTTGCGTCGTAGGCGATGCCGTTGAGCACGTCGGTGTCGGCGGTGCGGTCGCCGGGCGCGAGCAGGCCCGTAAAATCAATCAGGCCCAGGATCTTGCCGTCCGCCGGGCTAATGCGGGCGACGAAATTGGTCTGCCAGACGTTGGCCCAGATCTCCCCCTTGATCCACTCCAGCTCGTTGAGCATCTGCAAAAACTGACCCTGATACATCACGCTGATGGTGCGCGTCACCTGGAAGGTGGCGGGATCGAGAAACCGGATCCGCTCGGTGCCGTCGCTCAGGATCAGCGCCTGCCCGTCGGTTGTGAGGCCCCAGCCCTCGCCGGTGTAGGCAAATTCCCCCACGGGTGCAAAGGTGTCGAGGCGGTAGATGAAACCCTTCTGGTTCTGCCAGGTGAGCTGGAAAATTTTGTCGGCCAGCACCGTCATCCCTTCGCCAAAAAACTCAGCGGGCAGCCCGACCTTTTGCAGCACCCGGCCCGTCTGCGGCTCGACCCGGCGCAACGACGAGCTGCCGTTGAGGCCGGTGGTTTCGAGAAAATTGCCGTCGAGATAGATGAGTCCCTGGGTGAACGCACCCCGGTCATGCGGCCAGGTGTGGACGATCTGGTAGGTGTAGGCCGGGACGGCGGGCGCGGCCGGTGCGGCTGGCTTGGGTGGGGCGGGGGGCTGGCCGCCGCAGCCGGCGAGCAGCACGAGCCCGGCCAGCAGCGCGGGCAGGATGCGCCCGGCCCGGGAGCAGGCACGGTGGGAGGGAGCGAAAATGAGGCGGAGCGGCACGTGCCAGACGTGGACCATCGGCGCGGGTGCGGCAATGGCGAAACGGCGGAGGACGTTGCGGGCGAGGGTTACGGCAGACCGGTGCAGACAACGGCGGAGACCCCTAGTTTTGGGTGGCGGATGCCGGTCTGTGGGGTCGGCAATCCGGATATGAAAGGGGGGCTGAATTTTAACCACGGATAGCACGGGTGAACACGGATGAACCGCAAATAAACGGGTGAAAAACGGGGATGGGCCAAAAACGGACAGGCAAAAGGCAGATTCTCAGAGGTAAAAAGCAGGGAAGATGGAAGTGGGCGCCCGGCTTGACAAACGGGCGATAAACGGGTAAAAAACGGGTATGAAGAGCTCGACGAGCTTCCAACCGGGCAACCCTGGGGGACCGGGGAGACCGACCTTGGCCAGCCGGCAATCGGTGCAGGATCTGTGCCGCGAGGCAACGCCGGCAATCATCGAGCGCGTCGCCCGCATCGCACGACAGAGCAAGAGCGAGGCGATGGCGAGCCGGGCGGCCATGCTGCTGCTCGACCGGGGCTGGGGCCGGAGACTGAGGGAGCCAGAACCCCAACTGAAACCCGGGCAGAAACTGGAGGACGTGGACTCCATCAAGGCATTGTGGGCCGGAAAGCGACGCTATGTGCTGGCCAAAAAGCCGCCGACCGAGAGTCCACAAGCCGCGCCGCCACCGGCGAACGACGGACAAGCGGGCGAGCAGCCGGGGGCAACAGCCTGAAAACGGCAGATACAGACACGGATGAAAACAGGAGGCAAGGGAGGGAACGGAGCGGGCTGGACAAAAGGCGGGAAAACGGACACAAGCGGCCATGAGCAACAAGACGAGTTTCAAGCTGGGCAATCCCGGCGGACCGGGCCGGCCGGCCCTGCCCACCAAGGAGCACCTCAAAGAGCTGTGCCGGAGCGCGACGCCGGCCGTCATCGAACGCCAGATAAGGATCGCGCTGCGGAGCAAGAGCGAAGCGGCGGCGCTGCGGGCAGCCGCGCTGGTGCTGGAGCGAGGCTGGGGCAAATGCCCAACCGAGCCGGAACCACCGCCCTACCGGAATCCCGACCCGTATGACTCGATCGAATTGCAGCAGAAATGGAGGCGGCTGCTGATCAGCAAGTCAACGATGCTGTCGTTTCGCGAATATGTGGAGAGAGCAATTGAGCAGGGTGAGGTTTAGGAGCGGGAGGGGTGCGGATAGGAGACAGGAGTCAGGAGACAGGAGACGGAAGACGGAAGACAGGAGTCAGGAGACAGAGCGGGGGGAGTGGCAGAAGATATGTATTTGTGAAATGGATACACGATGGCGGGGCAAGACGCCAAACGGTGGGGCGGCCGCTGCAGGCGCGGAGTTGGCCGGGCCGGAACCGGGAAGCACTGGCGTGCTTGGCGGTTACATCGCTGGGAACCGAACCGCAACCACCCTGGTAGCAAGTGAACCAGGCCCCACGCCGAGACGACTCGCCCGCTGGGAGTGAAACGGAGAAACCCAAAGGCGGCGGACGAACATTCCCCTGAACAGCCGGTTCACCACCCCAAGTACAACGGCGCGTTCGAAAAGGGCATCCGCGATTTCCAGTCGGCACTCGGCGAATGCCTGCCGCAGGCCCGGCGCTGGCGGCCGGCTCAGCTGCGGCCCGTGCTGGCCGTGTAACACGCCGTCAACTGCGGCCGACCTCGCAGTCTGTGCAGTCAGACCGCGTACAAGGCCTATGCCCACCGGGCGCGGCACCGTTTTCACCGGTAGATGCGGCACACCCACCACTTTTGCTTTGATTAACGTCCGGGCACAGGACAACCTCAGTCAACTGGAACGAAAGGATCACCGCAGCCTCAGCGCCGCCTGGCGCCACGGCGCGGAAGCTTGTCCCGTCTGCCAAGGCCTGATCACCGTCTCCTCAACCCCAAAAAGTGTCGCCCTATTATCCTGAAAAATGTGTCCATCATTAGGTTGGCAGCACACTTACTTAGACTATTCGCCGCCTCCTACTTGGTGGAGCAGAGACGATACAATTTATCACCATTTACGCGCAGAATAAATATTTTAATATAAAATTAATAAATCGGTGTATACAATATAAATGTCTTTACAATTAAAATGATAATATCCTTAAATCGAATTTTAACGGTCCTGTCATTGCCTCTTATTAGCATGCATGCGCTGGGGCAAACAAGTTCGTCAGTATCTTCAACCGGCAATGTGAATACTCCAATGGTGGGACTAAGTGAGAATGGTAACATACCGCTAACTCGGAAACCACCTAAGCCACCCATTAAGGTTGTTTTGGGAAACGTCAATTACGCCACCCCCTACACATTCACTACTTTTGCCGGTACCCCGGGCATGGCCGGTAGCACCGATGGCACAGGGGGTGCCGCTAGATTTGATACTCCTATCTCGCTGGCAGTGGACGCTGCCGGCAATGTCTATGTCGGTGATTTATATAATTATACAATTAGGAAAATTAATCCTGCCGGTGAGGTAACCACTTTGGCTGGCAGCCCTGGTATCCAAGGAAGTGAAGAGGGCACAGGCAGTGCCGCGAAGTTCTGGGGTCCTGGCGCAGTAGCAGTAGATCAAAACGGAAATGTTTATTTCTCTGAACCGGCTGGACCCCGGGGCAGTCTTACTTGGAAGGTTACTCCCGCCGGAAAAGCAAGCACATTTATGAAGTTTTCTGGTGGGTTGGCTTTTGATCAAGCTGGCAATATATATCACGCTCACAATAATGAACTTCAAAAATTGAGTCCGAGTGGAGTTACAACGATGTTACTAGGCACTAATCGAAACATCCCTCCCGATCAAGACTTTCAAGGAATAGCTTATCTTGCGGTCGACAGGCTGAGCAGCGTCTATTTTTTCGATTCCAGACAGTCCATTGTTTTTAAATATACTTCGGGAGGTGCACTGAGCAAAATAGCTGGAACTTCATCAAGAACCGGCAATTTATATACAGATGGGATTGGTCAAGGAGCTGCGTTGGGCGCTGTCACTGGCTTGGCGGTGGATGCGGCGGGTAATGTCTATGTAGCGTGTGGAGATTTCCAAACTATCAGAATGATTTCTCCGACGGGTGACGTGACAACACTGGCTGGCAGTCCTGGAGTGACTGGAAGTGCTGACGGAATCGGAAAAAATGCCCTCTTTAATTCTCCCGTTGGTTTGGCTTTAGATCAGGACGGCAATATCTACATAGCAGATAAGGGCAGCCATACGATTCGAAAGGGAAAGCGGGTATTACCGGCAGAAAAGTCAGATCCCCGGGGCAAGCCATGACGTATTACAACCTAGGCTCAAATCCATCTGTCCCTTGTGTATCGTAAACCTCGCCCGGGTGTCTCGTACATACGGGAAGAACGATGGCTGGCATGAGCCGTTCTGACCGGCCCCGACCAGCGGTCAAAGGGCCGTCACAACTTGGCAAGGTCGAGCTTGCTGAGCAGGTGCTGGAGGGCCTTGCCGGACTTGAATTTCACGACGGCCTGCGCGGGGATGGGCACATTGATCTCGGGCTGCTTGGGATTGCGGCCGACGCGGGCCTTTCGTTTTTGCACCTCGAAGACACCAATGTTGCGCAGCTCCACATTCCGGCACCGGGCCAGCGCGTGAACGATGGTGTCGAGGGTCAACTGGACCGTGGCCACGATTTGCTTCCGGGGGTAGCCGGTCTGGCCGTAGATTTTATCGGCGATTTCCTGCCGGGTCAGGTTGTTCATAGGGTGGGTTGCTTTCCAGCAGGTCAGCCGGCTTGCGGGGGAGCGTCGCGCGCATGAGGGTGCGCAAGCGCTGGGTGGAGATGCGCAGCCGCAATTGCACGCGCCAGAAGCCGCAGTTGGCCGGATGGTGGTTGAAATCCGTAATCTCGTCGCCCAGGTCGCGCACGCGGCGCAGCACGCCGGCCGCGCGCACTAGGTCCAAGTCGGCGGCAAAGTGGTTGCTGCTGAAAATCCGGCAGAGAGGCAGGAAGAGCCGCGCGTGGGGATAAAGCGCATGGCGCAGGGCGTCCTCGGCGAAGCTGGCGGGGGCAAGGCCGTGCTTCACGCAATAGGATTCGGCAAAGGTGGGGTCGGCCATAGATGCGGAAAGAGCGAGGGCCAACGGGCAGCGGCGCTGGCCGGCCGATGAGACAGGGGGTGGGGAGAAACGAACCCGTGGAGCGATTCGGTGGGGGTGACACACCAAGTCGAGGTATCCGGACCGGGCCGTCAATTTCACACTGAGCGGGTTTTGCCTAATTGAGCAGTCAGCCTGCGCCTGACATGATCCTGAATTCCGCCATGCAATTTGACCACGGATTACACAGATAGCACGGATACAGGAAGTTGCCTGAAAATATCCATCTAAATCCATTCACCTGAGAGGTGAAGGACAGAAAATATTCAAATTACAGATGATCCTAAATTCCGCAGTTCAGATTGACCACGGATTACACAAATAACACGGATGCAAAACATAATGGGAATATATCATCCGAATAACGTCTGCCGGTGTAGGGGCGCAGCAAGACTGCGCCCCTACCATGTCGGATTCCGCATTCATTCACCCTGATTTTCGGACAGACCCTGAGGGGACGAAGGGGCGGGCGGGACGACCCGCGCTCCCAGAGTCAATATCGGTAGTGCTCGGGCTTGTAGGGGCCGCTGACGGGGATGCCGAGGTAGGCGGCCTGATCCTTCGTGAGGGTCGTGAGCTTGGCGCCGATTTTGTCGAGGTGCAGGCGGGCGACCTCCTCGTCGAGGTGCTTGGGGAGGCGATAGACGCCGATGCCGTAGCTGTCCCGATTGCGCCAAAGGTCCATCGCGGCGAGACACTGGTTGGTGAAACTGTTCGACATCACAAACGACGGATGGCCCGACGCGCAGCCGAGGTTCACGAGGCGGCCTTCGGCGAGCAGGTAGATGCCCGGGCCACCGGGGAAGGTGTAGAGGTCGTATTGCGGTTTGATGTTGATGCGCTTTGCATCGGAGGTGTTCAGGCGGTCCACTTGGATCTCGTTGTCGAAGTGGCCGATGTTGCAGACGATGGCCTGGTCCTTCATCGCGCGCATGTGCTCCAGGGTGATGATGTCCTTGTTGCCGGTGGTGGTGACATAGATGTCGGCGGTGCCGAGCGTGGACTCGAGGGTGTTGACCTCGAAGCCTTCCATCGCGGCCTGAAGGGCATTGATGGGATCAATCTCAGTGACGACGACGCGCGCGCCGAAGCCCTTGAGCGAGTGCGCGGAGCCCTTGCCGACATCGCCGTAGCCGCAGACGCAGGCGACCTTGCCCGCGATCATGACATCGGTGGCGCGCTTGAGACCGTCGGCGAGCGACTCGCGGCAGCCGTAGAGATTGTCGAACTTTGACTTGGTGACGGAGTCGTTGACGTTGATGGCGGGCACACGGAGCTTCCCCTTTTCGAGCATCTGGTAGAGGCGGTGGACGCCGGTGGTCGTCTCCTCGGAGACGCCGCGCCACTCCTTCGCGATGGTGGTCCAGCGGAGCGGATCCTCTTTGTGGACGCGCTTGAGGGTGTTTTTGATGACCTGCTCCTCGTGCGAGGAAGAGGGCGTGTGAACCCAGTCGCTGCCTTCCTCAAGCTCGCAGCCCTTGTGGATGAGGAGGGTGACGTCGCCACCGTCGTCCACGACGAGCTGGGGTCCCTTGCCGCCGGGGAACGAGATGGCGCGGAGGGTGAGGTCCCAATATTCCTCGAGCGTCTCGCCCTTCCAGGCGAAGACGGGGGTGCCGGTCGCGGCGATGGCGGCGGCGGCGTGGTCCTGCGTCGAGAAAATATTGCACGAGCACCAACGCACGTCGGCCCCGAGTTCCTTGAGCGTCTCAATCAGGACGGCGGTCTGGATCGTCATGTGCAGCGAACCGGTGACGCGGACGCCGGCGAGCGGGCGGGACGGGCCAAATTTTTTGCGGACAGAAACGAGGCCGGGCATCTCATGCTCGGCGACGTTGATTTCCTTGCGGCCCCAGCAGGCGAGGGAGAGGTCTTTGACGTGGAAGTCCTGGGCAGCACGGGAAGGTGAGGTGACGGCGGGCATAAATTTGATTTTGGATGGGGGAATCGCGATTTTGGATTAAGAAGGGAAAACGGAAGAGAGGGATTTTCACCGCCAATGGACGCGAAGGGACGCGAATGACGGAGGAGGATAATGGGGCCAGAAGCTGGCCTCTGGATCAGCTCAGTTACAGGGCGGCGCGGAGAGCGGCGGCCTTGGTGGTAGTTTCCCAAGGCAGACCTTTTTTGCCGAAGTGCCCGTAGTTCGTGGTGGCGCGGTAAATTGGGCGGAGAAGGTTGAGCTGGGCAACGATCTCGGCGGGCTTGAAACCAAACACCTGACCAACGGCCCGGGTGATTTTGTCGTCGGCGACGACGCCGGTGCCAAACGTGTCCACGCGCAGGGAGACGGGGCGTGGGTGGCCGATGGCGTAGGCGAACTGCACCTCGGCGTGGGTGGCGAGCTTGGCCGCAACAATATTTTTGGCAACCCAGCGGCCCATGTAGGCGGCAGAACGGTCCACCTTGGAGGGGTCCTTGCCGGAGAACGCGCCGCCGCCATGGCGGCCCCAGCCGCCGTAGCTGTCCACGATGATCTTGCGGCCGGTGAGGCCGGAGTCGCCCTGCGGGCCGCCGATGACGAAGCGACCGGTGGGGTTGATGAAGAACTCGGTCTTCCGCGTGAGGAGGCGGGCCGGGATGACGCGGCGGATGACGTGCTCGATGAGGTGGCGCTCGATGGTAGCGTGCGAGACATCGGCGGTGTGCTGCGTGGAGATGACGACGTTGACGACCTCGACGGGCCGGCCGTTTTCGTAGCGCACGGAGACCTGGGACTTGGCGTCGGGCCGAAGCCACGGCACGCCGCCGGACTTGCGGAGCTGCGTGAGGCGGCGGCCAAGGCGGTGGGCGAACATGATGGCCGTGGGCATCAGCTCGGGGGTGTCATGGCAGGCGTAGCCGAACATGATGCCCTGGTCGCCGGCACCCTGCTCGGCGGTTTTCTTGCCGGCGGCCTTTTTGGCGTCCACGCCCTGGGCGATGTCGGCCGACTGCGCTGTGAGGCAGTTGTTGATGAAAACGGTATCGGCGTGAAACACATCGTCATCATTGGTGTAGCCGATGTCACGGATGGCATCGCGGACGACCTTGCCCACGTTGATGACCTCATCAATGGGCTTGGTCCGGCCGGTCTTCCGGTCCTGGAGCCGAGGAATGGTGATTTCGCCCGCGAGGATGACGACGTTGGACTTCACCATCGTCTCGCACGCGACGCGGCTGGTCCGGTCAACTGCGAGGCAGGCGTCGAGCACGCTGTCGGAAATGAGGTCGGCGACCTTGTCGGGGTGGCCTTCGCCGACCGACTCGGAGGAGAAAACAAAGGAGTGGGACATGGGATGGAGAACGAAAGGGCGGCGCGCGGCCACGGCAAGCCCGATTGTCGGGCGGGGAGGGCACCGTTTGGCCCGGGTGCCACTTCGTCGGGTCGGGCGGACGGCACGGCGACAAGCGCCGGCCCCACAGTCCAAAGGCGATTCGTGATGGGCATGAGGCTTCGGGGCTCAAAGCAAAGAACGCACTGCCGGCCGCAGGCATTTTTCCCCTTGCCGGGCCCGACGTCGGCGGCATGGTGGCCGCGACATGCCCACCCCCCGCCCGACCCCCTGCGTGCCGGCGTTGCTCGCCGCGCTCCTGCTCACCGACGTGACGCGCCTCGCCGCCACCGACTATTTCGTCTACTACGGCTCCGCCAACGGCGGGGCAGGCAACGGCATCTCGCTCGGCCATTTCGACAGCGCGACGGGCAAGCTCACCGCGCCCAGCCTCGCGTCGCAGGCCGAGGGGCCGTCGTTCTTCGTCCTCACCGCGGACGGCAAGCACCTCTACGCCTGCCTTGAAAACGCCAACGAGGTCGCCGCCTACGCGGTGGACGCGGCGACCGGCGCGCTGAAGCTCCTCAACAAACAGCCCGCCGGCGGCGAGGCCCCGTGTCACATCAGCCTCGATGCGACGGGGAAATTTGCGCTCATCGCCAATTACAACGGCGGCAGCGTCGCCGTGTTTCCGGTCGCGGCGGACGGCACGCTCGGCACCCGCAGCGCCTTTGACCAGCACACCGGGAGCGGCCCGCACGCGAACCAGCTCGCCGCGCATGCGCACTGCATTCTCACCGACCCGACCAACCGCTTTGCCCTCTGCGCCGACCTCGGCACGGACAAAATCTTCATCTATCGCTTCGACGCGAAGACCGGCACGCTCACAGCCAACGACCCCGCGTTTGGCGTGCTCGCGCCCGGCTCCGGCCCGCGCCACCTCGTGTTCAGCAAGGATGGCAAGGTGCTCTATGTCACCAACGAGCTCAACGCGACGGTGACCGCCTTCACGTGGGACGGCACGCGTGGTACGCTCACGGAGTTTCAGACCCTCTCCAACCTGCCCGCCGGCTTCACCGGGGCCAAAAGCAATGCCGAGCTGACGCTGCACCCCAACGGCAAATTTCTCTACGCCTCCAGCCGGGGCCACGACAGCCTCGCGGTCTTCGCCATCGAGGCAGCGACGGGCCGGCTCACGCTGGCGCAAGACGTCGCGACGCGCGGGATGAAACCGCGGTTCTTTGGCTTCGACCCGACTGGCGCGTGGATCATCGCCGGCAACCAGGACTCCAAAAACGCTGCGACCTTCCGCGTGGACGCC
>CAIQBC010000104.1 GCA_903869955.1 uncultured Opitutia bacterium
CCTCGTAGTGCGAGCGGTTGAAAACTCCGATGTTACCCCGCCGCGGCACGGCCTTGTGGTGCCGCCAGAGGAAGTCGTGCGCGTTCTCCTCGGCGGACGGCACCTTGAAGTTCGCCGTCTCGACCCCGGAGGGGTTGACGTGTTGGAGCACCATGCGGATCGAGCCGTCCTTGCCACTGGCGTCCATGCCTTGGAAAATCAGCAGCACTGCGTGGGTCGCGTTCGCAAAGAGCAACTGCTGCTGCCCGCCCAGTCGCCGGCCCAGCTTTTCGGTGCGCTCTTTCGTCTCCGCCTTGTCCAACCCGCCGCAATACCCGGGGTCGAAATGCCTGAGCCGGATTTTTTCGGCGATGACGACCGGTTGGGTTTTCACCCCGCCATCTTGCCCGCCGCGCGAGGGCGGCGCAACGCGCAACTTGCGCCATGGGCACGGATCCTTGCTGGCTTCACATAGGTTGACGGCCCGAAAGGGAAATAAACGGGCGTAAAACGGGCATGAGGAGGGCCACGAGCTTCCAATCGGACAACCCCGGAGGGCCGGGGATACCGCCTGTAACCCAAAAGTAACATTACGCGCCGCCTCAAATCTTGCCGTGTGTCTGGCAGCAATCATGCGTTAGAGCGCATCGTTGACTGACTCACCACAACCCAAGCCCGCCGCTCGGCCGTTCGCGCCCAATGTCCTCGCCGGGGCCATCTGTGCGCTGATGACCCTCGCCTATGCGAGCGGTTTTGCGACGCTGATCTTCGGCGGCACGCTTGCGCCGCATTCGGGCCAGGCAGTGCTGGCGGCCATCGTGAGCAGTTGTTTGACGATTCTTGTCCTGTCGTGGCGGAGCTCGTTCAGCTTCGCGATGGGTGGGCCGGACTCGAACCCGTCGGCCATTCTCGCGGTTACCGTTGCGGCCATCACGGCCGAGATTGCGCACGTCTCGGGCGCGGAGTCGGCGGACTTGCTGCCCACGGTGCTGATGTTTCTCTTCGTGTCCGCCTCGGGCTGCGGCCTGATCCTGTATTTTTTGGGCGCGCGGCACTGGGGCCGCTATGTCCGCTACATCCCTTATCCGGTGGTGGGCGGTTTTTTGGTGGGCAGCGGCTTCCTGCTTGTGTCGGGCAGCTGGAAAATGCTCGTGGGCGCGTCGCCCGCGCACACCACCTGGGCGCTGGTCGCGGCGGTGCCACCTCTGGCGTGGGCGGCGGCGGCGGTCGTGACGGCGGCGCTGATCGTGCTGATGCGCGTCTCGAAACATTTTCTGGTGATTCCGGGGGTGATTTTCGGCGCAGTGCTGCTGTTTCACGCGGCGCTGGCGGTGAGCGGCACCAGCCTCACCACGGCGCACACGACCGGCCTGCTGCTCAGCCCGTTGTCGGTCGGCGCGTGGAGCCAGCCCTTCAACCTGGCGTGGGGCCATGTGCGTTGGGATTTGATTGTCGCGCACGCGAATGATTTCGCCGCCATGACCATGGTCGTCGTGGTCACGATTTTGCTCAACGCCACCAGCCTCGATCACGCGACCGGGCAGGACGCCGACTTCGACCGCGAGCTGA
>CAIQBC010000105.1 GCA_903869955.1 uncultured Opitutia bacterium
AGGTTGCACAGTTCAATGCCGATCTCCTCCAGCGTGCCAACCCCACCGACGTTGAAGATGCAAAAATCCGCCGCCTCAAACCATTTTTGCCGGAAGTGCCGCGAAGATTCCTGAAAGGTGTTGAAAAAATCAACGCCCAACACGGGCGGCTGCGCCTCCAGCTCGAGGAAACATGCCCCGGTGAGCGCGCCCTGGTCACGCGCTTGCTCGGTGGCCAGCCGCATGACGCCGCCGCCGCCGCCGGTGAGCACGCCGAGATTGGAGCCAATGAAGCCGGTGAGCTTCCCCACGAGCTGCGAGATTCGGTCGGTGTCGACCTGGTCGAGGCCGACGGCCGAGCCGTAAAACGCGAGCACGGTCGCCTCCTGGAACTGGCGGGCCATTTCCTCACGCACGAAAAAGCCGTGGTCTTTCTTGTAGGTGTGGACGTAGAGGTCCTTGGAGGTTTCCTCAAACCAATAGACCTGTACGCCGATGGCGTAGAACGTGTCGAGGCGCGCGTGGGCGTTGCTGGAGAGAAAGAATCCGTGGGTGCGCGAGGCATGGCGGAAGATGAGGCGTTTCAACCGCACGTCACCGAGTCGCGTCATCAGCTCGATGTGCTCGAGCAGATCCGGAAAATAGTCGAGAATGAGCGTGTCGGCATCAGGCAGCGCGGCATCCAGCGCCTGAATCATGGTGCGGTAGCCAATGGGGCAGGCGTCGCCGGCGAGATATTTCTTCAAGTCCTCGTTGGCGCGCACCAGCACACAGCGGTTCTCCATCGTGGCGCTCTGGCCGCGCACGGTGATCTTGGTCTTCGGGCGGGCCGCGCCGGCGGCGCTCGGCGGGTTTTGGTCAAGGCACCGGAAGAGACCGGTGGCGGTGGCGAGCAGACGCGTGCGTTTCCGTGCGAGCGTCTTGAACTCGGGATCGGTGAACTCGGGCGCGCGGAAAATCTCGACCGAGACGACGGGGTTGACCACCGGCTGGTCTCCGGTGTTGTAGATCTCGAGCATGACGTTTGTGCCGAAAGTTTTCACCGGGTCGAGCAGCACGGCACTGGTGTGGATGCCAAAGTTACCCTCGCCAGGATTGAGCACCACGAAGTGCTCCTTGAGATAAATTGAGCAGCTCGTGAGCACGCCAGACTGCGGCGGAATGGTGAGCGGTGCGGCGTCATGGCGCACCTGAAGCTTGTCGAGGAACCCGCGGCTGGCGTCGCCGCTGACGATGCGCTCGAAATTGAGCCGCGACATCCTCGGGCTGAGCGTGTAACTGACTTGGTGCGGCGTGAGGAAGACGCGGCCGAGGCGGTCAATGCTAATGGTGTTGGGCAGCTTGATGGCGTTGGCTTGGATGGCGGCCCAGATCTCGGCGGTTGTGAGCTTCGCGGCGGCGGGCGCGTGGAAGAGCCGGCCAACCGGCACGCCGGGACGCAAAAGTTTTTTCCAGTAGGTGGCGTTGGGAAAATTGCTGTCGTAGATGAACGCCTCGGCCTCGATCACCACGCGCCCGCCGTCCACCTTCGGCCGGCCGGTGAGCAACATCTCCAGCCCGATGCGCGCGAGCGAGCTACGCTCGGTGAAACGCAGCGCGCCCAGCTGCGCCACCATGAACGCGAGTTCCTCTGGGTGGCGCGGCCAGAAGGCCACGGTGAGCGCGACCGTGCGCGTGTCGCGGTTTTTCACGGTGAGAACCTGGCCGTCCTGGCTGGTCCAAAATTGGTCGGGGTGCATGGAAAGCGCGCACTCAAGCCCTCCTCCCGCGCAGACACAAGGGGCGAGTTCGTGGTTGCTTTCCGATGCACGGTCGGCAACTTCGCCCCCTTTCGGCGAGGCGGAAACGCAGCGTCTCAACCCACCCATCAACCCTTTCCACATGAAACTCATCCTCACGATTCCCGCGTCCGTGCTGCTGCTGGGCACCTTCGCCGCGCTGCCCGCCGCCGACCAACCTGCCGCCCCGGCCGTCGTCGTTCCGGCCGCACCCACGCGCAAGTTCACCGAGCCCGAGTTGCTTGAGATGCTCGGCTGGCTCGCAGGCGACAGCACGGAATTGAGCAAGTTCAATTTCACCGAGGCCGAACTTGTCGCCGTGAACAAGGGCTTCGCCACGGCCACCGCCGGCAAGCCCGAGCCTTACAAACGAGATGAAATTGGGGAACAATTTTCCAAATACATGGACGGCAAGGTTGCCGCCGCACGCAAAATCGCGGAGGACAAACAGGTCGCCGAGATAGAGCAGAAAGCCGCCGCTGGAGATGCCAGCGCCAAGGCGGCCTTGGTGCAAATCAAGGCCCAAGGTGCCGCCAAGCAGTCGGCTGAGGCCGCCACCGCGAGCGCCGTTGAAGAACAGCTCAAGGCGCAAAAGGCCGCCGACGAGGCCGCCACCACCGCCGGCAAACAAACCGACAGCGCAAGTGCGAAATTTATTGCCTATAAAAAATTGCAGAAAGGTGTCACCGCCCTGCCCAGCGGGTTGCTTTATGAAATCGTTCAGCCCGGCACCGGCCCAAGTCCCAAGGCCACCGATACCGTGCGAGTAAATTACACTGGCATGCTGCTTAACGGCACGGTGTTTGACGCCACGAGCAAGCACACGCCGGCCGACGACCCATCTGAGTTTCCGCTCAATAAAGTGATCCCAGGTTGGACCGAAGGGATTCAAAAGATCAACAAAGGGGGTAAAATCCGGCTCGTCATCCCGGCCGCACTTGCCTACGGTAACGACTCCCCAAGTCCCGATATTCCGCCCGGCTCCACCTTGGTCTTCGAGGTTGAGTTGATCGAGATCAACCCGTAGTCGTCGTCCCTTCGGCCGCCCGCGCACATTCCTTCTTGCATCAGCCCCTGCCGCCTCGCGCGAGCCGGGGCTTTTTTACGGCCGCGAAGAAAGCCCTCCGCGACCAAAATCTGGCTTTGCCTTCCAGTCACAAATCCGCCGGAGTTTACCCTGCACCCACATGGCGCTTCCCTTTTTTCCGAAAACCGCCACGACCATCCGCGAACGTTGCCGCGCCGATGCCGCCACCAAGCTCCGCCTTCGTTACGCACCCTATTACTTGGCCATGGAGGCACAAGCTGGCGTCAACGTCCGGCTTAACGGCCGCGAGCTCATCATGCTTGCGAGCAACGATTATCTCGGTCTTACCACCCATCCTCGGGTCGTCGAGGCCGCACGCGCCGCCTTGCTCAAGTGGGGTACCAGTCCGACCGGGGCCCGTTCCTCCAACGGCTCCCGCGCCTACCACCTTGAATTGGAGGAAAAGCTCGCGTCATTCCTCGGCCGCGAAGCCTGCCACGTCCATGCCGCCGGCTACCTCTCGTGCCTCTCCGCCGTCGCCGCCTTCGCGCAGAAAGGCGATCTCGTCTTCGCCGACAAAAACATCCACTCCTGCCTCTGGGATGGCCTCCGCCTCTCGACCGCCACCGTCGAGCGTTTCTCGCACAACAACCCCGACGACTTCCGCACTGTCGCGATGGCCTCCGACATTGCTTCAAGTCCGAAAATGCTCGTGATTGAGGGGGTCTACTCGATGGAAGGCCACATCGCGCGGCTCCCCGAAATCATGGCCGTCGCACGCGCATATCAATGTTTCACCGTGCTCGACGACGCGCATGGCTTTGGCGTCCTCGGGCGCGGCGGACGCGGCACGGCGGATCATTTTAATCTCAACGCCGACGTGGACATCGTCTGTGGCAGCCTCTCGAAATCGCTCGCCAGCACCGGTGGCTTCGTCGCCGGCTCACGCGAATTGATCGAGTTTCTCCGCACGCATGGCAAGCAGACCATCTTCAGCGCCGCCCTCAGCCCCAGCCAGGCCGCCGCCGCCAGTGCCGCCCTCGACGTGCTCCAAACCGAGCCACAGCATCTCATACGTCTCTGGCAAAACACAAAAAAATATACCGCCATGCTCAAGTCGCTCGGCCTCGACACTTGGGGCAGCGAGACCCCGGCTGTCCCCATCGTGCTCGGGACAAAAGAACGTGCCTATTACTTCTGGCAGGCATTGCAGGAAAAAGGCGTTTTCACCGTCATGTCCATCGCGCCGGCCGTGCCGGTGGGCAAAGACCTCATCCGCACCGCCATCTCCGCGCAACATTCGGACGAGCACCTTGACCGCATCGCTGACGCGATGGCCTACGCGGTGAAAAAGATCTGAGTTTCCGGGCCAGCAACTTCTTCAAGCCGCCAGCTCCGGCCGGACGCGCGCCTGCTCCGCCGCGTAATCGGCAAACGCCCGCTTCAACCGCATCGCCACAGTTCCCTCGCCCACCCGATAGGCCACATCGTCAATCATGCGTACTGGCTGTACATCGCGCGTGGTTGAGGTGAGAAAACACTCCTCCATCGTCGTCAGGTCGGCGGGCCGCAAGGCCTCCTCCTGTGTCACCACGCCGGCAGATCCCGCGATTTTTTCCAGCAGCAACTGCCGCGTGATGCCGCCAAGGATGCCCGCGTCCAGTGGCGGCGTGACCAGAGTGCCGTCGCGCACAAACGCGAGATTACACACCGCCGCCTCGGTGAGCTCGCCCGCGAGATTGGTCATTACCACTTCATCGGCCCCGCGCGCCTTTGCTTCGCGCAGGCAGAGGATGTTATTCAGATAATTGCCTGTCTTCCACGCCGGGTCGAGCGTGGCGGGCGAGTTGCGGCGCAGTGTCGTCGCGAGCGCGAGCTTCAATCCTGTTTGCACCGCCCCGGCAGATGGCAGGGCAAGCTTCTGCACAAGGATCACAAAATCGGATTTGTCCGCCAGCGCCGGATCCAAACCGATCGGCCCGCCGCCGCGTGTGACTTGCAGGCGGAGGTAAATTTCCCCGTGATCGCCCGTCGCCGCGCGCCAGGCGGCGGCGGCCCGCTTTATTTCCGCGAGCATCGGCGCGGCGGCGGCGGGCAGCGCCAGATGCAATGCACGGGCCGAACGCTCCAACCGAGCCCAGTGCTCCTCCCATGCGAAAATCACACCGTGGTAGGTGCGCCACACCTCGTAGATCGCGTCGCCGTAAAGAAAGCCACGGTTGAGCGGCGCGACGGACGGCTCGTGCGCGGAATGCAGGCGGCCATTGGTGTTGGCCTGGACAAACGGTGCGGACATGCGCGCGACGCCAGCACAACGCCCGCACGCCGCAAGCGCGAAAACAAAGATGACCATACCCCCGGCCATAAGCACAGGGCCGTCGGAAACCCTAAAATTCAGATTTTGTCACGAGTTTGTAACAATACTGACGCAGCTTCGTAACAATTCCCAGGCATGGTCGTGTCAGCCTAGCGCGTCTGCGCATGGTCTCAGCTTCGCAACTGATCCAATTTGATCGACCCGGACAACTTTGACTCGCTGACGAACCTCAAGGGCTGGGTGCTAAACGGCAACTATTGGCTCACCAACTCCATCTCCCTCGGCTCGACCGCCTCCTCTGCCACCCGGGTTAACAGTAGCGTCGGCACCGGCGGCCTCTCACAGGACACGAAAAACGCCGGTGTCCCTCTGAGCCGCTACTGGCTCCTCCAAGTCGATCTGAACGTCAAGTTCTGACCACCCCTCTAAAACGGCGAACCATAATCCCCCCAGACCAACCGAATTCCGTTCCCATCATGAAAATCAACTCTCTTCCTGCTCTACTCGCGTCGCTCGCCCTGCTCGGGAGTGCCGGTGCGGCACACGGTCAGGCCATCAAAGTGGACGCCGCACTGCCGGCCTATGCTCCCGTCAGCGGCATCTCTGGCAAGCTCAGCTCCGTCGGCTCCGACACCCTGAACAACCTCATGACGTTCTGGGCCGAGGATTTCAAAAAACTCTACCCCGCCATCACCATCGAGATCGAGGGCAAAGGTTCCGGTACCGCGCCGCCCGCGCTTACCGCCGGAGCTTCCCAACTCGCGCCCATGAGCCGCAAGATGACGGCCACGGAGATTGATACCTTTGAGAAAAAATACGGCTACAAGCCTCGGCTTGTCGCCGTCGCGCTTGATGCCCTCGCCATCTTCGTCAACAAGGACAACCCGCTCAAGGCGCTTACGCTCCAGCAGGCGGACGCAATATTCTCCGCCACCCGCAAACGTGGCGGCCAGGACATCAAGACCTGGGGCCAACTCGGCCTCACCGGCGACTGGGCCAACCGTCCGCTCTCGCTCTATGGCCGCAACAGCGCCTCCGGCACCTACGGCTACTTCAAGGAGGAGGTCATGAGCAGCGGCGACTACAAGGGCAGCGTAAAGGAACAGCCCGGCTCCGCCTCGGTTGTCGGCGGCGTCGAGAAGGAGCTCGGTGGCATTGGTTACTCCGGCATCGGCTACAAAACCTCCGGTGTCCGCGCCCTGCCCGTCGCCGACAAGACTGGCCCTGTCGAGCCCAATCAGGCCAATGCCGAGTCGTTCGCCTACCCGATCACGCGCTACCTTTACATCTACGTCAACGCCAACCCCGCCACCGGTCCCGACCCTGTCGTGAGGGAGTTTATCCGCTTCGTCCTCTCCCAGCAAGGTCAGCAGGATACCGCCAAGGACGGCTACTACCCGCTCTCGGCGAAAAAAGCCGCTGAGTTCCTCGCCAGCTCCGGGGCCAAGTGAACGTCCCGTCCTGATTTTGCGGTTTGGTTTCTCCCTCAGGGGCGGGTTGTCAGCCCGCCCCTCGGCGTTTTTGCCGCACGTGCTGACGGCCGAACTGCGACCGCTTTCAACGCCGTGACCAAATCTTAACCGAAATCGCCTGCTTCCCGCTTGTCGCCCACCGCCGCCTCACCCCTACTCCCACTGCGCGCCCATGCCCGCCACCCTGCCACCGTCCGTCGCCCACGTCGCCCAGACAAGCTCGCGTCGTGTCCGGCTCATTGACCGCACGGCCAACCTCGTCATCCGCGCCAGCGGCATCGCCATCATCATCATCGTCGCGCTCATCTTTGTGTTCATTGGCATGGAGACGCTTCCGCTCTTTCGTTCGGCCCAGCAGAAAATGATTTTTGAGCAAATGCTCCCCGGCCCGGCCAGTCCAACCGGCGCCGGGCAAGCACTCGTTCTCGGGGTGGACGAATACGAGGAAAATGCCTACTGGCTCGACGCCGCCACTGGTTCTCTCCGTTTCCTTAGCACCACCACGCGCCAGCTGGTCGCCGAGGTGCCGCTGCCCGCGCTCGCCAACACGCGTGCCACCGCTGCCTACCGTTCGCCTGTACGCGATCAACTCCTCGTCGGCACCGCCGACGGCAGCCTTGTCTTCGCCGAAGCCAGGTTCACCGCCACCTACGATGAAAAAGCCGGGCGCACCGTAAAGCCTTCTGCGCGCCAGCTCGCCGTCCTGAGCGTCGCGCCCGGCATCGCAATCACTGCTGTCCATGCACGCCAGAACGTCTCCGGTGACTGGCTTTATGCCGTCGTCACCGCCGACAACCGCATCTTCAGTGGCAAGTTTTCCGAGGACGAGCCGGCCAGAGAGCCGAAGCCCGTCGGTGGCACCGAAAATTTTTCCGGAAAGATTACCCACGTCATCGTTGATTTCGAGGGCAACCGCCTCTTCGCCACGACCGACACAAAAAAACTCTATCAATATTACCTCACCGAAAACCGGGGGGCTCCGTTTCGCGCCTACGATTTTCCCGCCAACATCACCGCACTTGACTACTCCATCGGCGACTCTGCGCTCCTTCTCGGCCTCGCCGACGGCGCGGTTGAGTCGTGGTTCGGTGTCCGTGATAAAGAAACGGACACCCTCCGCCCCGTCCGCCGCATCCATACGTTCACCCGGCTGTCCGCTGCCGTGACATGGCTCCAGCCCTCGGGGCGTGACAAGGGCTTCGTCGTCGGCGCGGCCGATGGCACGGTGCAGCTCGATTTCACCACGTCCGAGCGCACATTGCTAACGAGCAAACTCGCCGCCCCCGTTCACGCGCTCGCCTTCTCGCCCAAGCTCACGGCGCTTCTCGCGCTCGGTGCCGACGGAGTGCTGCGATTCACTGCAGTTAACAATCCGCACCCGGAGATTTCCCTTGGGACGCTCTTCGGCAAGGTTCACTATGAGGGCTACGATGCGCCTGCCTACATCTGGCAAAGCTCGGGCGGCTCCGACGGCTTCGAGGCCAAATTTTCCTTGGTGCCGCTGATCGTCGGCACGCTCAAAGGCGCTTTTTACGGGCTACTATTTGCCATCCCGGTCGCCGTCTTTGGCGCGCTTTATACCTCGCAATTTATGGCCCCCGGCCTGCGGCGCTGGCTCAAGCCCGCCGTCGAGATCATGGCGGCGCTACCCTCCGTTGTCATCGGCTTCCTCGCCGGCCTGTGGTTCGCGCCGCTCTTGGAGACGATGATGCCTGGCACCCTGCTCTGTGTTTTCACCATCCCGCTGGTCATTGCGGCCGGCACGGTGGGCTGGGCGTTTCTCCCGCGCGAGCTGCGCCACAAGGTTCCCGTCGGCGGCGAGTTGCTCGTCATCATGCCCCTCGTCTTGGTCGGCTATTGGCTCGGCCAGACCCTCGGGCCGGTGGCCGAAAGAATATTTTTTCACGGCGACTACCGACAGTGGATTTTTGAAAAAATCGGCCAGCAGTTCGAGCAGCGCAACTCCATCGTCATCGGCATCGCGATGGGCTTCGCGGTCATCCCGCTCATTTTTACGATCTCAGAAGACGCTTTCTCCAACGTCCCCACCGCGTTCAAGTCCGCCAGCTACGCGCTCGGCGCGAGCCGCTGGCAGACGGCGTGGCGCATCATCGTGCCCACGGCCAGCCCCGGGGTGTTTTCCGCCGTGATGATCGGCTTTGGTCGCGCAGTCGGCGAAACGATGATCGTGCTCATGGCCACGGGTAACACCCCCATCCTCAGCCTTAGCCCGTTCAACGGCATGCGGACGCTCGCCGCCAACATTGCCGTGGAGATCCCCGAAGCCCCTGCCAATGGCACGCTTTACCGTGTGCTCTTCGTCGCCGCGCTGCTGCTCTTTGCGCTTACCTTCGCATGCAACACTTTCGCCGAGGTTGTCCGCCAGCACCTCCGCGAGAAATACCAGGCGGTCTGACTGCCATGCCAACGCCCGCGTCCACGCTCACCCAGCCGGCCCGCGCCACCACGCGCATCGTGCAGCTTTTCCGCCGCGGCGACCACCTGCTGTGGATCAGCGGCGGCGCGCTCGCCTTGGCTGTGCTGCTCGTCGCCGGCCTCCTCCTCGTTGTCGTGCGCAACGCGCTGCCGGCCTTCTGGCCGTTCCCTGTCACTGCCGTGGACCGTGCCGACGGCGCTAAGCTCCTCGGCGTCGTCACTGCCACGCAATCCGCTTACAAAGGTACGCCCGCGCAAACCCAGCTCCGGGTTGGCAACCGCGAGCTGACAAACGCAGATTTCATCTGGGTGCCCACCGCGCAGCTCACCAATTTTCGTACGCCCGCCGACGCCGTGCAAATTGAGCGCCAGGAAAACGGCGACTTCTTCGGTTTCCTCCAGCGGGTCGAAGTGAAAGGCCTGTCTGTCGCCGACGGCTCTGCCGCGTGGGAAAAACTCCTCGCGCTCCAGCCCGGCGCGCGCGCCCTCGCCACGCAGGCCAAGGCCATCCAGCTCGATGGCATCGGCGCGATCAATGCCAAGATGCAAACGGCCAAGCTCCGCCTCGTCTCCGCGCAGCTCAGAGCCGGCAAAAATGGGGCGGTTGATCCCGCCCTCCAAGCCACCGTGGATGCCGACCTCGCCCGGCTCCAAGCTGAATACGAAAAGCTCCGCGCCGAATCAGGCGCGCTCGCCGCGCAGGCCGCCGAGACGCAGGCGGTTTTCACCACGATTGGCGGCGAAGTTAAAAAAATCCCGCTCACCGCCGTCGTCCGCGCCTTCCGGCCCAACGCCATGACCACCCGGGAAAAGCTCGCCCACTATTTCAGCCGTGCCGCCGAGTTTGTCTATGGTCAACCGCGCGAATCGAATACTGAAGGCGGCGTTTTCCCGGCGATATTCGGCACCGTCGTTATGACAATCTTGATGAGCCTTGTCGTCACGCCGTTCGGCGTTGTCGCCGCCTTTTACTTGCGCGAATACGCCCGGCAGGGGCTTTTCGTGCGCCTCGTCCGCATCGCCATCAACAATTTGGCCGGCGTACCGTCCATCGTGTTCGGCGTGTTCGGGCTGGGCTTCTTTGTCTATTTTGTTGGCGGTGGCATAGATCAGATTTTTTTTCCTGAGAAAACGTCGCTGCACCTCCCGACGTTCGGTACCGGCGGGATTCTCTGGGCCTCACTCACGCTCGCGCTGCTCACGGTGCCGGTCGTCATCGTCGCCACCGAGGAGAGCATCGCCGCTGTGCCACGCGGCGCGCGTGAGGGCTCGCTCGCGCTCGGCGCGTCGAAATTCCAGACCATCCTCAACATCGTGCTGCCGGCCAGTGTGCCGGGCATCCTCACCGGCGTCATCCTCGCGATGGCCCGCGGTGCGGGCGAGGTTGCGCCGCTGATGATCACTGGCGTCGTCAAGCTCGCGCCCGATCTCCCGCTCGACGGCAGCTTCCCGTTCGTCCACCTTGACCGCAAGTTCATGCACCTGGGCTTTCACATTTTCGACATGGGCTTCCAGCCGCCGAACAGCGAAGCGGCCAAGCCCATGGTTTTCACGACCACGCTGCTGCTCATCACTCTCGTCGTGCTGCTCAACCTTTTTGCGATCCGCCTCCGCGACCGCCTTCGCCGGAAATACCAGGCCAGTGCCTTCTGACCATGCCCGCCCCCGTCCCCCTCCCTGCGCCTTTGGGCGCCCCGTTGGCCACGCCAAAGCCTGGCGAGGGCGTGTCCGCCCCCGCCGATGCTGTCCCGCCCAAAATCCGCGTCCACTCGCTGGATTTTTTCTACGGCGCGAAGCAGGCTCTGCACTCCGTCACGCTCGACATCCCGGCGAAGCGGGCCACCGCTTTCATCGGCCCCTCCGGCTGCGGCAAGTCCACCCTCCTCCGCTGTTTCAACCGTATGAACGACCTCGTGGACGGTGTCCGGCACACCGGCCGGATTCTCGTCGGCGGCCAGGATATTCATGTGCCCAACCTCGACGTCATTGAACTGCGCAAGCGCGTCGGCATGGTCTTCCAAAAGTCCAATCCATTCCCCAAGTCCATTTACGAAAATGTCGCCTACGGCCTCCGCATCGCTGGCGTCACCCACAAGGCCGCGCTCGACAACGTGGTGGAGAAGTCGCTCCACCGCGCCGCGCTTTGGGACGAAGCCAAGGACCGCCTGCATGAGAGCGCACTCGGCCTCTCCGGCGGCCAGCAGCAGCGCCTCTGCATCGCCCGCGCCATCGCGGTCGAGCCCGACGTGATCCTGATGGACGAGCCTTGCTCGGCCCTCGACCCCATTGCCACTGCCAAGGTCGAGGACCTGATCCATGAGCTGAAAAAAGAGTTCACCATCGTCATCGTCACGCACAACATGCAGCAGGCTGCGCGCTGTTCCGATCGGACCGCTTTTTTCTATCTCGGCAAACTCGTCGAGTATGCCGAGACCCGCACGATCTTCATGAACCCGGCCAATCCCCAGACCGAGGCCTATGTATCCGGCCGCTTCGGTTGAGCCGAATGAGAACCCAAGGATGCACCTTCAATTTATTTCTGACTACCGCC
>CAIQBC010000106.1 GCA_903869955.1 uncultured Opitutia bacterium
CGTGATCGCTTTCCGCGCTGCGCCTTACAAGGCCGTGCTCACCCACGGCTTCATCGTGGACGCCGACCGCAACAAGATCTCCAAGAGCAGCACTTACGAGAAACCGCAGACCAGCGACGCCTACATCGCCGACCACGGGGCCGACGTAATCCGTCTCTGGATCGCCTCGCAGGATTTTCGCGACGACATCCCGATCTCGAGGGAAATTCTCTCGCACGTCGGCGAGACCTACCGGCTCCTCCGCAACACGCTCCGCTTCCAGCTTTCTAACCTGTTCGACTTCGATCCCGCGCGCGATCTCGTCCCGCACGCGCGGCTCGACTCGCTCGACCGCTGGGCGTTGCATCAGGCCGCCGCGCTCATCCGCGACTGCACGGCAGCCTATGACACCTACGAGTTCCACCGTGTCTATCAGCTCTGCAACCAGTTCGCCTCGGTCACGCTTTCGGCGACCTACCACGACATTCTTAAAGACCGCCTCTACACGCTCGGCACGGACCACCCGCTCCGCCGCTCCTCCCAGACCACGCTGCACCAGATCTTCCACGCTCTCGTTCGCCTGCTCGCGCCGATTCTCACCTTTACCTCCGATGAGGCGTGGGCGTTTGCCACGGCGAAGAGGGAATACGCCCACGACTCGGTTCACCTCCAAGACTGGCCTATTGCGCCCGCCGAGTGGACGGACGCACAGTTGGCCGACGATTTCGTGCAACTTTTGAAGATGCGATCGGAGGTGTATCAGACCATTGAGCCCAAGCGTGCTTCTGGATTGTTGGGCAAATCATTGGATGCAGCTGTGGCCATTATTGGGCCGCCCAAGGACCGTTCCTTTCAAGTTCTTGAAAAATATCAGAGCCAACTGCCGGAGCTTTTTATCGTTTCCTACGTCCAATTGGATTCTCGTGAAGATGTTGCGGGATTGGCTCCCGAATGCTGGCCGTGCAATCAACTTCCAGGAAATAAATATCCGTCAACTCGTTGCCCGCGCTGCTGGCGCTGGGTCCCAACCCTTGTGGCCACCGCCCACGGCGACACCTGCCCGCGTTGCGCCGATGCGCTCGCACCTAAAAATTAACCCCAACCCCCCATGTCTAAAAAATCCCCCAAACCCGTCCCGAGGAAAGTTTTGAAAAAATCTCCCGTATCCAAAACCAAACCCATTTCCAAAAAAAACGTGAAGCCCGTTCCCAAAAAATCCGCCAAGCCCGCCTCGTCCTCCGCCAAGCACGCCACGCCGGCCAAGCCCGCGTCCAAGGAAAAATCCGCGCCGCCCGCCGCCGCCCCGAAGCCCGTCGTGCCGGCCAAGGAGAGTTCGGCGCGGGCCTCGTTGCGCAGCCGGATCCTTGCCCAGAGCCGGAGCAAGGACCCCGCGCCCGTCGCGTTCTCGCTCGACGAGGCCCGTGCCGCCGCCAAGGCCGCCGCCAAGGCCGAGGTCGGGGCCAAGCCTGTTGCCGGCAAAGCCGCCGACAAGGCCACGAAACTCGCCGGCGACGCCAAGCTCCTCGCGCGTGCCGCGCAGCCCAAGCATGTCAAGGCCGCCTCGCTGGCCGACATCCTCGGCTTCAATCCGAAGAAAGCCTCCGCCCCTACGGCGGAGGATGCCGACTCCATCCCAGAGAAATTCCGGCGCTACTACCGGCTTCTCATCGAGCTCCGCAGCCACCTCACCGGCCAGATTGACCAGCACACCGAGGACACGTTGAAGCGCTCTTCCAAGGACGATGCCGGCGACCTTTCGAGCTACGGCCAGCACATGGCCGATGCCGGCACCGACACCTTTGACCGCGACTTCGCGCTCAGCATGGTCGCCAACGAGCAGGAGGCGCTGGCGGAAATCGAAGCCGCGATCCAGCGCATCAAGGCCGGCACCTACGGCGTTTGCGAGAGCACGCAGAAGCCGATCGCCCGCGATCGCCTTCTCGCCGTCCCTTTCACCCGCTACTCGGCCGAGGCGCTCAAGCAGATTGAGCGCAACCGCCTCCGCACCCGCAGCCAGGCCGGCCTTGGCAGCGAGCTCGGCGACGACCACAGCGGTTCGATGGGCGGCGGCGACGACAGCGGCGAGTGAGCGGGAAGCCCCTCGCTGGTTTCGTCTTCAACCTGTCCGCCATGTCTGCCGAACCGGAACCGTCAGCGCCCCAGGGGTTGTCCACGTCCGCGGCACCGAAATTATCGGGGCCCGCGTCGGCGGCCTTGTCCGGTGCCACTTCGTCGTCCGCGCCCCGCGCCCAAGGTTACGAAATCGTAGGCTCAAAATCCAGGTTGGAACGCCTCCTCGCCTATCGCCTGCTGCTTCTCCTTGCGCTCGGGGTGCTCGCGCTTGACCAGGCGAGCAAGCTCTGGATCGCATCGCAGCTCGACTTTGGCACCTATCCGGGATCGCGCGATGCTCTCGTTGTCGTGGACAATTTTTTCTACCTCGTCCACGTCGGCAATACCGGCGCGGCGTGGAGCAACTTCGCCGGCCACAGCTCCCTGCTTGCCCTGCTCGCCTTTGGCACGCTCACGGCCATTTTTTTCTGGCGGCACACGCTCGGCCTGCGGTCCCGGGTGGCTCAGGCCGCCTTTGGCCTGCTTTGCGGCGGCATTGCGGGCAACCTCCTTGACCGGCTGGTGCATGGCCATGTGGTGGATTTTATTGACCTGCATTTCGGCCCTCATTTTCCAGCGATGTTCAACCCTTACCCCACGTTCAACGTGGCCGATTCCGGCATTTGTGTCGGCACGCTCCTTTACGTCATCCACTCGCTGCGGCAGCCGAAGTGATTTTTGGCAACGTAGGGCGGGTCGCGAAAAAACGGATAAAGTTTCCTCACCACCCGGCTTTACCCTCTCGCAGGCAACTCTACTCGACGTTCGCAATCTGTTCCCGCACGCGTTCCACCTCATTCTTTAGCTCGATGACGTGCCGCGCGATTGCGAGGTCGTTGCCCTTGCTGCCGATCGTGTTCACCTCGCGGCCGACCTCCTGCAAAATAAACTCGGCCTTGCGGCCAATCTCACCGTCCGACCGTAGCAATGCGGTGAACTGTTCCAGATGGCTCCACAGCCGCGTGAGCTCTTCGGTCACGTCGCAGCGGTCGGCAAACAACGCGACCTCGCGCAACACCCGCTCGTCGCCCGCGTCGAGCTCCAGCCCGGCCTCGCGCAGCCGCTTCAGCATTTGTTCACGCTGCAATGCCGGTACGAGCGGCGCGCGCGCCGCCACCGCCTCGATGTGCCGCCTCAGCGTTTCCAGCCGTGCCAGAAAATCCACGAGCAGCGCCTCGCCCTCCCTGGCCCGCATGGCGGTAAACGCCCGTAGCGCCTCGTCCACTGCTGCCACCACCACCGTCCCCGCTTCGTCTGCTGCCGGCAGCCCGCCGCCCTTGCGCTGTGCACAGGCGATCTGCCATAGCAGCTCCGCCGTTGGGGTGAACACCACTCCTTGCGCCTCCGCCAGCGCCGCCAGCCGGTCGAGCGCCACGCCGACTTCGCCTTCGTCCCATGTCGCTGCACCCGCTCCTTTCGTGCCGGTCAACTCAATGACGACGCTGATCCGCCCACGGGCAGCAACCTTGCGGACCTGCTCTCCCACCATGGCCTCCAAGCTCTCCCACTCGGCCGGCAGCCGGACGGCAAGGTCGAGTGTCTTGCGGTTCACGGAGCTCACTTGCACGGTGAGTGTCGCCCCCGCGAGCGCGGCCGTCGCGCGGCCATAGCCGGTCATGCTTTTCATAATTTCACCCCGAGAATTTTTGCGACCTGGTTCACATCCTTGTCGCCCCGGCCGGAAAGGTTGACGACGATGACCTTGTCCTTTGGCAACGTCCGCGCACGTTTCAGCCCGTGGACAAGCGCGTGCGTGCTTTCGAGGGCGGGGATGATGCCCTCCAGCCGAGAGCAAAGCTGAAACGCCTCCAGCACCTCGTCATCGCAGGCATAGGCATACTGAATCCGCCCACGGTCGCGGTAGAGCGCGTGTTCCGGCCCGATGGCTGCGTAGTCAAGGCCCGCGCTCACCGAGTGCGTCAGCTCGATCTGGCCGTCGGGGTTTTGGAGGATATAGGTTTTGCAGCCCTGCAGCACCCCCAGTTTGCCGCCCTCGAAGCGCGCCGCGTGGTCGCCGCGCGCGAGGCCGCGCCCGCCGGCCTCGACGCCGATGAGCTGCACGCCCGGCTCCTCCAGGAACTCGAAGAAAATGCCCATTGCGTTCGAGCCGCCGCCCACGCACGCGACGATCTCGTCCGGCAGCCGGCCTTCGCGCGCCAGGATCTGCACCTTTGCCTCCATGCCGATCACGCGGTGAAAATCCCGCACCATCATCGGATACGGATGTGCCCCGAGCGCCGAGCCGAGGATGTAGTGCGTGCCGCGGACGTTGGTGACCCAGTCGCGCATCGCCTCGTTGATCGCCTCCTTCAGAGTTTGCTGCCCGGCCTCGACGCCGCGCACCTCCGCACCCATGAGCCGCATCCGAAACACATTCAACGCCTGCCGCTCCATATCCACCGCGCCCATGTAGATCACGCACTCGAAGCCGAACTTCGCGCACACGGCTGCGGTCGCCACGCCATGCTGGCCGGCGCCGGTCTCGGCGATCACACGTTTTTTTTCCATGCGCCGGGCCAGCAACGCCTGCCCGAGGGCGTTGTTGATCTTGTGCGCGCCCGTGTGGAGCAGGTCCTCGCGCTTCAGATAAATTTTCGCTCCGCCGCAATGCGCCGTCAGCCGCTCCGCCAAGTAAAGCTCGGTGGGTCGCCCCGCGAACTCCTTCAGGTGAAACCGCAGCTCGGCCTGAAACGCCGGATCGGCCTTCGCCGTCGCGTAGGCCGCGCCGAGTTCATCGAGTGCGGTCATCAGCGTCTCCGGCACAAACACCCCGCCATAGGGGCCGAAGTGACCGCCCGCGTCGGGCAGCGAGCAGCGGTCAAGTTTCGCGGTGGAGTTGGCGGAGACAGGAGCGGACATCCCCGGCACTCAGGCACGTCCGCCCACACGAGGCAAATGGGATTTCACGCGTACGGGTTGGTCCACTGTCCTGTCCTGTGCCCGTGCCGCTGGGTTGTCAGGGCAGTCTTGCCTCGTTCAGGTTTCTCCGGTCGGGCCGGTGAATTCACGCGGACATCACCGGCCCTAGACGGCGCGGCGGTGTGGCAAGAGTGTTTGCAGCGCGGGGCAGCCAGTTGCGCTGGCCGAGGTTGTGGCGCCATTGCCGGACGGCGAACTGGAGGCGCTGCTGAAAAAACATGAGACGGCGGGCGGGTATTTTGCTGCGGCAACTGGCCCGGCAAATATCGCTGGCGGTGGCCAGATTCGCCTGCACGGGATAAGGCTCAAGGCCGCAGACAGCGAGGCCGGTCTCCCAGACGTGCTGGAGGTCAACGTCCACGGGGCGGGCGAACGGCACGCGGGTATGCAGCAATTTTTCCGCGCCCTGGCGGCTAACGACCTGGGCGAAGGCAGAGATGGGGGTCTTACGGTAACGGCGCAGTGAGAACTCCCCAAGGGGGGTGGAATCGAGGACGGGTTTGCGGCTTACGCTGCCAAGCTTGACCACGTCCCACGGCGGCGGCACATAGGGCAGCAGGTCGAGCATGGTGCGAAAATTTTCACCAAGCACCGCGTCGTCCTCCAAAATGACGGCGCGCTCAAATCCGCTGTCAAGCAGCCATTGCCAGGCGCGGAGATGGCTGATGTAGCAACCGATTTCGCCGGCAGAGAGCGATTTGTGATAGAGGCGGCGGTTGAGCACCGTGCAATAATGGCGCTGGTGCTCGTTTGCGCTGAGGGCGAGCCCATCGGCCGCGGCGATGCGGTGGAAGGGGAGGCCGAGGGCGTCAAGCTGGGCGGTGATGCCGGCGAGCCGGCGGGGTGAGCGGTCGAGGTTGATGACAAGCACGGGCGTTTCCGGCGAGCGGGATGGGCTCAAGCCGAATTTTTTTTTCGCGACGTGGGCCAGCGTGTCCAAAGCAGGCGCGGCGGGGTGAGCGGTGATGGAGGCGATGGCGGGCATGGTCACGGGGCCGGCTCAGCGGCAGCGCAGGCGGTTCCACCAGCGGCGGAGGCGGTAACGGCGGAGCTTGGCCGGAGCAAAGATGTCGGCAGGGCCCGTCAGGTTGTCGGCGCTGACGCGGTAGAGCACAGACGCGTCCCAACCGGTGTTGATCGCGCCGCCGATACGGAACACGTGGTGGTAGTGGGTCCGTGCGGTTTGCAAAGCGAGTGGCGAAAAACGGCCAAAGGGGAAAACAAAGCTCTCAATCGTCAGTAGCAACTTGACTGTGAGCACGAGGCCGGGGTCGGAAACCTCCCGGCCCAAATCCACTGCGGGGTTGTCGAGACGGATGTGAGTCATGCCATGCGCGGCGAAAGCCACGCGGCCGCTCGCGGCGATTTCACGGAGTTCCGCCCAACTGCAAAGTTCGGCCGAAGCCTTGTAGGGGACCGCCGGCGAGTCCACAATCAGACCGGGTGGGATGGCCAGCAGCGCACGCAAGCGGTGTATTTCGAGCAATGGCAGCACGGTCTGATAAAAATCGAGGCAGCCGTCGTCGAAGCTCAGGCAGACGTTAAGGCAGCCGGCTTGCAGTGGTTCGCCGGGTAGTACGCACGGATAGTTGGCGGCGACATGGGCGAAATGGGCGTCGAGCATCGCGGGCGAGTTGCCGAGTGTGCCGGCCTGCGCGCGGTGAAACATCAGTACCAGCAGTTCAGTGCGATCCCCCGAAGTTGCGTTGAGCAGAGGCGGCGTGGCCAGCTCGCGCACGAGCGCGGTTGGTGTCCGCAGGGCCAGAGGGGGCGAGGCCCGAAAAGGTGTCTCTTGCATCATCAGCCCCAGCTTAAAGGACGGCGCCCGCACCGTCTGCGCTACACGGACGAAATCATGCGTCGGGCGCCGCCTTACACCCCGGGCTGGCCGCTGCTTTCCTGCTCTACCCAGCGCACGGCGGCGCGTACCAGTTGCGCTCCACTGGGTAGGCCGAGCTTCTCTTTGATCCGCGAGCAGTAAGCTTGTACGGTCTTGATGCTGACGTGCAGCTCCGAGGCGACCTGGCGGGTGGTCTCGCCCCGGCCGAGGCGTCGGAAAACCTCCAGTTCTCGGTCGCTCAGGCCCTCGACGGTGCCACGGGCGGCTGACGAGCGGCCGACAAGCCGCTCGGCCAGCCGGCCCAGCACATCGGGGTTTGCATAAATCCGTCCGGCCCTTACCTGCCGGATGGCATCTATAATCTGGCCAGTAGACTCGCGTTTCATCACGTAGCCGCGCGCTCCAGCCCGTAGTGCGCGCTCGGCATAAAAAATTTCCTCATGCATTGAGAGCACGATGACCGCCACATCCGGGTGGATGACGCGCAGATCCTTGATCAAATCCAACCCTGATCCCGTCTTGAGGGAGAGGTCCACAATGGCCACGTCAGGCGCCTCTTTTGTCATCGCGGCGAGCGCTTTGGCAGCGTCTTCCGCTTCGCCGCAGACGACGAGGTCGGGCTGCTGCCGGAGCAGGTTGGCCAGCCATTCGCGCACGAGCGGATGGTCGTCCACAATAAAAATGCGGGCCGGTTTCGACGGAGACATGGCGCGCGGGTCAGGCCACCGCACCCCGGACGGGCACGCGGCAGTGGACGTTGGTGCCGCCGCCGTCGGAACGCTCAATAGTTAGCTCTCCACCGATCAACGTCGCGCGGTGCCCCATGATCCGCAATCCCACGCCGGCACCCGGGCGGTGCATGGACACCCCGTCGCCGTCGTCTGAGACGACCAGCGCGAGGTGCTGCCCGTCAGACGTAAGGACAATTTCGATGGACTTCGGTCGGGCGTGGCGAAGGGCGTTGCGCACTGCCTCTTGGGCGATTCGGAACAGGTGCGAGGCGGTTTGTTCGTCGGGTGCCTTGGTGGGGCCGTGCGCAACAAAGCGGCACGGTATGCGGCTTTGCTGGCTGACGGCGGCGGCATATTCCTCCAACTCGGCAGGGAGCCTTTCGGGCTGAATGGAGTTGAGCAGCAGGCCGCGGGCGAGCTGGCGTGTCTGCAAGACGCTTTCCTCAATCAGGTGCACGATGCGACGGGCTTTCTCCTGCTGGTCGTGTTCGCCACGCCCGGCCAGATCGCCCGCCAGAACCTGCGCGGCAAACGCGGTGCCGACGAGGTGCTGACACAGGCCGTCGTGCAAGTCCTGTCCGATGGCTGTGCGCTCGCGTTCGCTGGCAAAGAGCAGCTCGCGTTGCAGTTCGGTGCGGGCTGTCACCGAATGCTGCAACGCCGCAGTACGCTGTTGCACCCTTTGTTCCAGCTCCCGGCGTAGCGCAACAAAGGCTTGGAGAATCCACGCCACGACAAGGTAGAGAGTGAAAGCGACCGGCATGTTCCAATAGACTTGCGGTGCAAGGACAAATTCCGCGCCCTCAAAACGTCCTACGGTATACAGTGCCAAGGCACAGGCCGCGCAGGTGAGCACACCTGCCCAGCCACCGATCCAGACGACGGCCAGTATGACTGGGATATCGTAAAATACGCGCATCGAGAGATGCGGTCCGGTAATGCAATCCGCCAGCGCGACGAACAACACCGTCGCCAGAATGAGAAATGCGGAAAAAAACGGCCCCCAGCTTGGTGGGCGCGTGACGAACTCCAACCGGAAGAAACCGGTCAGCACCCCGTCGTCAGGCGGCGGGGTGTGGCAGGAGTTGAGTTGCACCATGCGGCTAGCCTAGGGGTGCGGGTGCGTTTGGCAACTGCGATTGTCGCGTGGATTTTCAGAGCCGCGTCATCGCGACCAGTTCGCTGTAGCGGCGGTCAATCGTTACGCGACCGGCGGTGCTCAGGCGGTTCACGCTGAAGCTTTCGACGGTCAGACTCGACACGGCGGTTGCGTAGGCCACGGCTTTTTTCAGCGTGGCAAAGTCCGTACGGTTCGCTGCCGCGAGGCAGCCGATGAGCGCACCGGCATAGCTGTCGCCCGCGCCGGTGGGATCCACAAATTTTGTGACCGGGTAGGCGGACATCGAGAAGTAGCCTGCAGGGTGAAACAGCAGCGAGCCATGCGCGCCCTTCTTGATGACAACGATGCGCGGTCCCATTTTCCGTAGCGCGCGGCCGGCGAGGACGAGGTTGCGTTCGCCGGTGAGGAGCAGCGATTCGTCCTCGTTGATTACGAACAGGTCAATTCGCCGGAGCAGGCGCAGCAGGTCGGGCTTTGTGGTGTGAATCCAGAGGTCAAACGTGTCGGCGAGGATGAACGGCTTGTTTGCGCCGTGCGTGAGCTGGTCCACGACATGGTGCTGGAGCGCGGGTTGGATCGCGCCGAGCATCACGAACGGCGTGTCGCGCCACGCGGGCGGCAGGACGGGGGAGAAATTTTCGAAGACGTTAAGCTGGATTTCCAACGTGTCGCGCCCCTCGAAGTGTTCACGGTATTTTCCAGACCAGCAAAATGTTTTCCCGTGCGGATCAATTTGCAGGCCAGCAAGGTCGAGACCATGCTTTCTGTAGCGCCGCAGAAACGCTGCTGGAAAGTCCGCGCCCACCACGCCGACCAGCCGGGTGGGAGCGAAATAGCTCGCCGCGATGGCCGCGTAGCTGGCCGCACCACCAAGGAGATTGTCGGCCTCCGCGAAAGGCGTGGCAACGCGGTCAATGCCGATGGAACCAATCACGAGGGCGGGGGAGGGGGACGAAGGCATGGGAGAGAAGTCAGCTGGCGGTGATTGGTTGAGGCTTATCGGGCGATTTCAAGCCCGGAACTTGTGCCGTCGAACCATGCCAGCGGTGGCGGGAGGAGGTTGGGTGAATAATCCAAGTGGATGATTCGCCGGTGGCGCGGGACGCGGGCCGGCGAGGAGGCGTGCAGCAGGAGCGGTCGCATGGCAACAACTCCGCCAGCGCGGAGGCAGCAGGTGAGTTTGCGGGCGCTGTCCCGGCATGCAATGGCTTCGGCGGAAAGACGTCCGTGGAGATGCGAGCCAAGCTGGACGCACAGGGCGCCATTGTCGGCGTCACAGTCATCAAGGTGCAGGCGCAGTGTCACCATGCCGGCGAGCAAGGCGGCGGGCGGTTGGACGTGTGACACGCCCTCCTTTACCGACCATGGGCCATAGCCCGGCGTCTCGTGGCGTTCGTGTACGGCGATAGTGAGGTCCTGGTGCCATGGACCCTTCCAGTTGTGGGCTGGATTTTTGTCGAAGAACAGTGCGCGGACAGGCCGCGCGTTGGGACAACCCAGCTTCGCCAGCAAGTCGCGCAGTTGCGGGCTGTCGGCCAGCGCACGCACCACGGGGATTTTTTGCAGGAGATTTCTCAGCCCGGCGATATTCTCCGGGAGCAGCCGGACCAGCGTGGTGATTTCGTTTGGTGCGAGCACCTGCGCGAAAATCGCAACACCGTCGGCGACGAATTCGGGCGAGGCTGGAGACACTGAGGCGAACATGGGTCCAGGGCTGCGGGTTGGCGTTTATTGGTCAATGCAGACTTTGGCGCGTTCCGGCAGCCCTCCCAATTGCTCGATGGGTACCAATCAAGAGCCATTAAAAATCTGCCCTCTCAACTTCCGACCCCAATGCTCGTTGCCAGCAGCGGTTCGTTGTCCACCTCGATGATGATCGAGTAGTCGCCGGCTTCGGTGAAGGTGAGATTGCGGATTTCGTTGATGAGATTGATGCGCTGGAGCGGGCTTTGCGACTGGAACGGGCGTTCGATGAGCTGTTGTGGGTGGCCGGGATCGAGCCCCATGGAGAGCCGTACCTTGTGCTCACCGGCGGGCACGTCGCAGAGGGTAAGGAACCAGACCATATGCGGGTGGGTGACGGGAAACTGCCGCGCGCGGATGTTGGAGAACACGCCGAGGATGGTGTGCTTGCCCGTGGCGGGATCGATGTGGACGGCGTCACAGGTGAGCCAGGCGAGGACTTGCGGTTTGGATGGCATGCCGCACGGTGTGTACGTGGCTGCGGGCGGGCAAGCGGCGAGTTGGTGCTGCGGGCTGTACCTAACTGAAACCGCGCGGTTCATTCTTTCACCGTTGATGGTATGCGCCAAGCGGTTTCGTGCCCTATGCAACCTTATCGGGGCCGCCTTGTTTCGCCCGTAAATTATTCGCTCAGCCGATCATACGGAACGAGCCCCTGTAATGGACCCGTGGATCGGACAGGCAAGAAGGCACCACTTTCTCTCACGTGTCATCCGTATGTCCGCGACGCGCGACCTCAGCGAGAGAGCTGCGCCTTAAGAAATTCAATGCTGCCGCGGGCGGTGGGATCTTGCTCCATCATGTTGTCCACAGATTTGCAGGCGTGGATCACTGTGCCGTGATCGCGACCACCGAAAGCGTCACCAATATCTTGCAGGGAGTGCTTGGTGAGGGTGCGGGCGAGATACATTGCGATCTGGCGGGGAATGGCGATGTTGTTAGGACGGCGCTTGCAGGTCATGTCGCCCGGGCGGAGTTGGTAGTGCTCGGTGACCCGCTTTTGGATCATCTCGATGGTCAGCAGGCGTTGGGCCTGCTCCATCAGCACGTCCTTGAGCAACTCCTCGGTGGCGGGAAGGTCGAGCACACGGCCGGTGAGCGAGGCATAGCTGGCAACCTTGATGAGCGCCCCCTCGAGACGGCGGATGTTGCGCGAGATATTTTGCGCAATGAAAGTGGCGACGGGCGCGGGAAGGTCGAACTTGAGCGTGGTGGCCTTGGCCCGGAGGATGGCGAGGCGGGTTTCGAAGTCGGGGGCTTGGATATCGGCAGGCAGGCCCCACTCGAAGCGTGAGACGAGGCGGGCCTCAAGCTTTTGGATCTCACTGGCGCGGCGGTCGCTGGACAGGACGATTTGCTTTCCGGCCTCGAAGAGGTCGTTGAAAGTGTGGAAAAATTCCTCTTGGATGCGCTCCTTGCCGGCGAGAAACTGAACGTCATCAATGAGCAGCACGTCAACGTGCCGGTAGCGCTGGCGGAACTTGGTGAGGGCGTTTTCCTGCAGGCCTTGGATGAATTCGTTGGTAAACTTCTCGGTGGAGAGATAGGCGATGCGCGCGGCGGGGTTTTGCCGGAGGATGGCATGGCCGATGGCATGCATGAGGTGGGTCTTGCCGAGGCCGGTGTCACCGTACAGGAAAAGGGGGTTGTAGGCCTGCGCGGGGGCCTGCGCGACGGCGAGGGCGGCGGCATGGGCCATCTGGTTGTTGGAGCCGACAACGAAGGTCTCGAAGGTGTTCCGCAGATTGAGCGTGCCGGCGGCGGGGCCGCGGTCGTCGAGGCGCGGTTGGCGGCGCGGCGAGGGGGCGGACTTGGCGCGGGTGGCGGCGGCCTCGGCGGCTTGGTGGGCGGCAGTACGGTGATCAGGACCGTGCTTGCGCAGCTTGACGTTGACAGCGTGGCCGGCAGTCAGGCGCAGGCGTTGCGTAATGAGGTCGAGGTAGTTGTCGTTGATCCAGATGACAGCAAAATCGTTGGGCAGACCGAGCGTGACGGTGTCTTCGGATGCTTCCAAGCAAACGATGGGCTCAAACCAAAGTTTGAACACATCTTCGGGAAACAGGGCTTTGAAATCACTTTTGACGGTGTCCCAAAGCTTGGGCGACGGGGAAATGGCGGGCATGGACGGGAGACGAAGGAGACGGTTTATTCACAGTGAGCGGTGAGCAAGCGGTGACCAGCACATAACGCGTCGAATTTCCCAGGCTGCGGAACGGATAAAAGGGTTGGAGTGGGCCGGCAAAAAAACTTACGCCGCGGCTGATGCGCAAGTCATTGAAGACCAATTTGAAAAACATACAAAATACCGGGAGGACAGGAGAATTCGCCATGTGATGTGCCAAAGAACCGCCGAGACAGCTCGGCAAGAGGGACAGGAGAGCAGTTACGGACAGGTGAAAATTGGTTTCAAGCGGAACTTTCCGACAAGTTATTCACCGCGTGAGGCGGATAAGTTTTTTCAATTTTATTGTTGCCTTGGCGCGTGGTGCGGGAACGGGAGGCGCAGAACGCATTTTTCCCTGTTTGTAACGCAGGAACCATTACGCGTCCTCCGGCGGTGAGTGTCACCGGATTGTCACGACACTGGGACGCGGTTGTCGCTGATCGGTCACACGGGAACAAATTCACCCCGAGGCCATCGCCGGAATCTCAGTCGGCACGGATGCCGGCTCGGTCCATCTGCCGTGCTCCCGGATGAGCGCGACGAGACGGTCGTCGGCGTCGGCCTGCGGGAGGTTGTATTGCACGCAGGTCTTGCCGACATAGAGGTTGATTTTTCCCGGCGCGCCGCCGACGTAACCAAAATCGGCGTCGGCCATCTCGCCCGGGCCGTTGACGATGCAGCCCATGATGGCGATCTTGACGCCCTTGAGGTGGCCGGTACGGGCGCGGATGCGTTGCGTGGTCGTCTGCAAATCAAAGAGCGTGCGGCCGCACGAGGGGCAGGCGACAAACTCGGTCTTGGAGCTGCGCGCGCCGGCACCCTGAAGGACGTTGTAGGTGAGTGTCGTCGCCCGCGAAGGATCGGCTTCGGTTTCAATGCTGACGAGATCGCCGAGACCGTCGCAAAGGAGCGCGCCGGTCAGAATCGCGGCGTCGAGCAAGCGCGAGAGAAAATCGGGCGAGATGCCGAGCGCCGTGGCGGGGGTGTTGCGAATCCAGAGCGGGGCTTGCGAGCCGAGACTTCGGAGGGTCTCGGCGAGCTGGCGATAAATGCCGAGCGGGTGGGGCACAAAATGCGGGGGGCGGAAGCCGGAAGGCGTCGCAGCGGGCTCGAAATGAGTGAAGATGAGCCGGTCTTCACCGAGCTCGCGGAGCGTGGGGACGAGCGTGGCGAGTGCGGCGGGCGTAACGGCACAGGCTAGGAAATGACCGGAGCGGCGGGCGAGTTCGGTGAAGGCACGAAACTCGGCGGATTCGCCGGCGGTGAAGGGGCGGACCAGTAAGATTTTTAATTTTGAATTTTGGAGTGTGGGTTCGAGGTCGTCGGGGGTCAGAGTGGGCGAAAGTTCAAGGGCGAGAAAATTGGATTTTTTCTCGCCCCCGCTCGCGGCTGCGGCGGTCACGGCGGCGAGGTCGGCCGGTGTGGCCACTGGGACGAGCAGGCCCTCGGCAGGAGTGTCGGCAAATTTCGGGTTTTTGAATTTGGACTTCAGCTCGGACAGATCGGCGGGCGTGACACGCACGATGACGCGGGGCGGCTGCTCGGGGCCGACGACGCAATTCTCCGCGAGCGTGTGCGTGACGGTCTCGCGTTTCGTAAAGTGGAGAGGATCGACCGAGTCGGTTTCGTCGGCCTGACCCTGGATTTTGGACCTTGGATCTTGGACTTTCCAGAGTGCCATCGCCTTCTCCGCCAGTGCCCGCGCCACCGGAATTTCATACACACTGTCCTCGGTCAGGGAGACGCGGATGGTGTCGCCAAGGCCGTCGAGCAGGAGGCTGCCGATGCCGGTGGCGCTCTTGATGCGGCCGTCCTCGCCGTCGCCGGCCTCGGTCA
>CAIQBC010000107.1 GCA_903869955.1 uncultured Opitutia bacterium
ACCCGGCGTGCCGGGTGAGAGCGGGAAAGAAACTTGGCTGAGGAGCGAAAGGCGCGCAAAAGGAGACATGGCGCCACACCCAGAGGCAAGCGATACACCGTCGTTTCCTTGGAGCTGTGCAAAGCCCGAACAGAAGCTTGGTGCCCGCATGTGCGTCGAGGTCAGTGGTGAGCCGCCCAAAGACCGCAAGGGCTGCGGGCGAGCATCCCGTTTGAGAGATTGCCGACACTTTTTTCACGCGCGGGGCCGCCTGGGTATGGCGCCACCCAACCCAAAACGAAGATGGCGAGAGTGCGCAAAACCAAAGTCCAAAAAATCCAGCCGGTGATCAACCCGCATGCCGCGGGCGCGGACATCGGCGCGCGGGAGATCTATGTCGCCGTGGCGATGGAGCTGAGCGCCACGCCCGTGCGGCAGTTCGGCACGTTCACCGAGGACCTGCGCCAGCTGGTGGCGTGGCTGGTCGAACTGAAGGTCCGGACGGTCGCCCTGGAGGCGACCAGCGTGTATTGGATCCCGCTGGCGGAGCTATTGGAGGAGGCGAAGATCGAGGTCTGCCTGGTCAATCCGCGGCACGTGCAGAACGTCAGCGGCCGCAAATCCGACGTGATCGACTGCCAGTGGCTGCAATACCTGCACTCGGTGGGGCTGTTGCGCGCGGCGTTCCGGCCCAGCGCGGAGGTCCGCGGGGTGCGCGCCTTGTGGCGCCATCGTGACGCACTGGTCCGGCAGAGCGGCTGGCATGTCCAGCATATGCACAAGGCGCTCGATCAAATGAACCTTCAGGTCCACCACGTGCTCGCGGACCTCATGGGGGTGACCGGCACCGCCATCGTCGAGGCGATCCTCCAGGGCGAACGCCGGGCCGAGGTCCTCGCCGGCTTTCGCGATCCGCGCGTCAAAGCCAGCGCCCAGACCCTGGTGGCCGCGCTCACCGGCGATTACCGCGCGGAGCACGTGTTCTGCCTGCAGCAGGCGTATGCGGCGTATCAGTTCATCCTCGGGCAGATTGCCGCAGTGGACCGGCAGATCGAAACCCAGCTCCAGCCCCTGCTCAAACCGGCCGCGGCGGCGGACCCGGCGCCGGCGGTCCGCAGCCGGGTCTCGACCAAGCACCCGCCCGCGTATCCAGCACAGCACTACTTGGAGACCCTGTGCGGGGTCGACCTCACGAGCATCCCCGGCATCCATGTGCTCACCGCCCACACCATCTACGCGGAACTCGGCGGCGACGTGTCGGCGTTTGCCTCCGTCAAACACTTCTGCTCCTGGCTCAGCCTCTGCCCGGACAACCGCACCAGCGCGGGCCGGTGCCTGTCCACCCACACCCGGCCGTCCGCCAACCGCGTCGCCCACGCGCTGCGCCTCGCGGCCCAAAGCTGTCACCACGCCAAGCACGCGCTGGGCGACTACTACCGGCGCATGCGCGCCAAGCTCGGCGCCGCCGAGGGCCTCGTCGCCACCGCGCACAAAATCGCCCGTATCCTCTACGCGGTCTTAACCACCCGCCGTCCATACGACCCCGCCCTCCACGCCGTTGCCCTCGCCGATTCCGCCCGTCGCCGCCTCGTCAAACTTCACTCCTCCGCGAAAAAACTCGGGTTTCAACTCATTCCACTTAAACAACCTGCATAGTGTTTCTTGAGAGCCAAC
>CAIQBC010000108.1 GCA_903869955.1 uncultured Opitutia bacterium
GCGGCTGGACGCGCTGGCGGCGGACGCCGGGCCGCTGCGCGCATGGGCGGCGCGCACGGGCTGGGTGGAGCAGTTCGACGGGCCGCGTGTGCTCGGGGCGTTCGCGGCGGAGCTGGAAAAGCTTGCGGGCGAATCTGTGCCCGGCCACAAATCCGCGCCGTGAGCAGCCCAAGAAATCTCCCGATGCGGCCGTCTCCGCGCGCATGATCGCCTATCGCCAGCGTGGCCTTGTCAACGTCCATGCCTTCATCGCCGCCGGCGTGTCGGTAGGCCTGCTGGCGGGTTTTTCCGTGGTGTGGACGCGGTTTTTCCGGCTTAACCTCAACCAGGCTGTGGACATTCCGGCCTACTGCCTCGCGGTGTTCACGGGCATGATGGCGAGCAACGGGATCGTGCGGCAGATGGGGCAGTCGCTGCACCTGCTGCGGTTGAGCGAGGCATTCTCGCTGGCGCTCCGGCAGAGCATTTATGTGGCGGCCTGCACGTTCACCCTGTCGTTCCTGATCAAGGATGACAACATCAGCCGCCGGTTCATCGGGGCCTTTCTCGGGCTGAATGTGCTGGGCCTGACCTTGCTGCATCACCGCCTGCCCCGCGCGCTGGCCGGGGTGCTGTTCTCGGAAAAAGCCCGGATGCCCACGCTGCTCGTGGGCCACGCCGCCGCGATGGAAAACCTCGACTCGTGGATCACCAACCGCGGCCACCTTGGCATCTCGGTGGTGGGCCGGATCTCCGACGAAAAAAACCCCACACGGGCCGAGCGCGCGCTCGCGCCGCACCTCGGCGGGATGGACCGGCTGGGCGACGTCATCCGCGCGCACAGCGTGGCGCAGGTCATCCTGCTCGAGTGGATGGACGATGCGGCGGAGGTGGAAAAAATCATCCAGGTGTGCGAGGCCGAGGGCTGCCGGTTCCTGATTTACAACAACTACGGGGCGCGGTTTGCGCGCAGCTTCACCCCGGTCGAGGAAGGCGGGCAGCATTTTCTCACCTTTCAGGCCGAGCCGCTGGAGGATCCGATCAACCGCGCCCTGAAGCGCGCGCTCGACCTCGCCGTCTCGCTGCCCGTCGTGGTGTTTCTGATCCCGCCGCTGGCCGTGGTGATCTGGACGGTGCAACGCTTCCAAGCACCGGGGCCGCTGTTTTTTGTGCGCCCCCGCGGCGGGCAGAAACGGCAGACGTTTAAGATGTTCAAGTTTCGTTCCATGTACGTCGCGGGCCACGACCCCGTGCATGAGACGCGGCAGGCGACCGCCGGCGACCGACGCGTCTATCCTTTCGGGCGTTTTTTGCGGAGCGCGAGTCTCGATGAGATCCCGCAGTTTCTCAATGTCCTGCTCGGCGACATGAGCGTGGTCGGCCCGCGCCCGCATCTGCCAGAGCACGACGACGAGTTCAGCCGCATTGCCCGTGCCTATCGCGGCCGTGCGCTCGTCAAGCCCGGCATCACCGGCCTCGCGCAGGTGCGCGGCTACCGCGGGGAGATCACCGATTCGGAAAAGCTGCACCGCCGCGTCTATTGGGACCTTTATTATGTGACACATTGGACTCTCCTGCTGGACGCGCAGCTCATCCTACGCACCGCCTGGCTGGTGCCATTTCCCAACGAGGCGGCGTACTGATCCCCGGATCCCTTGATCCTGACTCCGGCCTGATCTCCCTGGCGAAGGCAACGAACAAAGCACCGGCGCCCGGGCGGCGTGAGCAGCGTGGCCCGTCAGGGAGAGAAGGCGTCCGCGCTTAGCTATCAGCCGTTCCGCCGAAGATCCATTTCTTGAGCCTTTCGAAGAACCCTGGCTTGGGCGGAACCGGCGGTACCGGTGGCAGTTCGGAGTCGGGCACCTGGTAGTTGCCCTGGGCGATTTTACGATACTGCGCCGCGTTGCCGAAATCTTTTGCGTCCACCATCAGTTGCACAATTCCCGCCGCCGCTTGGTAAAAATGGCGCCGGACCATCGCGTTGTCCTTGACGTTGACGCCGAAGCCGGGGTTGGTCGCCGTGGGCGTGATGATCGCGTCGCGCTGGCCGAGGTTGGCGTAAGCGAATTGCAGGTTCTGCCAAAGCGGCAGCTTGGCGATGCCGGTGGCGTCCATCTGCATGGCCTGCAGCTGGAGAGCCTGCAGCATGGAGATGGCCGAAGCCTCGTATTTGCCGTTGTTGATGAGTGCCTGCGACAGCAGCAGGTAGCAGATGACTTGATTGGGTGCCAGATGGCAGGCGTAGGTCGCGACCTTTGTCGCTTCGTCCAGCGCCTGACCCATCAGCCCGATGTGGAGCACGGTGGCCTGGGCCAACTGGATGGTCTCTTCCAGCCGCGGCCGCAGTTCCGCCGGGGCGGACTTGGCGATCGTATCCAGTTTCTGCTGGGCCTGCAGAATCGAGTCCACGGCGGGCTGCACGTTCTTCAGGATGGCCTCCAAGCTGATCCGGTCGAGGAGGGAGGCCGCTTTGGAGGTCTCGTCCAGTTGCCGCCGAAACTGCTCAAAAAATCCCGTCGCGAGCTGCTGATGCACCGTCCCAAGGCCGAGGTAGGACTGGGCGAGCTGGTTGTGGACGCGGGGATTGCCCACGTCGGAGATCTTGTCGGGCTTGATCCCGCGTTGAAGGCGGTCGCCGCGCGAGGCACCGTTGACCCACGTGTCCACATTGCGCGCCCGGATCATGATGTCCACGCCCTTCTGATAAAACCGCTCCGCCTCGAGCGGCACCGGGCCATTCAGGCGGCCGGGAGCCATGAGCATGTCACCCTTGAGATTGTAATACATCCCGAGGTCGCAGAACAGGGTGTTGTCCTGCCGGTTGATCGGGAGCGGCCGCGAGTTAATCACGTCCAGCCCGACCTCGGCCGCCGTAATGGCGTCGTCTACGCCTTTCTCGCGCACGGCGGGATCCAGGTTCTGGGAGGCGCGGTTCAGGTAGCCGTTGGCGAGGCCCTTGTGGACCTTGAAGCTGTTGGGCTCGGCGGCCACGGCGCTTTGCCAGAGGGAAAACTCGCTCGCCCAGTCTTTGTTGCGCTCGTAGGTCCGCCAGCCCAGCGCGCCCAGCAGCAGCAGCGGCAGCCCCAACCGGGCCAGGCCGCGCCAGTCGGACGGGAGGGCCATCGTGGCGAAAGTTTTCTCCAGGAGCACCGCGACCCCCAGCGCCGCCGCGAGGCAAAAGCCGATGGAGGGCAGATACAGGAACCGCTCACCCATGATGCTGCCGATGGGGAAGAGGATGTTCGAGGTCGGCAGGATCATGCCGAAAAAGAAACACACGCCGAAGGAAAACAGCGGGGACGCCAGGCGGCGGCTCCACGCCAGCCACAGCAGCCCGGCCACCGCCCCGAGCCCGATAAAGCACTGGACGTTCTCCCACAGCGTGCCTTCGCCATACAGCGGGATCGCGTTGTAGGAGTAGTCGCAGGAGAGCGTGTTGGGAAAAACCAGCAGAGCGAGGTAGCGGCCCAGCACCTTGAACGCCGTGAGCTCGCCGGACAGGGTGATCTTGTACCACCAGGCCCCAACGCTTTCCGAGAAGGTCAGCTTGTGGACGGCGGTTACCTCGCTCAGCTCCGCCGGCACCCGGGCGATGGGGTTGTCAATGAAGAGCTGCCCGTAGGTGGGCTGCGTCTCCAGCATGCCGTGCCGCACGAACAGGAAGAGCAACACGGGCAGCACCAAGGCGATCCAGCCCTTGAACCCAAACTCGAAAATGGCCGTGCGCAGGCGTTCCCCGAGCGGCCCGGTCAGCCTCGGCCAGCGGAAGATAAAATCATACAGCGGCAGCAGCAGCACGAGCATGAAGCCGCTTTCCTTGGAAAACATCGCGGCGGCGGCGGGCAGCATGAAGGCCAGCAGCCAGAGCGGGCGCAGCAGGCCCGCCACGGTTGAGCGCAGGTAGCACCAAAACGCCAGCAGCATCCAGAAAGTGCAGAGTTCGTCGGCCCGGCCCACGATGTTGGTGACCGACTCCGTCTCGACCGGGTGTACCGCGAAGATCGCCGCCGCCAGCAGCGCCACCCATGGCCGGGTCGTAAGCCGGCGCGCCACCGCCAGCACCATGAGGACGTTGAGGATATGAATCAGCAGATTCGTGACGTGAAATCCATACGAGATGTCGGGGTTGGGCCCGTTGCCATCCGCATTGAGCCCGTTCCCGGTGAACGACCAATGCCACCAGTCCGGGAGGGAGATCAGCCCGGCCACCGAGCCCGCCACCACCAGCCCCAGCCACCATGGCCGGGCAAACGCCCGCACCAGCAAAAACACGGCGCCAGTGAGGAGGCAAAAAAAGAGCAGTCTCACCCGCAGGTAGGTGGGGGCGGGCTTGCTCACCCCCGGGTGGACAGGATCCGAGAGATCCGGCCCGCTCCAGTTAAACGCGTAGGTGATGGTCGTGAGCGGGCGGTAGAGGTCGCTGGGGAAACTCGGGTACCAGTAGCCTTCGGTGCGAATCAGGTCCAGACCCGGCCGCTCGCTGCTCGTGACCGGATCCTTTTCCGGCAATTTCCAGTCGCGCAGCCGGATATCCTGATTGATGATCAAGGCGTTGTCCAGGGCCAGCTCGGTATGGAAGGAGTTGTCGTAGGCCAGCCGGGCCACCGCCACAAGAAAGAGCACCGCCGCGGCCCAGAACCAGTTGGGCACCGTCAGCCCCAGCAGCGAGAAATCTGTCTCAGAGGCAAGCGCGGCCGATGGCACCGCCGGCAGCGGCTGGGGGGCGGGGACAACGGAGGGGGCTTTGTCAGGTTTTGGCACAGGGGAAAGGTGGGTGAACGGGCAGAAAGGCGGATGCCGTGTGGCTCGGCAACCTTTCTCTTTGCCGCCGGAACCGCGGGCCGGACGTGACCCGCCGCCACCCGCAATGTTCCCTCCCCTGGCCCTGGGTGGGAAGCAAAACACCTTGGCATCGCCTGCCACCCGTCCCACAAAAAGCCATGCCCCCGGCCTCCGCCATCGTCGAGTTCCGCGGCGTCGCCAAAAAATTTGGCGACGGCCCGCCCGTACTGGCGGACATCACGCTCACGGCGCGGCCGGGCGAGCTGATCAGCTTTGTCGGGCCGAGCGGTTGCGGGAAGTCCACGTTGCTCCGGCTTATTGCCGGGCTGACGGGCGTGTCCGACGGCGTGCTCACCGTGGATGGACGGACGCCGGAGCAGGCGGCGGCGGAGCTGGCCTTCGTTTTTCAGGAGCCGACGCTGCTGCCGTGGCTGAATGTCGCGCGCAACGTCGAGGTGCCGCAGACCCTGCGCGGAGTGCCGGCGGCCGAGCGGGCCGTGAGTCGCGCCCGGGCGCTCGCCCTCGTCGGGCTGGCCGGGCGCGAGGCGGCGTGGCCACGCCAGCTTTCCGGTGGACAGAAAATGCGCGTGTCCCTCGCGCGTGCGCTCACGCTCGCGCCGAAAATTTTGCTGCTCGACGAGCCGTTTGGCGCACTCGACGAGCTGACGCGCGGCCGGCTGCAGGAGGAACTGCTCGCCATCCGGGCGCAGCAGGGGTGGACGGCGTTCTTCGTAACGCACTCGGTGGCCGAGGCGGTGCTGCTCTCCGACCGGGTCTTTGTGATGGCGGCGTCGCCCGGCCGGCTGCGCGCCGAAATTGCCGTCCCGCTGGCGTATCCGCGCACGGCGGAGACGCGGCTGGCCCGCGACTATCAGGACCTTGTCGTCGAGGTTTCGCGCCGGCTGCGCGTGGCGGAGACGGCCGCCACTGCCGCCTGAGCTCCCCATGCGCCGCCACCCTTTCCTTCCCGCCTTGGTCGCGCTCCTCGCCGGTGCGCTGCTGGTCGCCTTGTGGACAGCGGCGCACTATGGCCTGTCCGACGATCGCCGGTATCTGCTGCCGACGCCGCTCGCGGTGCTCGAAGCGCTGGGGGCCAACGCGCCGGTGCTGGCCCGCGCCACGTGCAACACCCTCGAGGGCGCGCTGCTGGGTTTTGGCCTTGCGCTCGCGTTCGGCGGTCTGGCCGCGCTGGTGCTCTCGCTCTCGCCGCTGGTGCGGGCGGGCCTGTCCCCCTACCTGATGCTGCTGCAGCTCACGCCGGTCCCCGTCCTTGCGCCGCTGTTTGTGCTCTGGGCCGGGCCGGGCCTCCGGAGTGTGGCGCTCATCACGTTTCTGGTCTGCTTTTTTCCGCTGGTGGTGAACACCACCCAGGGCCTCGTCTCGACGGACCGCCAGCTCGTCGAGCTGTTTCGGATGTGCCGGGCGAGCCGCTGGCAGGAAATCTGGCGGCTGCGCGTGCCGGCGGCGCTGCCCTATTTTTTCACGGGGCTGCGCATCGCGGCGATCCTGGCGCCCATCGGGGCGGTCATCGGCGACTACTCGGCGGGCAGCTCGGCGGGCGACGGCGGTGGGCTGGGCTTTCAGGCGCTGATCTACAGCTCGCAGGCCAAATACCCTGCGCTCTTCGCGGTGGTCGCTATCACGGGGGCGCTGGGGTTTTTGTTCAGCGGCGGCGTGCTCCTGCTGAGCCGCCTCGCCCTCGGGCACTGGCACGAGTCCTACGCCCGGCGGGATGTCTGACGATGCCCGGCCCGCCGGGTCCCAGTCGGGCCTTGTCTTTGCCAGAGGTGCCGCCGAGTCTGCGCGCCCCTTGATTTCCCGGACACTCAATGCGCCGCGCGCACCGGTCAGCTTGGGCGACTGGCAAGGCTGGTTTGCCCAGGGCCACCGTTTGCTGCCTGCGGTTTTGGTCCGCGCCGTGCCGCAGCCGGAAGCTTGGCTCGGTTTTTGGACCACCCCGTTCAGCGTGCTGCTCGAAAGTGCGCGCGACGGCCATTACAGCTATCTTTGCCACCGGCCCGGGCGCATTCTCCTGGGCGACCGCGACGGTGCGGACGTGCATGAAAGCGGCAGCCACCCAAGTCCGCGCCCGCCCGCCCGGCAGCCCGGCGCCCCGCTCGACCTGCTCCGCCATTTCGCCGCGCCCCGCGCCGTGCCGCGCTGGCCGGGGGGCCCGCCCTTCGTCGGCGGCTGGTTCGCGCTCCTCAACTACGACCTCGCCTCCGCCTGGGAAAAGCATGCCCCCCATGCACCCCGCGACCCGGCGCTTCCGCTCTATGTGCTGGCCGAGGCCCGCGAGCTGTTTGCCTACGACCACGCGCGTGGCGAGCTGCACACGATTGTCTGGCAGCCTGTTGCCGGCCCCGCGTCCGATCTCGCCGCAGATTTTTTCGCCGCCACCGCCGCCGCCCGTGCCGCCGACAGCGGGTGGACCCGGGCGGCAGCCGCACCGGCGGCCACGGGCGAAACACCGGTGCCGCCCGCTGCGGCCAGCGCCGTGCCGGCCGACTCGTTCACGGCGGAAACTTTCGCCGCCGCCGCCGGCCGCGTGCGCGACTACATCGCCGCCGGCGACACTTACCAGGTCAACCTGTCGCTGCGGCGCAGCCGACCCGCAGTCGCGCCGCCCGAATGGATTTATGAGGAGCTGCGCCGGCTGAACCCCTCGCCCTACATGGGTCTGCTGCGTCTGCCCGGCTTCACGCTCGTGTGCGGTTCGCCAGAGCTGCTGGTCAGCCAGCGTGCCGGCCGGCTCGCGGCGCGGCCCATCGCGGGCACGCGTCCGCGGGGGCGCGATGCCGCCGAGGACACGCGCTTTGAGGCCGAGCTCTTCGCCAGCGGGAAGGAGCGCGCCGAGCATCTCATGCTGGTGGACCTCGCGCGCAACGACCTCGGGCGTGTCGCCACCTACGGCTCGGTGCGCGTGCCGGAGTTCATGGCCTGCGAGCGCTACTCCCACGTCATGCACCTGGTCTCGCAGGTCGAGGCGACGCTCGCCGCCGGGCGCGACTGGACGGACACGCTGCGGGCGACGTTTCCCGGCGGGACCATCACCGGCTGCCCCAAGCACCGCACGATGGAGATCATCGAGGAGCTCGAGCCCGTCGGCCGCGGCTTTTACACCGGTTCGCTCGGCTGGATCGGTTACGACGGGGACATGGAGCTGAACATCATCATCCGCTCGCTGCTCGTCCACGGCGGCGTGGCGCATGTGCAGTCCGGCGCGGGCATCGTCGCCGACTCCGTCCCGGCTCGCGAGCATGACGAGTCCCTGCGCAAGGCCGCCGCGCTCTGGGCCGCGCTCGACGCGGCCGGCCACGCGTGGCAAAACCGACCCGCGCCATGAGCCTCGCCTATTCCAACGGAAAACTTGTCCCCGCCGCGTCGGCCGCCTTCGCTACCGACGACCACGGCGTGCTGTATGGCCTCGGTTTTTTTGAGACGTTCCGCACGTCCGCCGGCCGGCCATTCTTGTGGCCCGCGCATCGCGCGCGGCTCGACGTGGCGTGCGCGCACGCCGGCATCACATTGCCCGCCGAAACGCTCGCCCGCGACGAGGTGCGCCTCAACGACACGGTGGCCCGTTTGCTGCAAGCCCACTCGCTGGCCGACGCCGTTTTTCGTTACACGGTCACCGCCGGCTCACCTGCCGCCGACAAAACTTACCCGCAGCCCCGCGAGCTGCTCACGCTCCGTCCGCAGCCGCCGCCCGCGCCCGAGACCGGCCTTGATCTGCGCCTGCTGCGCACGGTGCGCCAGCCACCGGAATGGCTGCCGCGCCCGAAGAGCCTCCAATACGCCAACACGGTCCTCGGCTGGCAGGAACTGCAGCTGCGCGGTGGCGGCCCCCAGGACGAAGGCGGGTTTCTCAACGCCGACGGGTTCGTAGTCGAGGGGCTGTGGCACAATCTTGCGTGGATCGCCGGCGGCGAGCTGCGCCATCCCGAGCCCGCGCTTGGCCCGGTCGCGGGCATCGCGCTCGCGTGGGCGCTGACGCAGAAATTTCCCGCCCGCGCCGTGCGAGCGACGTGGCCGGAGATGCTCGCGGCCGACGCCATTTTCGTTTGCAACTCCGTGCGCGGGCTCACACCGGTCCGTCGCGCGCGCGATGGAGCCGGCGAAATCTGCGCGGAGTTTCCCCACGCGCACCGCCATCCGTGGATCGTGGAGCTCCGCACGCGCTGGGCTGCCGAACTCGCCCAACCATCGGCCGCCATTTCCCCCCAATGACGCCAAGCTGGACGAGCCCCCATGGCCGGCCGCTGCCCCCTATCGGCGGGCGCACGCTCATTATGGGCGTGCTCAATGCCACGCCCGACTCGTTTTCTGACGGCGGGCTGCATCTCGCGCCCGGCGCAGCCGCCGACCAGGCCGCACGTCTGCTGGCAGAAGGCGCGGACATCGTTGACCTCGGTGGCGAGTCCACCCGTCCCGGCCATGCGCCGGTTGGCGAGGCCGAGGAGCTGCGCCGGGTACTGCCGGCGATTGCGGCCATTCGCGCCCGTTGCCCCGGCCTGCCGCTGTCCATAGACACCACGAAGCCCGCCGTCGCCGCCGCCGCCATTGCCGCCGGCGCGGACGTGATAAACGATATCAGCGGCCTCACGGCCGGAATCGCGCCGGAAGTGCTGGCCGCTGCGTGCCAGTCGTTCGCCGCCGGCCGACCCGATTTCGGTGCGCTCCTGCCCGCTCCGATGGCCGTCCTCGCCGCGCGGCTGGCGTGCCCCCTCATCGTCATGCACCCGGCTGCGCCGGCCCGGGCAGGGGATTTCTGGACGGAAATCCTCGCCGGCCTCCGCCTGTCGCTCGCGCTCGCCGAGCGCACCGGGGTGCCGCCGCACCAACTTTGGGTGGATCCCGGCTTTGGCTTCGGCAAGACCGTCCCGGAAAACCTGGAGCTGGTCAAAAACCTCTCCCGCCTTGCCGTGCTCGGCCGTCCTGTGCTCCTCGGCCCGTCGCGAAAATCCACGATCGGCCACGTGCTCGGCCGCCCCGTGGATCAACGCCTTGAGGGTACGGCTGCGAGCGTTGTGTGGGCCATTGCGCAGGGCTGCCAGATGGTGCGCGTCCATGAGGTCGCCGCGCTGCGGCCGGCGATTCGCATGGCCGATGCGCTTGCACACGGGCTCGGTTACGATCTTCCTGCCTAGCTTTACCCATGGACCAACTCGTCATCCACTCGCTCGAGCTCTACGGTCGCCACGGCGTTCACACCGAGGAGCGCACGCTCGGGCAGCGTTTTTTCGTTACGCTCACCGTCGGGCTGGACACCCGGCCGGCCGCGCGCAGCGACCGCATGACGGACACAGTGGACTACACGCGCCTAATCGCGGCCGCGCGCGCGGTCGTGGAGGGCGCTCCCTGCCACCTGATTGAGACGCTCGCTGGGCGCATCGCCGCCAAGGCCGGCGCGCTGCATCCGTCCGTCCGCACCGTAACCGTCGAGGTCCGGAAGGCGCACCCGCCCGTGGCGGCCAGCTTCGCCGGGGTGTCGGTCACCGTCACGCGCCAGTTTCCGTCTCGGCGCAAAGCGCACGCATGACTACGGCGCTCATCGCCCTTGGTGCGAACCTTGGCGACCGCGCGGGCCAGATCGCGTCGGCGGTGGCTTCGCTCGGCCGGCTGGAGCAGACGCGGGTGCTCGCCACCAGCGCGCTCATCGAGACGGAGCCAATTGGGCTGGCCGACCAGCCGCGGTTTCTCAATGGCGTCGCCGCCCTCACCACGGCATTGGCGCCTGCCGGGTTGCTCGCTGCCATGCTCGCGATTGAGCGCACCCACGGCCGCGAGCGCAGCGTGCCGAATGCCCCGCGCACCCTGGATCTCGACCTGCTGTTTTATGGTCAGGAACGCATTACCCTGCCCGGCCTGACCGTGCCACATCCCCGCTGGCAGCAGCGGATGTTCGTTCTCGTTCCCCTGCGCGAAATTCTCGCCGCGCCCGCGCTGGCCGGGGCGGGGGAGTGGGACGCGCTGCGGGCCGAGACGGAGCGGCAAATTGCCGCGCAGTCTCCGGCGCAATGAATGGCCTGAGGCGGTCGCGACCAAAGGTGGTGTCTTCAAAGACCGGTTATTATACCATTGAATGCGAACTGGTATCACAGCCCCAGCCCGCCGTGGTAAAACCTCGGCACGCGTTTGGTGATCGCGCAGAGCGCTTCCCACGGGATCGTGCCGGCCCATTGGCTGAACTCGGCGAGCGAAATCTCCTCACCGTTCTGACAGCCCACAAGCACCGCCTCGTCGTTAACCGCCACGCCGGGCGCGTCGGTCACGTCCACGACGGTTTGATCCATCGTGACCCGGCCGAGCACCGGGCAGCGTTGGCCACGGATGAGCACCGACGCGCGGTTGCTCGCAGCGCGCGGCACGCCGTCACCATAGCCAACGGTGAGCACCGCGATGGTGGAGCCGCGCCGCAGCGTGTGCGTGCGTCCGTAGCTCACGCTTGCGCCAGCGGGTAGGTGTTTGACGAGGCCGACGCGAGCGCGAAAATTCAGCACCGGCTCGGTGCGGACGGCAGCGAGCAGCGAGCCGGCGCGCGGCAGGACGCCGAATTGGAGCAGGCCCACCCGCACGGCGTTGAATGGCCCGCCGGCCGCGATGGTTTCGAGGCCGGCGCTGTTGTCGGCGTGGACGAGGAGCGAGGTGGAATCGAGGCCGGGGCAGCGTTGGAGTGCGGCGAGGAAGCGTTGGCGTTGTTCGGCGGTGAACGCCGCGTCGTCATCGGGGCTGGCGAAATGGGTGAACACGCCCGCGAGCCGCAGGTGCGGGGCCCGCAAAATTTTTTCCCAGAGCGCCGGCACGTGCTCATGCCAGACGCCGAGCCGGCCCATGCCAGTGTCAATTTTCAGGTGGATCGTGACCGGCCGGCCCACGGCCGCGCCGGCGGCGTCGAGGCGCACGACTTCCTCGGCGGATGACACCGTCGCAGCGAAACCGCGTTCGGCGGCGGGGCGGTCCTCGCCGGGTAGGAGCGGACTGAGGAGCAGCACGGGCCAGTCGGTGCCGGTTTCACGCAGGGCGGTGGCCTCGGTGAGGTTGGCCACGCCAAAGATGTCCACCCCCGCGTGCATCAGCCGCCCAGCGATCTGCGGCAGCCCGTGGCCGTAAGCGTCGGCCTTCACCACCGCGAGGTAGCGCATGCGCGCGGGGAGGGAGGCACGGATGAGACATACGTTGCGCTCAAGCGCGGCGAGGTCCACATCGGCCCAGCAGCGGGCAGAGGCTCGGTCGTTGGCGCTCATGGGGCGGTGGTGGTCGGGGCGTTGCCCGCCGAGGCCCGCGATGGTTTTGGCTTTTCGGGGGCAGGTGGTACGCCGGTCGCGCCACCTGCCAGGTTGCCCGATGCGCCGGGAGCTTGGTGGACGTGCGGGGTCCACGTCGCGTAGGCTGGCTCCTCGTGTAGGAAGGCGTCGGGCGCGTCGGTGGCATGAAACAAATCTGATTCGGCCGTGCGAGGGAGCAATGCCGCGAGGTCGTAAGGGGTGCGGCGGACGTTGGCAGGCATGGTCGTCCAGTGCCGGAAATGCTCCGGCATCACGAGGTCACCGGTGAGTTCCGCCGTGGGCACCCGGCGCAACCGCCCACCGAGCCGCGCGAGGTGCCATGAGTCGCGGCGCGCATCGGCGATCACGCTGGCGGCCGGGTCACCAAGCGCGTGCGCGACGAGCGCAAGGCTCTGAAACGCGAAAACCGGCGCGGGGTTGAGGACGCCCCACACGCGTAACGCGACGGCGGCGGTGCGCACGCCGAGCACGGAACCGGGGCCTTCGCAAAAGATGAACGCGTTCACATCGGCGATGCTCCGCCCGCTGGCTTCGAGCAGCTCCTCCACGCACGGGAACAGACCCGTGCCCGCCTCGTCGTGGCGGGCGCGCCAGAGCGGCCCAGCGCCTCGGCCCGGCCACAACGCGGTCTGCACTTGTGCCGAGGCCGAATCGAGCAGGAGCACCACAGGATGCGCGTCGAGCAGTTCACGTAGGCTGGGCATGATGCGGGCCAATCTTTCGTCCGCTGCGCGGCTGTCAATCCGCAGACCTGCTTGGCCTGCTTTTTTACGATGAGCTTTGGCCTTTTTTGGGGTTAATGCGTCCTCACCGTTCCGGCCTTGGGCTTGACACGGCGGCCGCGGTCGGGCCGCCTTGCCACGTTCTCCCTAGTTTTCATCCCCTGACCCATTCCCCATGAACACTTCCTCCCGTTTTCCGCTCTCGCGCCGTGAATTCATCCGTGGCACCGGCCTGGTCGCCGCCACCCTTGCAGTCTCCGGCTCCACCGCCCGCGCCGCCCGTGGTCCGGCGGCCCCGCTGCCGCCGCTTTCATCAAAGAAGCTCGGGATTGCGCTCCTTGGCCTCGGGAGCTACGCGACCGGCCAGCTCGCCCCGGCGCTGCAGCGCACGCAGAATTGCTATCTCGCGGGCGCCATTACTGGTGACCCCGAGGGCAAGGGCAAGCAGCTGGCGGCGCAATACGGGTTTCCGGAGAAAAACATCTACAGTTACGACACGATGGCGGCGATCAAAGACAACCCCGACATTGACATCATCTATGTCGTCACGCCGAACAGTCTGCACCTCGCAAACACCCTCGCCGCCGCCAAGGCCGGCAAGCATGTGAGCTGCGAAAAGCCGATGGCGCTCACGGTTGCCGAGTGCGACCAGATGATCGCCGCCTGCAAGGCCGCCAACGTGCAGCTTTCCATCGGTTACCGGAACAACTTTGACCCCTATTTTCAGGAGATGATGCGCATTGCGCGGTGGAAAGAGCTCGGTGCCCTCAAGACGTTGAACGGCGAGTTTACCGGCGGCAACACGGCCGGCGCGTGGCGCACGAAGATGGCATTTGCCGGTGGCGGGCCGATTATGGACCTTGGCATCTATGTCATCCATGCCTCCGTCCTCGCGGCCAACGGCGAGTCGCCCGTGGCCGTGACGGCCAAACCCGGGCCGGTGACCATGCCGGACATCTACAAGGACGTGGAGGAGACCATGGAGTTCACCCTCGAGTTTGCCAATGGCGCCAAGTGTGACGGCTACACCAGCTACACGCGGGTGCCCAAGCCCGGTGGCGGCGGGACCAACCGTTTCAGGGTGGACTACGAAAAAGGCTTCTTAAATTTTCCCGCCGCATTCAATTACAATGGCACGAACGCCATCACAGCCAAAGGGCCGCTGGATTTTGGCATTGCTCGTAATGACGGCAACTACCAGCAGGCGAGACAGATGGACGACTTTGCCCGCTGCGTGCGCGACAAGGTGCCGACCAGCGTGCCTGGCGAAATGGGCCGGCAGGATATGCGGATCATCGAGGCCATTTACGCTTCGGCGAAAGTCGGCGGCAAACGTACGCTGGTTAAAATGGCGTGAGCACTTGATCATCGGAGGGCGCGACCGTTGGGGTCTCCGTTGGCGTGAGGTACCCGGGTCCATCATGGCGCGGCCGAGACGGACGGTAGTGCGAGGGCGGGCCGTGCTTCCAATGGAGCACGCCGGCGAGAAGCGGGACGTGGGATGCTCCGGGAAATCTGCGGCCAGCAACGGAAAAAATTGCCGTGAACTCAGCGCGGCACTCCGCCAGCCTCGCTCCGCCGTGAATCCGCCGCTGTGGTCGCCCTCGCCCGCCCACCATGCTGCCGTCCGCGCCCGCGCGGAAGCCGGTGCGGCGCTCGTGTTGCGCGGCATCGCGTTGAACGCCGTGCTCGCCGCCGTGAAGATTGCCGGCGGCGTCCTCGGCCACTCCTACGCGCTCATCGCCGACGGGGTTGAGTCGTTGTTGGATATTTTTTCCTCGTTGTTGGTTTGGGCGGGCTTTCGCGTCGCAGCCGAGCCTCCCGACGCCGACCATCCCTACGGCCATGGCAAGGCCGAGCCACTCGCGGCGCTGGCGGTGGCGGTGTTTGTGTTCGCGGCTGCGGGCTGGATCGGCGTGCGCGCGGTGCAGCTCATCCTCATGCCCCACGCGGTGCCGCACTGGCTCACGCTGCCGCTGCTGGCGGGGGTGGTCGTGCTCAAGCTCTGGCTCGCGCGCCGCATGAACGCGGCGGGGATGGCGCTCGGGAGCACAGGCCTTGGCGTTGAGGCCTGGCACCACTGGTCGGACGCGCTCACGTCCGCCGTGGCCTTTGTCGGCATTGCCATTGCAGTCGTGGGTGGCCCGGGCTGGGAGGCAGCGGACGATTGGGCGGCGCTGGTGGCGGCGGCGGTCATCGCACTTAACGGGGTCGGGATGTTCAACCGCGCACTCGGCGACGTGATGGACACCGCCGCGCCCGCCGCGCTGGAAAACGAGGTGCGGGCCCTTGCGCTCGGCGTCGCCGGGGTGCGGGCGCTCGACAAATGTCGCGTGCGTAAAAGCGGTCTCAGCCATCTGGTGGACATCCAGGTGCGGGTGGACGGCATGCTGACGGTGCGCGAAGGCCACGACATTGCCCACGCGGTGAAAGATGCGCTGCTCGCCTCGCCACTGCGCGTGAGCGATGTGTCGGTACACATTGAACCGGCGGGGTGAGAGCTTGGCAGGGAAGCCGACAACACGGAGGGCGCGGACGATGCGGAGAAAACCTGCTGCCCGCCGCGATTTTCCGGCACCGCGTTTCAACCGGGGAGGGTTGCGCTCATTCGTCGAGCCGACGCGCGATTTTCCAGCCGACAAACACGCCGATGGCACTGCCGAGGCTGCTCAGAAAAAATGAGCCGAGGTCAAACATTCCCCAGCCGAACACGTTGCCGAGCAGCGAGCCGACGATGCCGCCCACGGTCATGCCGGCGAAGATGCAAAGTTTGATCATGAGGATGGACGGGTGGGGCGAGGAGATTTGCAGACACGGGTCAGGTCACCCCGAAGGACGAAGCGAGAATCGGGCGCATGGTATCAGCTTGGATGATTGGCTGGCCGATAGGAATCTTCTTTTCGCATGAAGCAAATCTTGCCTAGCCTCCCGCAGTTAATTCGTGTCCAGTGCGAGGCCTTCGCCTCTTCCTCTTTCCTCTTTCCCATGAGCCCACGCGATCCCGCCCAGCCCCTCAGCACCAACGCCCACCTGCTTCGCTGGGTCGAGAAAATGGCCGCACTGACCCGGCCCGCCGCCATTCATTGGGTGGATGGTTCCGGCGAGGAGAATGCGGCGCTCTGTGCGCAACTCGTCGCCGCCGGCACGTTCACCAAGCTCAACGAGCAGCTCTGGCCCGGCTGCTTCCACGCCCGTTCCGATCCGGGCGACGTTGCGCGCGTCGAGGATCGCACCTTCATCTGTTCGCTCTCCAAGGACAACGCCGGCCCGACCAACAATTGGGTCAACCCTTACGAGATGCGGCGCAAGCTGCGCGAGCTGTTCACCGGCTGCATGGCGGGGCGCACAATGTATGTGCTGCCGTTCAGCATGGGACCGGTCGGTTCGCCGATGGCGCAGCTCGGCGTGCAGCTCACCGACTCGCCCTACGTCGTGATCAACACCCGCATCATGGCCCGCATCGGCCTGCCGGTGATCCGCGAGATTGACCGCGGCGAGAAACGCGTCGTCCCCTGCCTGCACTCCGTCGGCGCTCCGCTGGCGTCCGGCGCGAAGGACGTGCCCTGGCCGTGCAACAAGGAGAAATACATCGTCCACTTTCCTGAGACGCGGGAGATTTGGAGCTACGGCTCCGGCTATGGCGGCAACGCCCTGCTTGGGAAAAAATGCTTTGCGCTTCGCATCGCGTCCAATCTTGCGCGCGACGAAGGCTGGCTCGCCGAGCACATGCTCATCCTCGGAGTGGAGGATCCCCGGGGCGAAAAAACCTATGTCGCCGCCGCGTTCCCCAGCGCCTGCGGCAAGACCAATTTTGCCATGCTCATCCCGCCCGCGCATTTCGCGTCGCAAGGCTGGAAGATTTGGACGGTCGGTGACGACATCGCGTGGCTGAAGCCTGACGCCGCCGGCCGGCTTCGCGCCATCAACCCGGAGGCCGGCTTCTTCGGGGTAGCCCCCGGCACCTCGCTGAAGACCAATCCCAACGCGATGGCCGCGCTCGCGAAGAACACCATTTTTACCAATGTCGCGCTCACGCCTGACGGCGGCGTCTGGTGGGAGGGAATGACAGACACCCCGCCCGCCGAGTGTCTCGACTGGCAGGGCAAAAAATGGACGCCCGCCCTCGCCAAGGAGACCGGGGCGAAGGCGGCCCATCCCAACTCGCGTTTTACCGCGCCCGCATCGCAATGCCCGACCATTGACCCGGACTGGGAAAATCCTGCCGGCGTACCCATCAGCGCAATTATCTTTGGCGGACGTCGCGCCACGACGATGCCGCTCGTCTATCAGACTTTCAATTGGAGCGCGGGCGTGTATGCGGGCGCAACGATGGGCAGTGAAATGACGGCCGCCGCCGCCGGCACCATCGGTCAGGTGCGCCGCGACCCGATGGCGATGCTGCCTTTTTGCGGTTACCACATGGGCGACTATTTCCGTCACTGGGTCTCAATGCAGAAAAAACTTAACGAGACCCCGCGCATTTTTCATGTCAACTGGTTCCGCAAGGATGCTGACGGCAAGTTCCTCTGGCCCGGCTATGCTGAAAACATGAGGGTGCTGAAATGGATCGTGGACCGCGCCCGTGGCCGGGCGCTCGGGCAGGAGACACCGATCGGCTGGGTGCCGCGCTATTGCGATCTCGACTGGTCGGGCCTGGATTTTTCGCCGGAAAAATTTACCCAGCTCCAGACGGTGGACCGGGCTGCATGGCGCAAAGAGGTCCTCGGTCACGAGGAACTCTTCATCGAGCTGCACGATCACCTCCCCAAGGAAATGATCTACGAACGCGAGCTGCTCATCTGCCGGCTGTGAGGCCGACTGAGAGGGCGACCGCATTCCCGGCTCAATCCTTGAAGATGCTCGTCTGCGCGAGGCGGTAGGTGGTGTTCAGACGTGGATCGCGCGAGGACGCACCCACGATGACCTGAAAGTTGCCTGCCTCGGCGACCCAGGCCATTTTGTCGGCGGCAGGGTCAAAGTAGGCGAACGAGGTCTTGTTCAGCGGCACCGTGACGGTCTTTTTCTCGCCGGGCTTGAGTGAGACCTTGTCGAAGCCTTTCAGCTCTTTCTCCGGACGTTCGAGGGCGGACTTTTCCTGGTGGAGATAAACCTGCGCGACCTCGCTGCCTTCCCGCGTACCAGTATTGGTCACGTCGAACTGGACGCTGACGACCACGCCGCCCGCCGCCGCACCGGGGACGAGGCGGAGATTGGAGTAGGCAAACTTCGTATAGGACAAACCGAAGCCGAATGGGAACATGGGCTCAATTTTCTTCGTGTCATACCAGCGGTAGCCGACGAGCAATTTCTCCGAGTATTTCTCAATACTGACCGGAACGAGGGCGTTGCCGCCGCGTCCGCCACGGCCACCGGCGGCAGCAAGCCCGCCGCCGCCCGCGCCGCGTGGGGGTACGGCCGGATTGGGGATGCCAGGATACGCCTCGAGCCCGCCGTGGGCGGCGGGGGTGTCGGCAAGGAGTTTCGGGAATGTGTTGGGCAGCTTGCCCGACGGGCTCACGTCGCCGAAGAGGATGCGCGCAAGGGCGTTGCCACCCTCAATGCCACCATACCAAGCGTAGAGGAGCGTATTGGCCTGATTGATCCAAGGCATCTCCAGAGCGCCGCCACCGTTGAGTACGACGACTGTCTTGGGGTTTGCCGCGAGCACCTGCGCGAGCAACACGTCCTGGTTGAACGGCATTTTCATGTCGGCCCGGTCGCCGCCCTCGGCATCACCCGTTTCGTGGGTGAGTCCGCCGACGTAGATAACGAGGTCAGCTGCCTTGGCGGCAGCAATGGCCTCGGCGGTGAGTTGAGCCGCAGAGGGCACGTCTGCGGGATTCAGAAATTGGGCGAGCTGAGCCCGCTGGGTGACCGTGAGGATGTTCCCGAGAAGTTCGGCCAGCCGGCTACGTGAGCCTGTCATGGTCGTCTGCATTGTCGTGAGTTCAGTTTGCGCGGTGTTTGCCGAAGCGAGGACTGGTGCGATCTGTGCGGCCTGCGCTTCGGTGAGCGTGAGCGCGGTCTTGAGATTATCGAGGTTCAGCAGGCCCGGTGCGGCAGGTGTGAGCGGTCCCGCGCCGCCGGGACCGGCCCCTCCCCGCCGCCCGCCGGCACCAGCGCCAGCTGCGATGTAGCCTTGTGCAAAAGTGATCTTCACACCCGCGCCAGCACGGGTCTTGATGCCGTCGAGCGCGGTGATCTCGTAGGGCGACTTGATGGTGGCCGAGCCGCCGCCGATGGAAAACTTGGTCTGCGCATTGTCGCCGATGACGGCGATTGACTTGATCTTTGCGGCGTCGAGCGGGAGGAGGCCGGAGCTATTTTTCAGCAGCACGATGGACTCCTCGGCGACGTGGCGCGCGATCTCCTGATGCTCCTTGGTGCTGAGCGGGTGCGTGGCGTCAATGGGCTGGGGTCCGCGCTTGGGGGTCGCATCGAGCAACCCGAGCTTGAACATGACGTAGAGGATGTGGCTCACCTTGTCGTCGAGCGTGGACATCGGGTAAGTGCCGTCCTGCAAGCCTTGCAGGTAGGCGTTGCCGAGAAAGTTGTTGGCCCCGCCTTGGCCGTTGCCGGGCATCTCGATGTCCAGGCCGCCAAAGACGGCCTCCTTCGTGTCGTGGGTGCCGCTCCAGTCGGACTCGACGAGGCCCTGGTAGCCCCATTCTTTTTTCAGCACTTGGTTCAGCAGATAGTCGTTTTCGCAGGCGTGAACGCCGTTGAGAAAATTGTAAGAACCCATGACCGAGAGGACGCCGCCCTCCTGCACCGCCGCCTTGAACGCGGGAAAATAAATCTCGCGCAGCGTGCGTTCGTCCACCTGCGCGTCCACGGTGTTGCGCTGCGTCTCCTGGTTGTTCGCCGCGAAATGCTTCGCCGTGCCGGTGATGCCTTCGGACGCCTGGCCCTGGATGTAGCCGACCGCGATGCGCGAGGTAAGAAATGGGTCCTCGCCGAGATACTCGAAGTTGCGGCCGTTGAGCGGGGTGCGCTGGATATTGAGGCTCGGCCCCAGCATGATGTTCTTGCCGCGGCGAAACGCCTCCGCGCCGATGACCGAGCCGTAGTCGAAGGCGAGCCTTTGGTTCCATGTTGCCGCGAGGCCGAGGGTGGCGGGCATCCCAGTCGCGGCGTCGTCGTCGCGGCCGGCCGACTGAAAACCGCCGGTCTGGGTCTCTGCGCGCACCCCCAGCGGGCCGTCGTCCATCCAGAGTGGCGGCATCCCGAGGCGCGGCACGCCGCCGGAGGTCCAGTTGCCGTTGCCGTGGACCATCGAGACCTTTTCTTCGAGGGTAAGCTGCTTGAGGAGCGCGGCGGTGCGGGCCGCGACAGGCTGCGCCGGGTCGCGCCAGACCTGAGGTGCATCGGCCGCGTGAAGTGCGGAGGCGGTGAGGGCAAACAGGAGAAGGAGGGGCGAGGGGAGCTTCATGGCGAAGGGGCTTGAGGACGAGAGGCAGGCAAACACCACCGGCGGAGCAATGGACGGGCAAGGGGAAAATCGGTGCCGGTCGGTGGCATTTGGCCCCCAAGATTGGATAATGCGCCACAACCGTTGGGGTAAAATTGCGAAGGCTTCGGTCGGCATGGTCGGTCCGGGAGGCTGCCATTGGGGGATTCAGGTCCGTCGTTCGTGCGTTTGTCGGTCATAAAACACCGTTGAGCCGCGCCACGGCTGCGCCCATACTTGCCGCCGTCATGCCTACCCGCGCCTGGTTTCCCACCCTCATTTATTGTGAGCCGTTGCAAGCGGCCGGTCTCTCTCGCCTCAATGCCTCGCTCGCCACGGAATGTGCGCAGCTCCGCGACTTTGATGCCGCTGGCCGGCGCTGGTCGGCCAAAAATTATCCCGGCGGCTACACCAGCTACGCCTCGCTGAACGAGCTGCACCAGTTCTCCAGCACTTTTGCTGCGCTGGAGAAAAAACTCATGCGGCACGCTCGCGCTTTCGCCCGCTCGCTCGACTTCGACCTGCGGGGGCGAGCCATTCGCATGACCGACTGCTGGGCCAACATCATGCCGCCCGCCGCCGCCCACTCATTGCATCTGCATCCTCTTTCGGTCATCAGTGGCACCTATTACGTTGTCACGCCGCGCGGGTGTCCGGGTCTGAAATTCGAGGACCCGCGCCTGAGCAAATTCATGGCTGCGCCGCCGCGTCGCACCGTCGCCCGTCCCATCAATCGCACGCATGCCACCTATCCAGCGGCGGCGGGCAACGTCATCCTGTTTGAAAGCTGGCTGCGCCACGAAGTTGCGGCCAACCGCGTGGACGCCGAGCGGATCAGCATCA